>DATAKF010000126.1:0-13408 GCA_036261775.1 Polyangiaceae bacterium | reverse complement strand
ATGGATCTGAATCGAACTGAACGGACGCGCCGTGCAGCGAGCCTAGCTAGCGGTGCTCAGTTGGTGCACGCGGCAGCGCCAACCCGAGCGTACTCCAAGCCATCGCGCAATGAGCAAGCAGCAGCATGTTTCCACGACGGTCGATGGCTGCGTCGTACAGCGGAGAAGCGCGGCTGTCCCACGACTGGTCCCCCGTTTCTGCCCCTGCCTCTGCTTCTTCCAACCCTCCCAAGTTGTAGATCTGCTCCCCCGTCAGGGCTTCAGCCCGCATCTCCCAAGCAACGTCGCCGTCCAGACTGATCGCGCGCAATCCATGCCGCGGGTAGCGGGCCGTCCACCTCGATTTCTTGGTAAGCGCCAGCGATCAAGAGCTGGTTCCGCGCCGCATCCATGCGCACCGCATGGATCCGCCGTCCGCACTCCCTGCGGCGCCCCCTGCCGCGCCCGCGCCACCCGACTCCCCTTGCACCGGGCCCGTCGCATTGCCGCCACATCCCAGCGCCAACGCGCCGACCGCGATCAACCATCGCATCCCAGTCCAAGAAGCCCATGTTGCCACCCCCCCTAGACGTGCCGCGCCCGCCAATCCGGCCACGCCTGACAAAAAAAGACCTGGCCGTGGCGTGGCCGGATTCGGGGCGATGCCTCGTCCCTACCCTCGATGACGACGACGGCGCGACACACTGCAAGCGTTGACGCAGCGCTAGGGTACTTGCTCGCTCTGCTCGCGCTGACGGCGTTGGGCGCTTGTGGCGGGCGGTCAACCGGCGGCGGTGGGACAACGGGGAGCGTCGCCGCAAGCCAACGCGGCACGTTGACCGGCGAGGCCGAGTGGCCCGATGCGGAGGCGCTCTCGACTCCGGATATCCCGCCGTTCCCCGACCTGTGCTCGGAGCTGAAGATCCAACTCGCGCCGCCAGCAGATGCGAGTCAACACTTTACCTGTCCGTGCGCGGGGAACGTGAACCTGTACCTTTGCAACGCTTCCAGCTGCGCAAGCTCCGTGGATTGCGATGCGGCATGCAACGCGCTAGCCGATCCCACGCGGCCCTCGGCCATCGATTGCGTCGGCTATTGCACGAGTGACGACGATTGCGGAGGCTCGCATTGCGTCTGGATTCCCGGCGCGCTCATGGGTACCTGCGACAGCGAATGGTGCGTGAACGACCACGACTGCGAAGCGGGCGTTAGCTGCGTGGCCGTTCGGCCCGACGGAGTCCGTCGCTGCGCCAGCCGGCCTTCGGACTGGTGAGCGCCGGTGGTGCGACTGACGGAAAAAAGAAAGCCCAACCGCTTCGAGGTGGCCGGATTAGGGTTGCGCGTTCGTCTCTGGCGACGACCGGTCGATGCCCACCCCTGACGACGACGCCTTCGCGGGCTGCTACCGCCGCGTTTTTCCAATTGTTTTGGCCAAGTGCCGGCGCATGCTGCGCGGCCACGCCGACGCCCAAGACGTCGCGCAGGAGGTGTTCGTGCGGCTGTGGAAACATCGCGACCTGGCCCTGGACAATCAGGCTTTGACCGCGTGGTTGTATCGAACGGCGACGCACCTGGTCATCGACCGCGCGCGCCACCGTGCGTTCAGCCAAGAGAATTTGGAGCACCTTCACCACGCCCTACAAGGGCACATCGCGAGCGAATCCGAAGCGCGCTTCATTGGCCGAGAGCAGCTGCGAGCCCTACTGGCCCGTTGTCCCGAAGCCGAGCTGGAGGCCGCGATCTTGAGTCGCGTCGATCGACTGACGCACCCAGAAATAGCCGAGGTGATGGGCGTGGGCGAACGCACGGTGCGCCGCCTGCTCGGACGCTTCGACGAACGCACGGGGGCCCTCCAGGAGACCGCTTGATGACCAGCAGCACTTCACCCCAAAGTCATCCTTCGTACCTGGCGCTCGATCGCGCCGCGCTGGGCGCGCCTTCGGCGGAGCTGGCCCAGCACCTGGAGAGCTGCACCGAGTGTCGCGGCTACGTCGAAGCCTTGGCGGAGCCGGCGCCTGCGTCGGGTATCGTACGAGTGCACCAGCTGGTCGACGCGGAGCGCCGTTCCAAGCTGCGTTCCGCGTTCACGCTGCTACCGTTGGTGGCCGCGGCAGCGGGCGTCTTGCTGTTCGTCGCGTTGCGGCCACAGCCCAGCCTACCGACGGCACCACGCGAGGAAGCTCCGTACATCGGCACGAAAGGCTTCACGTCCGTATGGATTTACGTCAAGCATGGCGCGAGCAGCGAGCTGTGGGACGGCAAGCGCGCCTTGTTCGCCGGCGACCGCATGCGGCTCAAGCTCGATCCAGGTCAATTTCGGCACGTGGCGGTGTACTCGGTCAAAGATCCGAACGCGCCGTCGCTGCTCTACGAAAGTGACGTCAGGCCGGGCGAAAGCTTCACGCTGCCCGATGCTTGGGAGGTCGACAGCGAACCAGGCGCCGAGCGACTGCTGGTCGCCTTCAGCAACGCCGCGCTCGAGCCGGTTTGGCCCGATTGGCTGCAGGGCAAAGCGCCGCCGGGAGTGACGCTGCTGCCGTTCGTGCTCCCGAAATCGAGCGCGCCGGACAACGATGGAGGCTCGAGCGCACCTTGACCAAGCGTCTGTGGCTCGGCTTGTTGGCGCTGCTGTGCGTGGCGATCACGCGGGAGGCGCGGGCCGTCGAGGTTCAGCGCATCGCGGTCGTGGTCGGCGCCAATATGGCACCGCCGGGCCGGAGCCCGCTGCGCTACGCGCACGAAGACGCCAAGCGCGTGGCCGAGGTGTTGATCTCGGTCGGCGGCTTCGCCAAGCAGAACGTGAAGCTGGCGTTCGATCCGGCGCCCGACGCGCTGCTAGCGTTGCTCGACCAAGCGCTGGCCGAGGCTGGTAAGCGCGGCGGCGAGACGCTGCTGTTCTTCTACTATTCCGGACACGCCGATGAGCGCAGCATCTTCCCGCGCGGCGAGATACTGGCGTTTTCAGCCCTGAAGCAACGCCTCGAAGACCCGCGCGCCAAGCTACGAGTCGGCTTGCTCGACTCGTGTCGCGGCGGCAGCTGGACAGGCTCGAAGGGCCTAAAAAAGGTGGAGCCGTTCGAGATCGAAGCGGCGCGCGGCCTGGCCGAAGAAGGCTCGGTGTTGATCGCTTCGAGCGCCGGGCAAGAGAACGCCCACGAGACCGAGACGCTCGGCGGCTCGTTCTTCACGCACTACTGGAACGCCGGCCTGCGCGGAGCGGCCGATCGCGGCGGTGACGGCGTGGTCACGTTGAACGAGGCCTTCGAGTACGCGCGCTCGCTGACGATTCGAGACACCGCGCTTGCCGGGCAGTCACCGCAACACCCCAGCTTTCAGATGAAACTGGCCGGGCGGCGCGACTTTCCGTTGGCCACGTTGGCCCGAGAGCGCACCACGCTGGTCTTCGAGCAAGAGACAGGGCCCGTCGAGCTCGTGCGCCTGAGTGACGGGTTGGTCGTGATCGAGAGCACGCCGGGCGCGCGCAGCCTGCGTTTGGGCCTACCGGCTGGCAGCTATTTGGTGCGGCGCCGCTCGAACGACGGCGTCTTGGCTCGAGTGGTCTCGCTCAGCTCGGGCGGCACGGTTCACCTGAAAGAGAGCGAGCTTACGCCATCGGGCATGCAAGCCGGGCGCACCAAAGGCGACGCGGCCGGCGGCGCGAGCAAAAACAGCTGGCTTGGTCAGCGCTTCTACGCCAGCGTGGCGGCGGGCGTTCGGCATGCGCCGATCATCGACCCGGGTCTCCGGGCGGGCGCCGCCGACGGCGACGGCGTGTTCTTGTTACGGGCGTCAGTGCGGCTCGCGCGCCGCCTGTGGTTGACGGCGCCGCTAGCGTTGGCCTTCGACGCGGAGCGAGAGACTCGCTTCAATTGGTTCCTGTGGGGCGGCGCCCCGGTGCTGGGCGTGACCCACGCCGACAAGCTCGGCGTGACACTTGCCAGCTTCGTCGGGCTCGGCGCCGACGCGCGGCTTCGCCAAAGCCAAGGCCTCACCTTCAATGGCAGCCTGGCAGCGCTCGGCGCGCTGAGCTGGTCGCGGGCGAGCTTTCAGGGTCCCACGACTTGGACGACGCAGCTCACGCTCGGCTTGTCCGCGACGATACCGGGTGCCGCCTCCTTCAACGTCGGGATGGGCTTCGGTCTGAACCCGTTGAGCGAAGGGCAATTGGGAGGCGCCGCATTCGATTCGGTCGAGCGCAACGTGACCCTGGCGTTCGGCTCGGTCCAGCGCACAGGCCTGCGACCGCTGCCCTTGATTCATGTACCCGTCACCGACGCCTGGGCGGTCGACGCGCACGCCGTGGTCGCGTACCGGCCGGCCTTGAAAGGCTGGGTCGAGACCTACACAGCGGGGCTCAGTTACGCCCACTGACCTGCTTTCAAGACGCGCTGCTCACTGCGCCGGCGCACGATGGGGCTGCATACTGCCGTATACGGTTTGAGCGCCGTCGGGGCTCGCGGGCGGGCGATCGCGATTGCGACGGCCATGGGCGATCGGCACCCTGAGTGAGATGCGAAACGCTTACTCGCGTTTGGTTTTGGCGGGCCTCATCTTGCTTGGCTGCGGTGGCGAGCCGGCAGCGACTGAGCCGCTGGAAAACGCGGGCGGAACAGCGGCGCCCGCTGCCGAAGGCCCGGTCGGCGGCGGCGGAGGCGCCACGCCGGGCAAACCGAGCGACAGCGGCGCGTCAGCGGGCAATCCGGGCGGCTCGCCGCCGACCAGCAGCGCAGGCGCGGGCGGCTCGAGCAGCGCCCCGATCGGTGGGGCAGGCAGCGGCGGGAGCGTTTCCGGCGCGGGCGGCGCGAGCTGGATGAATGTTTTCATGGCCCCCGGCGGATGTGCCACTTGCCACGGCGACACGGGCGCCGGGTTGCCCCGGCTTGGGCCCGACATCCAGCACCCGACGCGTGACCTTTTCGACTTTTTGGTGCGCAACGGCGAAGCACATCAGGTCACCGCGTACGCGGCTCCGATGCCAGCCTTCGCCGACACGCTGGTCTCGAGCTCCGACTTGGACTCAATCTTCGGTTGGCTCCGAGCAATGCCGCAACCGACTACCGGTGCGGCTTTGTTCGCGGACTATTGCAGCTACTGCCATGGCAGCGACGGCAGAGGTGGCGCGGTCGGCGTTGCCTACGCGAGCGCGTATCACTCTGCGCCGTTTCGACGCAAAGGCGTCGAGTTTCGCAACTACGTGCGCGCGGGTCACTTGGTCGACGACAAGGGCGCACCGGTGCCGGTCTCGCAGCGTCACGCTTACATGCCCGCATTCGGGCCAGAGCTGCTTTCCGATGCCGAGCTCACGCTGATCGAAAATTGGTTGCCAAAATGACCTTCAAAACACTCTGCTTCGGCGGCGCGTTCACGTTGGCGTTCGCTGTCGCTTGTTCGAGTACCAACGCAGCCTCCCCGGCGCTGCCCAGCGCGGGCGCCACGAGCACCGGCACGGCCGGCGCGGCGTCGGGTGGCAATGAACAGACGGGCGGCGCGCTGTCCATGAACGAGCCCGGATCCGGAGGTGCACCGACTCCAATCGCGCCAGGTGGTAGCTCTTCCAGCGCGGGTCGAGCCGGCGCGACCGCTGTGGCGGGAGCTGGCGGCGCGCCGTCACAGACCGGTGGCGCCGGTGCCATTGGCGGATCGATCGGTGGGGAAGCCGGCGCTTCGAGCACCGACACGACGCCCATCGCCATCGCAGTGTTGGGCGCGTCGTCTGCGGCGGGCAAGAACCTGCCCGAGGGCGGCTTCAGCCTCAACGACAGCTGGGTGAACCGCTACCTGGCGCGCCTGAGCTTCGAGCGACCAGGCTCGACCATCACCAATCTGGCGATGTCTGGCTACAGCTTCTATCAAGCGTTGCCGACGGGCACCACCAATCCGTCTGGTCAACCCGCCGTCGACCCTCAGCACAACGTCACCGCCGCGCTCGCGACGAACCCGGACGCGCTGATCGTGGCGTTCCCGTCGCAGGCCCTCGTCGAGATGGGCATGGCCGACGAAGTCATCGAAGGTCTGCAGTTGATCGTCGCTACGGCTGCTGCGAAGGGCGTACCCACGTGGGTCGCCACGAACCAACCCAACAAGAACACGCTCGCCAGCACCGCAGCGCAGCTCAGCTACCGGGGCCGCGTCATGGCCACGTTCGGCGAGCGCGCGCTCGATTTCTGGACGCCGCTCGCAGACGCCAACGGCGTCGCCGTCCCGGCGCTGTTGAACCCCTACGACAGCGTGCACCCCAGCGGCGAGGGGCACCGCGTGCTGTTCGAGCAAGTCTTGGCGGCTGACCTGCCCGGCACCCTCGCGCAGTAGTCCGGGCGACCCGAGGGCCTGCGGGGCGACTAAGGGCCCGCGCTGGCAGCCGGCGGCTGGTTGTCGGAGGCGAGCTGACCATTGCCGTCAGCGTCGTCGAAGAGCGCCATGGCCGACTTGGCTTGCGCGTCGAAGACGGCGAGCGCATCGGGCTCGAGCGTCGGGTCGATGGTGACAGCGCCGTTCTCGGCTGCGGCCGTTTCGACCCCGACCCCGTTCAGCCACTTGGCCAGATCGAAGCCGAGCAGCAAGCGCCGACTACCGAACGGAGTCGTCGGCGGGTTAGCGGCGAGGTCCACGGTGAGCACCTGCTCACTCGCTATCTGAAAGGACACGCCGTCCGCGCGCACGCCCTGCACGAGCGCGCTTCGCCCGGCCAGCTCGGGCGCCACCTCACCTGCCCCACGGGCAAACAACACGCGCGCCGCGCAGAAGTCAGTCTCCTCGGACTCGGCGAGCAGCAAGCGTGGCGGCCGCTGCGCCAGATCGAGCTCGCCCACGGAGAGCTCGACGCCTTTCGCGCTACCCGAGCACGGCAGCAGCTCGACACGCTCGAGCTTCACGATGACGTGATCTACCTCGAGCCCCCCCCCGGCTTGTCCCACGGAGACGCGCCCGAAGTCGGACGAGTAGGCAGTGAGGCGCAACTCCAGCTGCGGGGGCTTGGGGTTGCCAGTCTCGGTCCCGGCGCAACCTTCGAGCGGGCAGGCAAGCCCGAGCAAGAGTAAGCAGAGCGCACTCCAGAGTCGACGAGTCATGGGGAACGTCCTGTCGGTAGACGGGAAAGTGGGAACAACGCCAGGCTGAGCTGCACGACCTGCTTCGGATCCGCTTCGATCGCCGACAGCTCCAACAACTCTCGCCTGAACGCGCGCAGGCGCTCCTTCAAGCGTCGAATGCCGTCTGCGCCGAGACACAGCGTCAGTGACGAGATATCGCGCTCTTCGGCCGGCACGGTCTCGATCGCGGCGCTGGCACGCTCGAGCATGGCTTGGTGAAAGCGCGCGACGTTGAGGCTCGCCACCTCGGCGCCAGTCGATAGCAGCGCGTCGCCCTGGCGCAGATCTCCTTGCGCGTCGCGCACCAACAAGCCCAGCTCGAGCAGGGTTTCGAGCGCGCGCTCGGCTTGCTCGAACGTAATGGCTGGCCAGAGCGTGCGCGCGATCCAGGCCGGGTCTTCCCGGAAGTCTCGGCGAGCGGCCAGCTCACGCACCGCGGGCAAGTACCAATTCGAATGGTACGCAGCGTGCGCCGCGTCGAGCGGACGGATCTCTCGGTAGCGCTGATGGCCCGTCAGCTTCTGCAGTAACTTGGAGCGCTCCGCCACCGTCTTGGCTTGCTTGAAGCGAACCAGGTCGCAAAAGTAGGTCGCGGCTTCTTGCTTCAAGCCGAGCGCCGTCGCAAAGCGCGCGGCCATCGCGTCGGTAATGCCGCGGTCCCCATCCATGACGAGCTTGAGGTAGTTGGGTGATCGCAACCCGGCGCGACGCGAGAACGCGCGGAACGACAGCCGACCGCGCTCCTTGCCCCACAAGTAGTAGTCGCGAAGGAACGCGCGATAATCGAGGTACGCAAAGACGTCGATGGCTGCACCCTCGACGCGCGTCGCCGGGTCAGCCGGCTTTGACGCACGTGCGCGCTGCGCAGAGTCGGCGCGCGCGACGGCTCGCTTTTGCGGCGGTGAACGGCGGGTTGCCAACGCCAACATTGTATACGATTTTTGCCACTAACAGTCGGTAATGTTGAACCTCAAGACCAGCTGAATTTGCGCACTGTATACGATCTGGACGCCCACTTCGCGCGCTGTCGACGCCCCTACGCCAGGCAACGTGCGGGTAACGCTGCTGCGCCTCGCCCCCCGCGCGCCGCTCCTTCGTGCTGCAGGTTCAGAAGATCTTGCTGCCCGCTCCGCTTGCCTTCGACCTGCGGACGGCGTCCTCATGGCGGCAGGTTTGGGGCTTCCAGTCGGTCGGGGCCGCATACACCCCGCCCTGCTGGGGCAAAGGTTGGGCATTGACGATCTCAGAATGGACATTCGAGACGAAGCGAATCGGCTCACCGTCACTAGTCGCCTTCGGAGTCGTGGGCCTGCTGCTCACGCATTGCGGCGGCACCAGTACCAACGGCACACCTCGGGCGCCCGAAGCAGCGCCAGGCGGCACGCCGCGCTGCCCTGCGACGGCGAGCGCGCCGCCTTCCGTGCTCGACTGCTCGGCGGTCGCCGGTGGAGCAGAGCCGCGGGTGGACGACTTCAACGACGGCGATATGCTCCTGCCTTCGAACGAGCAGCGGGTCGGGGAGTGGTATAGGTTTACCGACGAGACCACGGGCTGCGCGACGCTGGGCGTCGAAAAGGGCGACGCCTCGCCGGCCCTCCACTTCAGCGGGGGTGGCTTCAGGGCGTGGGGCGCTGGCTTCGGAACAGCGCTCGCTTGGTCGAACGCGGCGGGCGGCCTGTGCGCCTACGACGCATCCGCGTACTCCGGCGTTCGGTTCCGGGCGAAAGGCAACGCCAATCTCCGCCTGAACGTCGCCAGTCGGGCGTCGGCCTTCGTGAGCAAGGGCGGAACCTGCGCGGACTCCGAAGGCTGCTTCGATCAGCACGGACGCAGCATCAATCTAGCGCCCGATTTCCAGACGTTCGAAGTCGCGTTCTGCTCGCTGACCCAGGTGGGGTTCGGCGTTCCGTTGGGCAAACTAGACGCCACGCAGATCACGAACCTGAACTTTCTGGTGCGGACGAAAGGCAACTTCGATGTCTGGGTCGATGACCTCGAGCTCATCCCTTGGCAAAGCGGCCAACCCCGCACGTGTGCCGCACTCTGCCCTTCGGACGAGCTGCCGCCGGGGGTGCGACCTCGCCCCACGAGCACCACGCTGGATGAACGAGCCACCGGCGTTCGTTTGTCCACGTTCGACCAGCCCACGAATGACTGCGGCCCGATCACTCGCCGCTATTTGAGCTACGTTCCCAAGCAGCTAGCGCCCAAGAGCGACGCTCCCGTGGTCATCGTGCTGCACGGGCTCGGCGCCGATGCCGAGACGATGCGCCAGTACATCACCCTCGGGCGATTCGAAGGCTTGGCCGATCGCGATGGCTTCGTGGTGGTGTACGGCAACGCAGCGCCTTCGGCGGCGACCGTTGCCGAGCGCCCCAACGGGGGAGGTTTTCGCAAGGCTCCGAGCACCACCGCGCAGGTCGATGACTTTGCCTACTTGGACATGATCATCGCCGACTTGGTCACCAAGGGCACGCTCGGCGGCAAGAACCCCGTGTTCTTGGCGGGGCTCTCGGATGGCGGAGGCCTGGCCCACATGGCCGCGTTGAACGCTCCGACACGCTTCCGGGGTATCGCCGAGATCATGCCCTACCCCGGGCCCAAGGTGCTCCTGCCTCCCGCACGAGCGGGCTTCACGCTACAGCGAGTACTCGTGGCGTACTCGGAGACCGATCCAGGAATGGAGGCTGGCTACCCCGAGCAGCTCGCCACGCTGGGGCCCGCGTGGGCTGCGGCCTTGCGCCTGAGCGCCGACGCGCAACGGTCTCCGCGAGCGACGGCGTTACCGAACGCAGTGAAGGAGGGCGCCGGCTATCGTGGCACCGCACCGAACGCCAAGAGAACGCTCGATAGTCGAGTCGAGCAGCTCGACTTCGGGAGTGCCTCCACCGGACCTCGAGTCCGAGTACTGAGGTTCGATCACGCAGGGCACCTGTGGCCCGTCGCGAATCCCCCCGACCGCGAGCAGGAAATCACCGAGTTTGGGTTCAGGAACCAAGACCTGGACATGAGCGAGGTCGTTTGGGAGTTCTTTCGCAGCAGCCTCTGATGGCTCACAGCTCGTGGCGACCGAGCGCATGAGCGATTCAAGCTGGGGATTTGCCCGGACTACCTCGCGATACAATCCGTAGAGCTTGAGCGGCGCGTGTCAGGTGTACCGCCGCCAAGATGTCAGACACGGTACGATACCCAGGCTTGGTGCTCCGCGGCAGCGGCGCTACCGGGACAGTGTAGGCGGCGAAAAAGTCGACCAGCGAGCCCTGCCGAGCGCGACCGCGTCGATGCGATGGCCCCGTAGGCCGAAGCGCCGGCGCGCCGGCGCGCCGGCCAGCTGGTTGTCGAAGTCGCTAGTTGCCATTCGTGGAACAGAACCGAGCGACGCGGCAGGCAGAGCTGAAAGTTTCCCCTTCGCCCCGGGCCCCTGCTCAGTCTATGCTTGTGGATTGGCTCTGTGCTCTTCACGGCCCGGGCTCAGAAAACCAACTCGTTGGTCCCACCAACCCTCATCAGTCGGTCGCAATCGGTAGCCGGGCGGCATTTCTCTTCTAGATGAACGTTCGAGCACCCGCCCCCCGTAAGCTGTTTATTCGGCTAGGAACGCGCCTCACCGTACCGGTCGTGCTGCTGGTGGCCGCTGTGGCCGTCGGCGCCTATTTCGGGCTGGTGCGGACCTTCCGCACGACAGCACTGCGCTCGAAGGAAGCCGCTGCTGACATGGTGGTCAAGCTGACCACCATTGCGGTGATGCCCGCCGTGGTGTTTGGCGACGAAGTGGAGATGCAGCGCGCCGTCGACGCGCTCGCCAAGAACGAGGAGGTGACTGATGTGGAGCTGTGGGGAGTTGCGCCAGAAGGCCTTTCCCCTGCGCCACTCGCCAAGTTTCACCGCGACAATGGCGGAGGCCTCGAGCGCCCCGGCCAGGCGGCCTCGCTGCAGCGCTCGGACGCGGCTTCGGTGATCCTGCACGAGCCCGTCGTCTCACAAGACGGCAAGCGCGTCGGGCTGCTGGCGGTGCGGTTTTCGACGCAGCACGAGGCCGAGGCGCTCGCCGCGCTCTCGCGAGAGATTCTCTACGTCTCTCTCGGCACCGCGCTCGGTTTGGCCGTCGCCATCTTGCTAGTGCTCACACGCTTGGTCGTGTCGCCGATCCAACGGCTGCAGCGAGCGGCCGAAAGGCTCGCGCGGGGGGACGGCGACGCGGCCGTGGTCGATGCCATCGTTCGTCCGGGCCGCGTCGAGGACGAGGTCGTGAGCCTGGCTTCAGCCTTCAAGGGTATGGCCGAGGCCGTGCGCGATCGAGAGCAACGGTTGGCAGTTCGCAACGGCGAGCTGCGCTTGATTCTCGACAGCGTGGACCAGGGCTTCGTAACCGCGCTGCCAGATGGCACCTTGCTGCCCGAGCGCTCCGCGATCATCGAAACCTGGCTGGGCAAGCTGCCCGAAGAGATCAAGTACTGGGAGTTGGCCGCGCTGGTCGAGCCGTCCGCGCAGAGTTGGGCTCGTGGGGCCTGGCAGCAAGTGACCGACGGCTGGCTGCCGCTCGAGGCCGCCGTGGATCAACTGCCCAAGCGGCTGGTGCACGCGGGGCGGCATTTCGACTTTGCTTACCACCCCGTGATGACCCAGGCAGAGGTCGATCGCGTCGTGATCGTGCTGACCGACGTGACGGCAGAGGTCGAACGTCAGCGTGCCGTGGCCGAGCAACACGAATTTTCGGTGCTCGTCGATCAGTTCGTACGTGACCGGCGCGCGTTCTATGATTTTTGGAACGAAGCGTGTGGCTTGGTCGAGCGGATCCTGGCGACCGAGGCCGGCAGCGAAGCTCTCCGCCGCGATCTGCACACGCTCAAAGGCAACGCGCGCTATTTCGGCCTGAAGCGCCTAGCCAGCCACTGCCATGCGCTCGAGGACGCGATGGCCGAGCGCGTAGAAAACTCGCTCACGGCCGCCGAAAAGACCAGCCTGGCAGAGGCCTGGGGCTCACTCAGCGCGCGCATTGACCCGCTGCTCAACGGCGCCACTGCATTCATCGAGATTTCGGAGGAAGAGTACGGTCGGTTGTCGAAGGCGGTCCAAAGCGGCGAGCCACACGCGACTTTGGCTGACCTGGTGCGCGGGCTGAAGCAGGAGCCGACCGCTTGGCGGCTGGGGCGCGCTCGGGACACGCTGCTTTCGACCTGCGCGAAGCTCGGCAGGGCACCGGTCGACGTCGTGATTGACGATGGCGGTATCCGACTTCCACCCGGGCGCCTGGCCCCTTTCTGGAGCGTCTTCTCGCACGTGCTGGCGAACGCAATCGATCACGGCATCGAGCCAGACGAGGTTCGCCGCGAGAAGGGCAAGAAGGTTCCTGGCACCATCACGCTGCGGACCTTCATCGAGAAACGTGAGCTCGTGGTTCAGGTGGCCGATGACGGCGCCGGAATCGACTGGGAGCGGCTGCGAGACGCAGCCAAAGCCAAGGGGCTCCCACACGCGTCTCGACGCGAGCTGGTCAACGCGCTGCTCTCCGACGGGTTCTCGTTGAAGGCGAGCGTATCCGAGGTGTCGGGCCGAGGCGTCGGGCTCTCGGCCGTCGGTAACGTGGTCGCCGCGATGGGCGGTCGGGTCGAATTGGATGGTGCTCCTGATGCAGGAGCGACCTGGCGCTTTCGCTTGCCTGTCGGGCGGCTCGACTCCGATGACGAGCATCCGCCGACGCGCGCGGCGCCATCCGGCGCCGACGTCGGAGCCCGCTGAGCGCGTGAGTACGAGCGCGCCCCACAGCGCAATGCCAGCAATCTGTTTGCGAACTCTGACTGTTAGTCCCCACTAGAGAAGCGACGTGTCACGGTTGAAGTTTGGCGGCGGCGTCGCCGCGAAATGGTCGCCCCCAACGAAGGGCGCAGTAGCTGCGAAAGGATGCGCTTGAATACCCTAACCAAGGCCAACGCCTGGTTGCTCTCGCTCATGACTGCGCTCAGCGTGGCTTCGACGGCCCGCGCCGGGGACGTTAGCGCCCTCGAGGGCCTGTTGAGCGAGCCCATCGTGTCCTCCGCGTCCAAGCAGTCCGAAGGCGCCAGCTCAGCGCCCGCTTTGTCCACCAGCATCGCGGCCGAGGATCTCAAGCGATACGGCATCCGTACCGTCGCCGAGGCCATCGACTTCCTCGCAGTTGCCGCGAACAGCTCCGACAATCTCGGCGATGGGGAGCTGGGTGCACGTGGCGTTCTGTTGACGGGCGATCGCGGCAGTCACTTCCTCGTTCTGGTCGATGGCTACGTCGTCAACGACCCCCTGCACGGCGGCGCCAATTTCGGGACTACCTCCGGCATTCCGCTGGAGATGGTCGACCACATCGA
>DATAKF010000177.1:0-40741 GCA_036261775.1 Polyangiaceae bacterium | reverse complement strand
CTACGCAAACAGTTCACGCAGATGGACACGGCAGTGGCCGGCTGGAACGCCCAGGCCAACTACTTAGCAAGGTTCTAGGCCCGTCATGACAGCACCCTACGCAGCAGTCGAATCCGCAGCCCAACGCTACAGCCAGGTCCGCATGACCACGTCGACGCCCGGCGATCTGCTGCTGGCGCTGTACGACGGCCTGTTTCGCTTCCTGAACGGCAGCAAGATCTGCATCGAACGGAAGGAGACCGCCCGAGCCCGGGAACTCTTGTCCAAGGCCTACGCCATCTTGTCAGAGCTGTACATCGCGCTCGACCACAGCGTCGCGCCCGAGCTGTGCGCCAACCTGGAAGCGCTCTACGGTTTCTCGATGGATCGCGTGATGTTGGCCTCGCGCAAGGGCATCACCGTGCCCATCGACGAAGTCATCCGCGTCCTGACGCCCCTGCGCGAAGCGTGGCAAATCGCCGTTCCGCAAGCTCAGCGCGAGCAGCACGAGGCTCAAAAAGCCTCTGAATCGAGCCGGTAGATGACCACCGATCGCATCCCCGCTACCTCGCCTCAGGCTCCGGCCACGGCGCCCATCTACTCGGGTGACCTGCGCACGGGCCTGTTCATGGCCGAGTTCAAGAGCGGCGCGCGGGTGACCGCCAACGTCTCGCGCTCGCGGACGTACCCCGGCCTCAACAGCACCGCTCCCGGCACCATGCCGTTCTACGCCGCGGTCGAAGACCTGAACCTGTCGGGCCCCGTGCTCGACGCTGGCGCCGGCTCTGGCGAAGGCGCGCGCCTGCTGCAGGAAGCGGGTCGCGAGGTGGTAGCCGTCGAGATCGACCGCGCTGCCGCGCATTTTGCGCGTGAGTACGCCCCCGGGATCAAGGTCATCGAGGCCGACCTGTGCGTCGACGCGCCCGTGACAGGCATGGCCGCAGCCGTAATCGCCGACACGCTCGGCCACGCCGCCGATGCTGAGATGTTCTTGCGTAACGTGTACGCGTGCTTGGCTCCAGGCGCCACGCTACTGGTGGCCGAACCGCTGGCGCAAGCGGCGCAGCGGTTGATCGCCCCTGCTCGGCGCGCGTTCACCAAACAAGAGCTCGGCGCCATGCTGACGCGCGCTGGCTTCAGCGTCGAAGGCTGGCTGACGACGGGTGTCACGTTCGTGGCCTGCGTCGCGCGCCGCATCGAAGATCCAGTGCTGAAAGCCCTGGACGAAGCGGGTCGCCTGGCGACCTTGGGCCAATACGCTCCCGCTCGCGAGCTGCTCGAGCAGACGCGCACCCAACGCGGCGCCCTGGCGCTCGAGCTGCTGCTAGCGCAAGGCGAGCTGGCCATGGCGGAACGCGCCGGCGACGTGGCGGCGCGAGCCTTCTTTCAAGCTCGGGATCTCGAGCCGCAAGACGCGCGCGCCCTCACCGGCTTGTCGCGCATCGCGCTCAGCATCGGAGAGAGCCAAGACGCGCTGCGCCTGGCCCTCGACGCTGCGCGCGCCCAACCTGCCTCGGCGCTCGCCGCGGCGACGCTGGCCATCGTCGGCGAGCGGCTGGAGCACCCCGAAGCCTTCAACGCCTGGCGCGCCGCCGTGAACTTGGCGCCCGACGACGTCGGCATCGTGACCGGCCTCGGCCGCGCTGCGGCCGCGCGCGGCGAATACCACTACGCCATTTGCGCCTTCGATCGCGCGCGCGCCTACGGCGACGACTTTGGCGCCGAGTTCCACGTCACGCTCGGCTGGCTGCTGCTGGCCGATGGTCGGCGTCACGACGCCGCGCTCGAGGCGCGTCACGCTCAAGCCCTGGAGCCCGAGAACGAGAGCGCGCGCGAGCTGTACGACGCCACGCAGACGCGCAAAGTCGAGTAGCGCTCAGATGCTGTAGCGCAGCGCGCTGGGAGACGCCGCCGTCTGCTGGCGCGTCACCATGTCGGCCAAGGTCGTGGCCTCGAGCACCGCGACGCTGGCAGCGTGCGCCTCGCGCAGGGCCAAGCGCACGCCGCAGGTCGCTTCGTCTTTGCAACCCTCGCAGCGCCGGTAGGCGGTGCGGCTCAAGCACGGTACCGGCGCGATCGGGCCGTCGAGCACGCGCACGATCGAAGCCAGCGTGATGGTGTCGGGGCTGCGCGCGAGCAGGTAGCCGCCACCGCGCCCCTTGCGGCTGCGCACGAAACCGTGCTGCTTCAGCTCGGCCAAGATCGCCTCCAAGAACTTCTTGGGAATGTCCTCACGCTCCGCGATGTCCGCGATCAGCATGGGCTCGCCCGTCGGCCCTGACGCCAGCAGCGCCAGCGCCTTCAGGGCGTACTTCGTCTTCATCGTGATCAAACGCCGCGAGTGTAGGCGAGTCCCCGGGCGCTGCACAGCCGTCCGCTGGAAGGGCATCGACCCGGCCATTTTCGACTACGCTGCGCGGCATGCCTGACGGCACCATCCCCTCCCTGGCCGCCGCCCATTTGCGGCTGGGTCGCGCGGCCGTCGGCATCTATGCCGCGGCCGCGGTGGTGGCGCTGTCGATCTTGGCCCTCTCGCTGTACACCGAGCACTCGCACACCCAAGAGCAGCTGAGAAAGCAGGTGCTGCTCCAGGCGGAAGACCGGGCACACGCGCTGCAAATCCACCTCGAGCTGCTGAGCCGCGAGCTGCGGCGACTCGGCCTACGCTCCGAGGTGGACCTGTTCGATCAGGATCTCGAGCCGGAGCGCAGCCTGCTGGGCGTTTCCCACGGCAGCAGCACGTTCTTCAACCTGGGCGTCGCCATCTTGAACGTGAACGGCGCCGTAGTCTGGGCGGAGCCCAAGCGCTTCCTGCCGGTAGGTCAGTCGTTCGCCAGCGCCCGCTGGTTCACTGGTCTGCCGACCAGCCGCTCACTGGGCATCGTCCCGGTAGAGCCCGAGCGCAGCGAGGACGCCGCGCTGTACGTGGTTTCGCCGATCGTGCGCGCGCATCAGTTCCAAGGTGCGATCATCGGTGGCATCGACTTGGCTTCGGGGCACGTGCTGAGCGCAGCCGACCACTCGTTCAGCGGCGCCAGCACCATCTTGGCGACGAGCGCAGGTCAGGTGGTGTTCCCAGCCAAGCCGCCCGCGTTCGCGAGCGGCTCGGCCTGGAGCCATATCTTCGCCAAAAAGCGCCAGGGCGCCCTGCTGTCCCGCTTCGAGCTGGAAGGACGCCAGCAAGTGCTAGCGGCGGCGCCGCTCGGCGGCTCGGAGCTCACGCTGCTGCTCTTGATCGACGAAGACACGCTGTTTCACGACGCGCGCGCGCGTCTGCAAGCGCGGCTCTTCGGCGGCTTGGCGCTCGCGCTCATGCCCATGCTGGCGCTGGTGCTGATGCTGCGGCACTCGCTCAGCATCTTTCGGCGCGGCGAGGAGCAAGCCATGCGCGAGGAGCGGCTGCAGCGCGTCGGCGAAGCCACCAACCTGATCGCCCACGAGGTAAAAAACTCGCTGAACGGCATCCGCATGGCCGCCGAAATGGCCTGCGGCCCCCCCGAGCCCAAGAGTCGCGCCGAGCGCGCGCTCACCGAGCTCCGCGGCGAGATCGAGCGTCTCAGCAATTTTACCGGTGATTTGATGACCTTCTCGAAGGGCATCAAGCCCCGCCGAGTGCGGCTCGAGCTCAATGAGCTCGCTGAAAAAATCTTGCCGTTGTTCGAAGCTCCGGCCGCCGAAGCAGGCGTGGCGCTGGACCTGCGGCTTGCGCCCGCCCCGGTTTGGGTGTCGGCTGATCCCCAGCTCTTGCGAGTCGCGCTCTCCAACCTGATCAACAACGCCCTCGACGCGCTCTCGACGCGCAAGGTAAGCGCAGAGCCTGCCCGCATCGAGCTGGCGGTCGAGGCTGTGTCCGGGCGCGCGCGCTTGCTGGTGTCCGACAACGGCGACGGCGTGCCCGACGAGCTGCGCTCACGCCTGTTCGAGCCGTTTCAGTCCGGCAAAGCCAGCGGCGTGGGCATAGGACTTGCGCTGGGCAAGCGCATCGCCCAAGCGCACGGCGGCGATCTAGAGCTGGTTTCGTTCGCGCCGGGCGCTAGGTTTTGCCTGTCCCTCTTACAGGAGAGCGCATGAAGGCCAGCGTCCTGATCGTCGACGACGAACGCATCTTTCGCGTCTTGGCCGAAGAGGCGTTGACCTCCGAGGGCTTCGACGTGCGCCAAGCTCCGAACCTGGCCAAAGCGCGCATCGAGCTGTCGCGCTCGCAGCCGGACGTGGTCGTGCTCGATCGGCGTTTGCCGGACGGCGACGGCATGGAGTTGCTGCGTGAAGAGCGGCGCACGAGCGGCGACGGCCCGCTGTTCGTGGTGGTGACAGCCTACGGTGACATCCAGAACGCGGTCGACGCCGTGCAGGCCGGCGCCGTCGACTACTTGGCCAAACCCGTTCAACCCACCGACTTGGTGATGAAGCTGCGCAAAGTGCTGGAGGTGCGCGGCCTACGCGACCAGCTGGCTCGCGCGCGCGGCGTGCCGGCGCTCGACGCGCAGTCACCCAGCCCACAGATGCGCGCGGTGATGGACACGCTGCGGCGCGTGAGCCAAAGCCCGCTCACGCCGGTGTTCATTTTGGGCGCTTCAGGCTCCGGCAAGCAGTTCGCGGCCGAGCGCCTGCACGCCTTGACGCACCAGCAAAACGCCGCTGACGCCCCGTTCATCGACGTAAACTGCGCCGCCTTGCCCAGCAATTTGGTCGAGAGCGAGCTGTTCGGTCACGAGCGCGGGGCCTTCACCGACGCGCGCAGCTCGCGCCGCGGGCTCATCGAGATGGCCGACCAAGGCACGCTGTTCCTCGACGAGATTGGTGAGCTGCCCGAGGCTTCGCAGGCCAAGCTGCTCAAGTTCTTGGACTCGATGCGCTTTCGGCGTGTGGGCGGCGAGCGCGAGCTCGAGGTGTCGCTGCGCGTGATCGCAGCGACCAATCAAGACATCGAGGCCTTGGTCAAGTCCGGTCGCTTTCGTGAAGACCTGTACCACCGGCTCAGCGTGTTCGTGGTGCAAGTGCCGCCGCTTTCCCAACGCCGCGAAGAGGTGGCGCCTCTGGCCGAAGCGTTCTTGGCGCAGTGCGCGCAAAAGACCAAGAAGCGCGTCGAGGGCATCACCAAGCCAGCGCTTGCCCTGCTGGAGAGCTACGAGTTTCCGGGCAACGTCAGGGAGCTGCGCAACATCATCGAGCGCGCCGTGATTCTGGCTCAAACCAGCCAAATCACGCCCGAAGACCTAGCGCTGCGCCCCCCCTCTGGCAGGGCCGACGTGCGCGCATTCTTCCAAGTCGACGTCGCGGCCGGTCAAGCCCCGCCCAGCATGCACGCGGTCGAACACGCTTACGTCATGCGCGTGCTCGAGCATCTGGAAGGCCGCCGCACCGCAGCCGCCCAGGCCTTGGGTATTTCCTACCCTACTTTCCTGAAGCGCTTGCGCGAGCTTGGGATCGCTTCGGAGTGAGCCTCAGGTACCGGTCCGCTCGAGCTCGCTCTTGGAGACCATGGCGGCTTCGACGACTTCGCAGATGCCGTGCCAGGCGAGCAGGTGCAGCTCTTGGACGCGCGGTGTCGCGGCGTCGGGGGCTTTGAAGCTGTAGTCGGCGGCTTTCGCGACCGCGCCACCGTTGCGCCCGGTAAAAGCCATGGTGACGGCGCCGCACTCGCGCCCGACCTCGAGCGCGCGCACCACGTTGGCGCTCTTGCCGCTGGTGCTGATGCCGACCACGACGTCGCCAGGGCGAGCGTGCGCGCGCACCTGGCGCGAGAAGATGTCCTTGAAGTCCCAGTCGTTGCCGACCGCCGTCAAAATCGAGGTATCGGTCGTCAGCGCGAGGGCCGGAAACGGCTCGCGCTCGAGCGCAAAGCGCCCCACCAGCTCGGCCGCGACGTGCTGCGCGTCGGCCGCGCTGCCGCCGTTGCCACAGAAATACACGCGTCGGCCTGCCTTGAAGGCGCGCGTCAGCACCGAGGCAATTTCAGCCAGCGTCGGCATCGACTCGACGATCAGCTTCTCGTGAGCGCGCAGGCTGTCTTCGGCGATGCGCCGCAGCGTGTTCTCGAAGCCGGGCCGCAGATCGCCCTCTTCGCCGTCGCCCAGCAGGTAGTCCACGACTTCTTCGACCGCGCCGGCGCCGCCCTTGGCGGTGAGCACGCGGGAGGCCGTGCGGCGCGCCGCGCGCGAGCCGTCCGCCGGACACAGCGACATGCCGACCATGGGGAACGCCATGGCGTCGCGATCGGCGTCACCGACGAAGCAGATGCGAGACAGCGGCACCGCGGCGTTGGCCGACAATGCCTCCAGCGCAGTGGTCTTGTCCTTGGCGCCCGGCAGCACGAACTCGGCGCCCGCCTTGGCCGCAATGGCCATCACCAGCGGTCCTTCTTCGCCCGTTACCAGCGCTATGCGCAACCCGGCCCGGCGCGCGCGCGCCAAGGCGTCGAGATCGCGGAACGCGATGCCCTTCGATTCTTCACCCGAAGGAGTGATGGTGACCGAGCCATTGGTCAGCACGCCATCGACATCGAGCGCCAACAGGAGAATGTCCGAGTTCATGGGATCACCAGCAGGTCCTTCCGCCGTCGATGACCAGGTTCGAACCGGTCATGTACGAAGATGCGTCAGAGCACAGGAAAACCAGTGCTGCGCGGTACTCGTCTTTGCGCGCCATGCGCCCCATCGGGATAAGCTGGGTGAGCTTTTCCACGAAGTCTTCGGGCTGGCCCGCATACACCCCGCCCGGCACCAGCGCGTTCACGCGCACACCGGCGTCGGCCCAATACGTCGCGAGGTATTTGGTGAGCATCACCAAGCCTCCCTTAACGACCGAATACGTGACGGGCTTAACCGGTTGCTCCTCCGGCGCTAGGCCGGGACGCCGATAGATGCGCTGGTCGGGCGCGATGATGCCCAAATCCGAGGCAATATTGACGATCACACCGCCCCCGTGTGCGGCCATGTAGGCACCAAAAACTTGCGCGCACAGGAAGGCCCCGCTGAGCCCAACCGACAGCTCGCGGTTCCACAGCTCCAGTGAATAGTTTTCGAACCGGGTCGCGGCGAGCCCTGCCCCCTCGACCTTGGGGTTCAAGGCGGCGTTGTTGACCAGGCCGTCCAGGCGCCCATGCAGGTCCAGCACCTTGGCCAGGGCAGCCTCGCACGACGCGCGCGACGTGACGTCGAGCTCGATGGCCGAGCAAGCGCCGCCGTAACGGTCACGGATGGCGCGAGCCGCCTTTTCGGCGTCAGCGCCGCGCAGGTCGGCGATCACGGGAATGCCGCCGGCTTCGGCGATGGCAGAAGCGTGCTCGGCGCCGAGCAGACCGGCGCCACCCGTAATGAGCACGACTCGCCCGCTGAGGTCGAACGCGGAAGGGCGGGCGGTTGCCGTCACGACGGGTGCCTCGGCTCGTTGACGTGGGGCGTGGGCTCGCCAGCCGCCCAAGCCTTGACCGCGGCCTCCAGCGCCGGGATTTGATCGACGTAGTCGAGCTCGTGGATCTTGCCTTCGACCACGAACGGCAGCACCACCTGCCCGGTCATCGACTCGAGCTCGACGATCGTGCGCGGGCGGACGATGTCGACGTAGCCGTTCTGCCAGTACGCGACCGGCAGTTTTTGCCGTGGCATCGAATGCGCTTCGGGGTAGCCGGGCAGCTCGATCAGCGGCCGCAGGAAGGAGTCCTCGATGCGCCACATCTTGTAGGGCGTCTGCTCGGCCGTGCCGACGCTGCGCAGCGCGTCCGCTTCCGGGTTGTCGAGCATCAGTTGAACGGCTCGCTCGATCAGCGCAACCTCGCGCACGGGCCCGGTCGGGCGTAGGTGCACGACCAGCTCGGGCACGTAGCTTTCGTGCTGGCTGAGCCAGGTCAAAGCGTGGTGAAAGACCTGAAAATCAGTGGCGGTGTCCGACGCTGCCTCGGCGGGGCGCTTGAACGGCACCTCGGCCCCAAAGCTGCGCGCAACCTGAGCGATTTCGTCGTCGTCCGTCGAAACGATGATGCGCGTGATCGACGGACAAGCTTGAGCATGCAGAATCGAATAGGCAATCAGCGGCTTGCCCGCGACGGGCAGCAGGTTCTTTCGCGGCACCGATTTGGAGCCGCCACGCGCCGGGATCAGCGCCACGACGTCCGGCTTGCTCACGGCGCGCCTCCTTGCATGAGCCCCGCGCGATCCAGCACCGCCCCGACGTTGACCGGCATGCCGCTCCGCTGCGACTCCAAAATCGCGAGCGCCACCGCCAGGCTCTCGGCACCCGAGGCGAGCGAGACGTTGGGCGCCTGCCCGCGCTCGACGCAGCCCAGAAAGTGCGACAGCTCGGCTTCGAACAGGCTATTGCGCGCAAGCTCGCTAAAATCCTGCGTCTCGCACAGCTCGCCTGTGGCCGACCAGCGGCGCAGGCTGCGGCCGCTCAAGTTCCACTCCAGCTTACCGGCGTCTCCGACAAGCACGAAGCGGCGCTCTGCCGGCCGCTGCACGAAATCTTGATGCAGCCGCACCGGCAGAACTCGGCCTTCGGAGCCGCGGAACTCGAGCAGCGAGCTGGAGACGTCGTCGACGTCCACGTCCAGGTTGGACAGCTTGCCGCCCATCGAGAACACACGCTCCGGGCGACCGAGCAGCGCGATCAAGAAGTCGATCTCGTGAATCTGCGACAAAGTGACGCCGCCGCCCAAGTCGCGGCGCGACGCGTACATGCGCCGGTAGTCTTCGTAGGGGTGAAAGCTGGGCAGGTACTCGCCCACCACCGCCTCGGCAAACAGCGGCCGCCCCAGCAGGCCCTGCTTCAAGATCTCTTGGGCGCGCACGAAGCCGGGGTGAAAGCGCAGCTGGTAGGCCACATAACCGACCAATTTGCGCTGCTCGCTCTTCTGCACCAGCTCCGCCACGCCTTCCAGCGAGTGCGAGAGCGGCTTCTCGACCAGCACGTGAGCGCCGGCGTCGAGCGCGCGGCGCGTGATGTCGACGTGCAAGCTCGACGGATTGGTCACGAACACGACGTCGGGCTTCTTGGCCAGCGCCGCGTCGAGCTCGGTGTGCACGGCAATGTCGTACTTGCTCTCCAAGTCTTCTCCCGGCACCACTTGCAGGGTGTCGTTCACGACTTGGCTTTCGCGCCGTACCCGATATGCGTGCACTTCGATGTCGGCGCCGCGCAGCGCGCGCAGATTGCGCAGGTGCCGTTGGCCAATGCCGCCCAGGCCCACGAACAGGCAGCGCTTGACGGGCGCGCGCACGGACGCCAAGCGTTTGCTGCCGGGAAAGTCGAGCACCACGCTCATGCGGCCTCCATCTTGGCGCTCTCGATCAATTGCCGCACGAAGCTCAGGCTGCGCTCGGTTTCGAGCTCGGGCTGCTCGTCGAAGTAGTGCTGGAGCACGAAGTCGCCGCGGAAGCCGGCGCGGAGCAGCGTCGGGAAGAAGCCTTGAAAGTTGGTGTCGCCGGTGCCGAGCGGCTTGCTGCCGCCACCCTTGACGCGGTCCTTGATGTGCACCGCGTGTAGCACGGGCAAAATCGGTACGATATCGAGCGCGATGTCGGCGCCTTGGGCCGTGGAGTTGCCGGTGTCGTAGTAGGCGCGCACGCGCGGACTACCGACGCTCTGCACCAGCCGCGCGTACTCGATACCCGGGATTTCCATCTCGAGGCCCAAGGTCACGCCGTAGCGCTCGGCCACCGGAGCAGCGCTGCGCAAGCTGATCACCGCTTCACGCTGCAGCTCCAGCGTGTCCAGGGCCGACGTCTCGAGCAGCGGAATCAAGATGCGATCGGCGCCCACCGCCTGGGCGGCGACGATCAGGTCCGCCAGCACGTCTCGGTTCTGAGACAAAGCGCGCGCGTTCTCGCCGGCCAAGCGATGCTGCATGAAGTAGTCGGCGCAGACCGACTGCACGCGCACGCCGCTCGCGGCGATCAGCTCGCGAATCTCTTCACGGCCCGCCTCGGTCCAGAGCGGATTCTCCTCGAAGCGCGGCGCCTCGAAGATCCATTCGATGGAGTGCAGCCCCAAGCGGGCAGCTTTCTCGAACTCTTCGCGGTAGCTCTGCCAGGGAAACTCTTGCAGTTTTCCTGCAGGGCGCGGGGAAAGCCGGCCCTGCATGACACCGATGCGCAGCTCGTTTTTGGCAGCGGTGGGGAGCACTGTGCTGTCGTGCGCCTGTTCGGAAGCCATGTTCACCCCTCAGCCGACGCGGCGCAGCTTCTTCATGATCGGCACTTCGTCGTCGGTGACGCGCTTCACGCCGTCACCCAGGCTAAGCTCGATCGCGCGCACGTCGCGGATCAGCTTCATCAAGCCCTGCGGCTCGACGCTGGCGGCCTGGTCGCTGCCCCACATGGCGCGGTCGAGCGTGATATGGCGCTCGATCATGCAGGCGCCCAAGGCGGCCGCGGCGTAGCTGGTAGCCAGCCCGACCTCGTGCCCCGAGTAGCCGACCGGCACGCCGTAGCGGGCGCGCAAAGCCGGGATCATCTTCAGGTTCAGGTCGGCGATCTTTGCCGGGTAGGCGCTGGTCGTGTGCAGGATGACCAAATTATCCGTGCCGAGCACTTCGACCGCGTGGTCGCACTGAGCGAGCGTGCTCATGCCGGTCGAGATGATGATCGGGCGGCCCGTCTTTTTGTGGTGCCGCAGCAGGTTGTCGTCGGTCAGGCTCGCTGACGCGATCTTGTAAGCGGGCGGCGCGAACTGCTCCATGAAGTCCACGGAGGCTTCGTCCCAGCACGACGCGAACCAGGCCACGTTCTTCTCTTTGCAGTACTTGTCGATGTGCTGGTACTGGTCGTGCCCGAACTCGAGGCCACGCTTCAAGTCGCCGTTGGTGGCCCCGAACGGGTTCTCGCGAGGTTTGGCCAGCTCTTCTGCGGTGTAGACGACGTCGATGGTGCGCTTCTGGAACTTGACCGCGTTGGCGCCGGCTATCGCGGCGACGTCGATCAGGCGGCGGGCCGTCCCGAGGTCACCGTTGTGATTGATGCCGATCTCACCAACGATGTAGCAAGGAGCGCCGTCACCAACCGCTACGTCACCGATTTTGATCTGGACCATGATTTTCTCTCCGTGAGACGAGTTGCAAGGGCCTTGCCAAGTCTGCGCGCATCAGCCAATCCGATCGGCGACTACGAGCAGCATCCATTCCTGAGAGAAACGGACGAACTTGGAGCGCTTGAAGGCGCTGGGCAGCAAAGAAGCGGCATCAGCCAATGGCCGCAGGTACGGCCGCTCCCAAAGCAGCGGTAGTTGCCGAAAACGCAGCGCCTCGCGCACCTCGAAGCCGTGGCTTTGGATGCACTCACGCAGGCCCGTCAGCGTGAAGGGCCGCACGTGGGTCCAGTCGTCATAGAAGTGACGCCACTGAGCCTTCCAATCTGGCACCAGGCTGATCATGCGCCCGTTCGGGGCCATCACCCGGTGGCACTCGCGCAAGAGCGGCGAGATGTCGCGCACGTGCTCGAACACCGACTTGTTGAAAAGCACGGAGAATTCGCCGTCTTGAAAGGGCAAGCCGCCCTGCTCGTAGTCGCCGACGACGACCTTCTCGCTGAAGCGCGGCTGCTCGGGCCGTGAGCGATCGAAGCCCGTGCCTCGAAAGCCGAGCTCGGCGAAGCCGTGCAGAAACTCGCCGCGCCCGCAGCCCAGGTCGAGCAGCGAAGCCCCGCGGTAGCCGCGCAGGTACTCCTCGGTCAGGTAAGCCGTGAGCTTGCTCGGGTAGTCGGTGTAGGGGCGCTCGCGTTCGCTGTAGCGCACGTCCAGGTAGCGAAAGGCAGCGTCCAGGCGCGCGTTCACGAGTCTTCCTGCTTGCCCGTGAAGGCCCGCAGGGCCGCGCGGTTGATTTGGTCGGTGATGCTGAGCGCGTCGACGAACGAGTCGGGCGACGGCACCATTTGCGCGTAAAGCCCCTGCAAATCTAGCGGTCCTGCGCCGGCCACGCCGCCCTGCGCCCCGCGGTAGTCGAGGACGGGCGGGGGCGCGCCGTTCATTTCCAGGGGCTCGCCCAGGTAGCGCGAGGCAATCTTGGCCACGCTGTTCAGGTACGCGCCTTCGTGGCCCGTGAAGTAACCTCGCGACTTCAAGCCACGCACGAACGCTTCCGGATCGCCCTGGCGAGCGCCCTCGACGGCGTCTGGAAAGCGCCGCTCGAGCAGCTTCACGTAGTCGGTCGCGCCTTCTTCGGCGCTGCTGTAGGCGCGGAAGTTGTCGACGATGCGGCGCTCGCTCGCCCCGTAACCCTCGCGGGTATGCTGGGCCACGGACATGCCGCTCGGCCCCGCGCCCTTGATGCCAGCGAAGTTGTAGTTGTACATCGAGGCGCCGTTGCCGGTTTCGTGCGCCCACTGCGCCGTGATGAGCGCCAAAGTTTTGTCACTCGGCGCCTCGCCGGTGACGTTCTGCCAGGCCGCCCGCAGGGCCTCCTGGGCTTGGCCGGCGCTCAGCTGGGTGCGGACGACCGGCACCAACCCGCGCGCTACTGGGGCTGTTTTTGCGCCTTCCAGGGCCAGCTTGAACTGCTCGTCCGGCGCCTTCGGAGCTCGAACCTCCGGCGCCTCACGCAGCTCACTGACATTGACAGGAAGAATCGGAGCGACCACTGCGTGGCCTCATCGCAAGATCCTTGCCATCACCTCCCACTCCGCCCCTCCGATCCCTCCGCCGCCTAACCCCTAATCCCTTGACCCCTCACCCCCAGCGCCACAGCGGCTCCCCCCAGCCCCTCAACGCGGATCCTCCGCCTCTGACTTCTTGATCGTCAAGTCCTCGAGCAAGCTCAAAAGCTCGCTCTCCAAGCCGCGATTGCCGATCATGTTGATGGCCTGATCGATCGAGTAGATCTCTTTTTTTCGCGACTGGGACAGCGCGCGTTCTACCAAGCGTGCGGCCAAGACCGGGATCTTGGTCACCAGCTTGCCAACGTTTTTTCCACCCGCGAGCGGATCGTTCAGGGCGCTGAGCAGCTCCATGATCTTGGGCAGCTCCGAAAGATGCTTGAGCGTGATCTTGCACTCGGCGGGGTCGACGATCAGAAAGCCATCCGGCGAGGTCCGCATCTTTCCGTAAGTCTTGCGAATTCAGGGCCACAGGCAAGCACCGCGATTTGCCACGCCACAAAGGGCTGTAGAACCGCGCTGCTTGACGCGCGCGGCGTCAGCGGGTTGACGGTGTCTGCAGGATTGGGGGCCAAGGGGTGAGGGGTTAGGGGATAGTCGGCGGAGGGGTTAGGGAGACCAAAGGGGGTCGCTGCTCGCGAGGGGCCAACGTTTGCAGAGCGTCGCTGCCGCGGGCCGACGGCTTTTCGCTGCCGCGGGCGGCCAACGTGTTGCAAGCGCCGCTGCCGCGAGGCCAACGCGGGGCTAGGGACTGCAGCCCCTGGTTGGGCCGCGCGCCAGCGGTCCCCTCCTGCTTCCCTGATCCCTCCGCTGCCTGACCCCTGATCCCTGACCCCCGACCCCCTGGTCCGAAGCTTGCTGAGGACCTGCCGATATGAGCACCGGCATCTGGTCTGCAGCTTCGGGCGCCGTCGGCAAGACTACCGCCCTCGAGGTGGCGGCTGACAACGTCGCCAACGCAACCACACCCGGATTCCGCGCCGAGACGGCCGTCTTTCGCCAGACCTTGGCCAACGCCGTCGACAAGACCAAAGGCACCCAGTCGCTGAACTACGCGATCACGCGCACCAACGTGCCGCAGTTTCGCACCGGGCAGATCGTCGACACCGGCAAGCCGCTCGACGTCGCGATCGAAGACCCGAACGCCTTTTTCGTCGTCTCGACGCCGCAGGGCGAGCGCTACACGCGGGCCGGTAGCTTTCGCATGACCAGCGACGGCAGCTTGGTCTTGCCGGATGGCTCGGCCGTCCTCGGCGAGAACCAGCGGCCGCTGCAGGTCGACGGCAGCCAGCCCAACATCCGCATCGACAGCCAGGGCCAAATCGTCGCGGGCGATCCGACCCTGGGCGAGAGCACCTTGGGCAAGCTGCGCATGGTCAAGTTCAACGACGTGACCGGCCTTCAGAAGGAGGGGCACCAGCTGCTGCGAGCGCTGCCCAAGGCTGGCCCACCCACAGTGTACGAGGGCGGCGTCGCTCACGGCTGCGTCGAGCAGTCCAACGCCAACGCCGTGGAAGGCATGACCCAACTCGTCACCTTGAGTCGGGAATTCGAAATGATCACGAAAGTCATCGAAGCCTTCAGCAACATCGACCGCAAGGCCGCGACCGACATCGCCAGCGCTCGTTAAACGCCCGTTTATCCGTCAAAAACGGACACACGAGGTTCCGATCTTATCAAACGGATGACCGGAACTTCTCCACGCGTTGACGCTGCTACTCGCGAGATGTCATTACCCAACACATGCGGAACGCGACTTCGATTTTCCTGTTTGGGGCTACTAGCGTGTGTTTCGCCCTCGTGGGCGCTTGCGGCGGCGGCAGCGACGGAAGTCGCGACGACGGCACCGCAGGCACCTCGAGCACCTCGGCCGGAACGACCGGCACGGCTGGTTCGGGCACGGCTCAAGCGGGCAGCACCACCAGCACTGCAGGCAGCGGCACGGGCGGCGCGAGCGGCGGTGCCGGAGCGTGCACGCCGGTGCCGGGCTCCAAGAAGGGCGACGGCACCAACACGGTCATCGACGAGATCGACGGCGCCAACATCATGTTCATGCCCGGCGGCGTGGGCAGCGGCTCGTGGGACCTCTCGAAGGACACCAGCCCGATGGGCATGATCACGCCTGCCGGCACGGCAGCGCTGGCTCCGACCGACGGCGGCCACACGGGCAAGGCCCTGCACGTCCAGGGTTCCAAGCTGACCGGCTGGGGCGCCGCTCTGGCCGCGATCCTCAACGGCACGACGGCCTCGTTCGACGCCTCGGCCTACGGCGGCGTTGCCTTCTGGATCAAAGGCACGGCCATCACGCAAGACGGCACCGACAAGCTGATGGTGCTGGCGCGCATGCCCGACGTGCTGCCCGGCGCAGGTTCTTGCTGTGACGACAAGGTCGTGGGCTCCGAGTGCTACAGCGCGCATCGCGCGGTCGTCGGTATCTCGGCGGAGTGGACCGAAGTGAAGATCGCGTGGGCCGACTTCAAGCCCGCCACCTACGGCCTCGGCTCGACGTTGCCCTTCAACGCCAATCGTCTGCGGGACATCACGTTGTCGTTCAACCACGACTCGGCCGTGACCACGGGCGACGGCACCAGCTTCGACGTCTGGGTCGACGGCATGCGCTTCCTGACCAAGGACGAGATGGGCAACGTCTCTACGGGCGGCGGCACCGCGGGCAGCAGCAGCGGGGGCAGCGCGACGGCGGGCACCGGCGGCGGCGGCGGCAGCACGGCGGCGGGCACCGGTGGTGCCGCGGCGGGCACCGGCGGCACGCAGTAATCTCGCGACAATCGAAGCGCGGCTTTCAACGCCGGCGAGCGAAAGGATCGTCTTTCTTCGCCGGCGTTGCTGCGCCAGCTGCTGGACGCCCCTCGCCTGGCTTCTTCTTGTGCTCGCGCGGCAGCGCGTCGATCGACACTGGAGGAGCCGCGCTGACCAGCTCGGGAGCCGTTGTAGACGGCGTCGCAGTGGGCGCCAGCGGCTGTGCGCCTGCTGGAGCCGGGCCCAGGCGCGCCACCTCCGGCTCACCCCCAGCGCAGCTGCGCGCCAGCACGGCCAGCAGCAACAGCAAGCTGACTCCCCCACCGGCCAGGAGCAGCCGGCGGTTGCGCGGCACCTGCCACGCCTCGCGCAGCGGCGCTGGCAGCCCCGAGGCGGAGACGCCGCGCGCCGTCGTCGCGCGCAAGCGCGGATCCGTTGACGCAGCTAGCCGTTGAGCGGTCGCGGAAGGCTCCGGGTCAGGCACCGATAGCTGGGCAGCCCGGCTGACGTCGCCGCCTGCCAACGCCGCGTACACGAGGCGAACCTCCGCTTGCATGGCACGCGCGTCGGCAAAACGCTGCGGCTTGGCGTAGGCAAGAGCCTTGTCGATGAGCGCGCTGGCCCGCGCGGGCAGGTCAGGGCGCTCCGTCTTGATGGGGCGCGCTGGTTGCGTGACTGCCAAAGCCAGCGTCTCGTTGACCGTCTGGCCTTCGTGCACGTACTTGCCGGTCAAGAGCGTGAACAGGGTCGCGCCGAGGGCCCATAGGTCCGTCTGACCGTCAACTTCCTCCCAGCGGCCTCGAGCCTGCTCGGGCGCCATGAACGCAGGCGTACCCATCGTGGCACCCGAGAGTGTGTTGGTGGAAACGCCCTTCATCTCCTTCAAGCGGCCGATGCCGAAGTCGAGCAGCTTGACCACGCCATCCCGCGTCAGAAACAGATTCTCGGGCTTGAGGTCCCGGTGCACGACGCCCTTCTCGTGAGCTGCGGCCAGCGCGTCGAGCACTTGATCAGCGACCGCGAGGGCTTCCTCGAGCGGCAAACGTTGTTCCTTGCGCCGCCAACGTTGTTCGAGCGTCTCACCATCGAGCAGCTCCATGACGATGAAGGCGGTGCCGTCCTCGGCAATGTCATCGTCATCCACCGTCACCACACCGCGGTGGCCCACCGAGTTGGCGAGGTAGCCTTCACGCAAAAATCGCTCCCGAATCGACGAATCCGTCGAGTACTCGCGGTGCAACATCTTCACGGCGGCGCGCTTCTTGTTGCGGTGCGTCGCGGAGTACACGCACGCCATGCCTCCAACACCCAACAAGCGATCGAGCCGCCATTTGTCCTTGATGACGGACCCGATGCGCGCCTCTGCGCGCTCAGTGGCGACTTTGATGTCCACGGCCATGGCGAGCTTCCGACGCCGCAATAGGCGCGAAAAGCCACACTGAGGCTAGCACGGACCTTCGCGACTCCCTATGTGGGCAAATGGCGCTCTTCAACGCTGTCTTAGTTTCCGGCAAGCGCTCGGGCAGCGACCGCATCTGCTTGGCGCCGCGCCTACACAACCACGCAACTCTGCAATGGACTCCCTCTCAGGAGTGAAATGCTCACGCGAATTTGCCGCAAAATTGCGCGCTCGCAGGCAGCCTTACAACCGCAGCAGGGGTACGCTATTCCCGGGCTTTGTGCCGCTCTGAGACCACACCTTTTGTGGGACTCACGTGAGGACTTGCTTGACGACCCGCGGGGATTAGCATAACGCCAAAGAGTAGGTAGACACGGCGCGATGCCCATGGCGCGCGTGGTGGCGGGACTGGTCGCAGCGAAAGAATTCTCGCAGCGAGCCGTAAGTAGGAATGAAAGTTCGTAAGTGACCCTTGCGTTAGTGAGAGTCAGAAACCAGAAGAACGTATCCGTTCGGATGCTCACGCACTCCGGATGCGAGAGCACGAAACGCATGTGTGAGGCCGTAAATGTCAGACGTTGAGCGGATCTTTGACCGCTTCATCGACGCTTTTGCCGATGACCTGCTGGAAATCGCGCGGGCATACATCGATGTCGAGATGGAACGCGCCCTGGCCGTCGCCACGCGCTCCAACCAGAAGCAAACCAAAGCCCAGCTTCGAGCCGAAAAGAAGGCCCAGCGTGCCGCCGCCAAGGCGCAGCTGAAGCTCGACAAGCAGCGTAAGCGCGAAGAGAAACGCGCCGCTCGCCTGGCCGAGAAAGAGCGCATCAAGGCCGAGCGCATGGCCGAAAAAGAACAGCGCCAGGTCGAGCATGACCGGCTGAAGCAAGAGCGGATCGCGCTCAAGCAGGAGCTCGAGGCCGAGCGGCGCCGGCTGCGCGAAGCCACCCGCAAGCGCCCGGTGCGCCAGCTCCCGCTCGATTTCGACGGCCTGCGCGCTCCCAAGTCGCGCCGCGGCGTCCCCGCCGCCAACTCGCCGCCACAGCTGTTCGTGCACAAGCGCAAGCGTGACGGTCAGATCGAGAAGCTGGCGCGCAACGACACCACCGACACTTCCCCGCCCGCCGTCACCAACGGCGCCGCGGTCGTGCCCCTACCCGAAGCGTCAGCGCCCGCCGAGTAACCAGTCCCGCGTTCCCGCGCGGGGCTGAGCGCAACGACGCAGGTTCTTAGAACGGCGCGCGTTTCCGCAAGATCAGCGGGTCGCGCACCGAGACGAGGCCCTCCGGGCCGACGCCGTAGTCGGAGCGCGTCACCATCGCCTTGTCACCGGCCAAGGTCGTGTGGACACATTGCAGGAGCGCCGTGCCGCCGGCATCTACCGACTGGAACGCGCAGCTGTCGTGCATACTGTAAGCGCCCGGAGTTGCTTGCAAATACTGCAGCGACATCTGCAGCACCTTGTCGCGCGGCACGTCACTCGTACGGTAGTAGTCGCTGAGCACAGGGGACAACGAACGGGTCAGCAGCTCGTCGCTCTTCAAGTTCACGCCACGCTCGAACAGCCGGACCGCCACCGCCGGCGCGCGAGCCGCCCGCGCGTCACCCGAGAGGGCGATAGCGCGGGTGCAACACATGCCGCCGCGCGCGGGGCGGGTTTCGGTCGACAGCGCCCCGCCCCCAGCTTCGCAGCCCTGGCCACCACCACGTGCCTGGAGCTGCTGGTAACCACTGGTAAAACTGGCTGTCCACGTCTCCACGCCGCTCAGCTCCGGCGCCAGGCTACAAGCGCGTCGCCATTGCGGATCGGTACACAGGTCGAGACCTTGCTCTTGGCACAGCGCGAGCGCCTCGCGAAAGGTCTTGCCGTAGCTGGCCTGCTGCATCACCGCGACGAACATCTCGATGCTAGACGCGCCAACCTGTCCGTCGGGCACGTACACGGAGTGCGGCATCAGCGGCAAGATAGGAGCCGGCAACGGCTCGATCGCGAAGGTGAGCTCGGTTTTGCCTTTGACCAGGCGCGCCGCCACCAAGTAGCGACGGCCCTTGTGCTCGAACACCTTCGTGCCCACCACTTTGCCCGCAAACAAGCCGAGCCCCGTGTAAATGGCGCGATGATCGTCGGCCGTGGCGGAAGGATCTGCCGTGTCGATCAGCGTTTCCCAAGCGTCAAAGAGCTTTTCGTTTTGGGCCTTGGTGTACGGCGTCGCCAGCACGAAGAGCGAGTGCAGGTCCTGGTTGCCAATCAGCAAGGCGTGCAGCTGAATGTTCGGCGCGAACATGGCGAGCGCGTCACGGTAGCCGTGATCGAGGATGCCGTTGGGCACCAGCGCCAGAGCCGCGCCGCCGCGCGCGCTGCCGGCCTTGCTGAAGCGCGTCGGAAAGTCGCTCAGCTTCAGGTCCAAGACGCCGCCGAGCAGACGCGGCGCAACCTCGGGCCCGGGCAGAAACTCGAGGGTCAGCTCGCTGAAGGCCACCGGCTTGGCTGCCGGGGCTTCCGGAGCTGCAGCAGCTGCGCTCGCCACGGGCTGGCTAGCCTCCGCCCCGGCTTTGCTGTTGTTGCACGCCGCTAGCCCCAGCAAACCGCACAACGCCGCGCTTCGAGAAAATGACATGCCGCACTCCCTGCGCCCCAAAAACGGAGCATGCGAGTATCGCCAAGCAATTTGAGGGGGGTCAACGTTGCCGCCCGTCCAACCGAGAACGTTCTTGCTACAAAAGCACCTCGCTGGCGCCGAGCCTCCTGCTCATGGCCGGCTGCGGCGGAGGCAGCCGCCTTGGTCGGACATCGTTCGAAAAGCTTTCTGCATGAATCCGGTTCCAGATACCTTCGCCGGAGGGCTGCGATCATGAGGGCGAGAACACTGGGCGTGCTGCTTTTGGTTTGGGGTTGTGGCAGCACGGAAAAGCCGACAAGCCCAAGCACGGGCGGCGGGCAAGGCAGCGGTACAGGCGGCAACACGGCTGGCGGCAACGCCAGCGCGAGCGGCAGCAGCACTGGCGGCGCGCTAGGGGGCGCCTCGGGCAGCAGCACGGGCGGCGTGGCCGGAGCCAGCAACTCCATTGGCGTAACTCTCGGCAACACGCCAGGTGAAGCCTGCATCGCGTACGCTTGGGCAGTGTGTTCGCGGCGCGGTGAGTGCTCCGACAGCGGCTTCTACAACTGCACCGTAGCGACGCTCGGTTGCCCCGACGTGACGTTCTCACCTGGGTCCACGCGCAGCGTCGAAGTGCTGAAAGAGTGCGCCGCAACCTACCAGACCTTGCCCTGCGAGCAGGTGCGCGTCGAAAAGCTGCCAAGCTGCGTGACGCCCGGCACGCGCCTGCCGGGCGAACGGTGTCTATTCGTGTCCCAGTGCAGCGGTTTGTCGTGCAGCGACTCGGACACCTGCGGCCGCTGCGGCATCCGCGCCGTCGAGGGCGAGAGCTGCGCAGATCCAAACGTGCACTGCGAGGTTGGCACGACGTGCAACACCGACACTTCCCTGTGCGAAGCGCCGATTATCGGGCCTGGTGAGACGCCTGGCGCCAATCAGGGCTGCACGGAGCTTACTGGCTGCGTCTCCGGATACTTCTGCAAGCTCGACGGCTTGGGCGGCGGCATCTGCTCGCTGGAACCCAAAGTCAACGAGGCGTGCCCCGACGACGTGTGCTCCACCGGCAACTACTGCGCGGCCGACTCCACCTGCAAACCGCTCCCCACCGCGGGTCAGCCTTGCGGGCTGGGCAGCCTGGGTGAGTTCCACTGCATGGATTCCACCTGCGAAGTCGCGGGAGGTGTGGTGGACGGCACGTGCAAGGCTTACCCCAAAGTCGGCGAGCCCTGCATCACCGTCGCAGGCAACCCCGATTCTGGCTTCTGCACCGACGGCCTGCACTGCGACAGACTCACCACGCCGCACGTGTGTAAGAGCCCGGGCAGAACCGGTGAAAGCTGCGGCAACCACCACGACTGTCTGGGCTTGAGCCAGTGCGGCTGCGCGGACCCGACGGTGAGCGACTGCACCGACAAACGTTGCATCGAGCTGCACGTCGCTGGCCAACCCTGCACCGCCCCCAACACCCGCTGCCACCCCGCCTTCGAGTGCGTCGCCGGCATCTGCCAAACAATTACCCTCCGGGGTGATTTTGACCAAGCCTGCGGGTTCTAGCGGCCGGTCCACTGCCGCGCGCTCACCTGCTGCCCGCGCGCTTCACGTGCTGCTCCTGTGCACCTAGCTCATAGAGTCTTTACGTCACGAGCTCGCGCAAAGCGCGAGCCAGATCGAGTTCACCCAACTTTGGCGAGAGCAGATCACGATCCACCACAGACGACCGGAGTGAGCAAAACCCGGCGAGGCCGGGCGCAAGACTGCGCTACTGGTCACCACAATCGCAGGACGCCGTTGCGAAGTGCGGAGGTGACAAAGAAAATAAACGAACGCCCCGGCTGGGAGGGGCCGAGGCGTTCTCACACACGTACATACCCAAAACTAGAAGTAACCCGTAACGATCAGCTCACGGTCCTGGGAGAACCGTGGCTGCAGATTTCAGCCGTTTTGGCGGCGTTGGAAGGCAGGCGTGTCCCAGTCGGTGTCGAGGTTCGACGGGAACGTGATGCGGTCGCGGACGGGCAGCGACATTTGGCTGTCGCGGCTGCCGGCAGCATGCACCTGGATGGCCGGGGCTTGCGGGCGGCGCGTCGAGAGCGCGGGCAGGGCCTCGCGCAGCTCGGGGCGCGACGCCATTTGCGAGCGCGGCGCCGGCACCACCGAAGCGGCCTGCGCTTGGCTGGGGCGGCGCACTTCGCGCGAGATTTCGACCGGAATCTCCGACTCGGCGTGTTGGAAACCGGTGGCAATGACCGTCACCTTCAAGGTGTCGGACATGGTCTCGTCGATGCTGGCGCCGAAGATGATGTTGGCGTCTTCGTGCGCTTGCTCTTGGACGAGCGAAGCCGCTTCCTGAATTTCGCGCATCTTCATGTCGGGGCCGCCGACCACGTTGATCAGCACGCCGGTGGCGCCTTCCACCGAGATGTTGTCGAGCAGCGGCGAGCAGATGGCCTGCTCGGCTGCCAAGCGCGCGCGGCCTTCGCCCTTCGCGCAACCGGTGCCCATGAGCGCGCGGCCCATGCCGGCCATCACGGTGCGCACGTCGGCGAAGTCCACGTTGACGATGCCGTCGAGCATGATCAGATCGCTGATGCCCTTGACGGCCTGGAACAGCACCTCGTCGGCCTTGCGGAAGGCTTCGACGAAGGTCATGTCCGCGTCGGCCAGCGTCATCAGCTTCTCGTTCGGGATGGTGATGAGCGTGTCGACGTGCTCGGTCAGGGCGATCAGGCCCTGCTCGGCGCGGCGAGCGCGCTGACGACCTTCGAAGCCGAACGGCTTGGTCACGACGCCGACGGTCAACGCGCCAGCCTCGCGAGCCAGCTGCGCGATCACGGGGGCCGCGCCGGTGCCGGTGCCGCCGCCCATGCCGGCGGTCACGAACACCATGTCGGCGCCTTGCACGACGTCTTTCAAGCGCTGCACGTCTTCCAGCGCGGCCTTGCGACCACGCTCCGGATCCGCGCCAGCACCCAGGCCGCGCGTCACGTTGGCGCCGATGGAGATCTTTTCAGCGGCAGAGTTGCTGCCGAGGGCCTGTGCATCCGTGTTCACCGTGATGAACTCGACGCCTTCGAGGCCGAAGTGGATCATGGTGTTGATGGCGTTTCCGCCGGAACCGCCAACGCCGATGACCTTGATACGCGCGTTGTAGGCGCGTGCTTCGTCTGCAAATTCGATTGAGAAACTCATTGGGTCCCTTGCCTCCCGGGCCCGTCCAACTCGCTGACTCTTGCGTTTTCGGGACTGCCTTCCCTAGCCATTGCTGGCTGCGCCGTTGCTAGCGTGTCGTCCGTTTTGGGTTCTTCGTGTCTTCGTTTTGGGTAGTGTCGTAAGCCAAGTATCGTTAACTAGAGCCGAGGTCCGCGCTTCAGAAAGCCGCGCGGAACCAGCTCCAAAATCCACTCTTGCCGCCGGCCTCTGCGGCCATTTCGGCCTCGTCCGGCTGGCTCTGCATGCGGCCGCGAGCGGGCGCCTGCTGCTGATGTTGATGCGCGCGATCGGCCAGCTGCTGCGCGCCGTAGCGGAGCAGGCCCACGCCGGTCGCGTACTGCGGCCCTTGCACCAGCTGCACGATGCCTTTGACGCCGACCGGAAAGCCCAGCCGAACCGGCATGCCCAAGATCTCTTCGGCGCACTCGACCATGCCTTCCATCAGCGCGGCGCCGCCCGTGAGCACGCAGCCGGAGCTGACTTGCTCGAGCAGGCCCGTCTCCTCGATGCGGCGGCGTGCCTCCGCGAAGATCTCTTCGACGCGCGGCTCGATGATGTCGCTGAGCAGACGGCGCGCGACGCGGCGCGGTGAGTGCCCGCCTACGCCCGGCACCTCGATCTCCTCTTCGTCGGAGATCATGCGGCCCAGGGCGCAGCCGTAGTTGCGCTTGAGGCGCTCGGCCTCGGCCATCGGCGTGCGCAGGCCCGCGGCCACGTCGCTCGTGATGTTGTTGCCACCAGCCGGGATGATCGAGGTGTGCGCGATGCCGCCGTCGGCGTACAGGAGCAGGTCGGTGGTGCCGCCGCCGATGTCGATGACGGCGACGCCGATCTCTTTCTCGTCCTCGCTGAGCACCGCGTCGGCGCTGGCCAGCGGCTCGAGCACCACGTCGGCGACCGTCAGGCCGCAGCGCTCCACGCAGCGGATCACGTTCTGGACGCACGAGGTAGCGGCCGTCACGAGGTTGACGCGCGCTTGCAGGCGCACGCCGCTCATGCCAACCGGGTCGCGGATGCCGTCTTGCGCGTCGACCACGTACTCACGCGGCAGTGCGTGCAAAATCATGCGGTCGGCGTCGACCGGAATCGCGCGCGCGCCTTCGAGCACGCGGTCGAGATCCGTGCGCGTGACCTCGCGCCCAGCGATGGCGCACACGCCATCCGAGGACTGGCTGCGGATGTGGCTACCAGCGATGCCGGCGTAAACCGTCTTGATCTCGACCCCGGCCATGGTCTGGGCGGCCTCGATGGCTTCGCGCACGCTGCGCATCGTCCACTCGATGTTCGAGACGACGCCCTTGCGCAGGCCGCGGCACGGCACGTTGCCGACCCCGAGGATCGTGATGCCGTCGGCATCTACCTCACCGACGACCGCCGAAACCTTGGTGGTACCCAGGTCCAGGCCGACGACGATTTCGCTTTGGGTGACGGGGGTTCTCATGGCTGAAAGCTCGGATCAGAGGCCGGAAAGACCGTCTGAAGGCTGAGGCCGACGCTGCCATGCTGCGTTTTGGCTGGCCAAGTTTCAGCGCAAGAAATCAAGGCGTTAGCCGTCGTTTGGTGCGCGATGGACCTACCCTTGTGGCTCATCGCATCCTCACCACAACCCGTTCGGGGTGTGCCTGGTTGTCGAGGAACACGATCCCGGGCGAGCGGCCCTTGCGCCGCATCTCCCCCACCACCTGCTCGCCCATCAAAAGCTTGCGGCGGTAGGCGTCTTTTCCGAGCTCGAAGGTGATGGCTTCTTTCCCGGCCGTCAGCACCACGTCGCCCGAGTCCGCCAGATGGACCTCTTGGGCGGGCTGGGTCTTGCTCAGCGTCACACGGCTGTACTGCTCGAGCACCTCGAGGCCGACCTTGACCCGGTCGATCTCGCGCGGACGGTCTCGGCTCAGACCCTCGACCGAGACCCCGGTGATCAACGGAAAGTCGGACGGGTCCCCGGCGGCGAGCTCTTTGAAGGGCTCCCCCTGAGCGGTGACCAGGTACAAGCGGTCCGAGAAGACGGCCAGCGCGGCGGCGTCGCGCTCTTTGATCTCGATGCGCAGGGAGCGCGGCAGGTCGCGCGTGACGCGCGCCTCGAAGATCCAGGGATTTTCGAGCAACTTTCGCTCGGCCAGCGCGGTGTCCAAGGCGAACACGTTCGAGCCCAGCACGACCCCGGCCTGCTCCTGAGCCTGCTGCGGCGAGACGCGCTTGCCGCCTAGGAGGTTCACTTCCTGAATCGAGAAGCGCGGGCTGGTGAGGGCGTAGTGACGGACGCTGTACGCGACTGAAACGGAGGTTCCGATGACGAGCGCCAGCCCGAGGCCGAGGCGCAAGGCGGTGGCCAGCTTGGCCCAAGTGCCCGAGCCGCCCGTCGCTTCGGCCGGAGATCCGGACGAGGCTGGCGCTTCCTCCGAGAAGTCTTCGAACGAGAACGACTCTTCGGGGGCACGGACAGCGCCGTGCTGGGCAGCTTTGGGCTTTTGGTTCAAGGGGCTCCCTTTCCGGCGCGGGCCCGGATGTCGGCTGCCACGGGAGCGAGCACTTTGTTCACGTCGCCAGCGCCCAGGGCGATCACGACATCGCCCGGCCTGGCGATCCGGGCCAACTCCGCTGCCAGCTCGGAGCGGTCACGCACGTAGCGGACGGCGCCGTGGCCGTGCTCGGCAATGGCCTTCGCCAGAAGCTCCGAGCTGATGCCCGGAATGGCTTTTTCGCCAGCCGCGTAGATATCGCAGACCAAGACCACGTCGGCCTTGTTGAAAGAGCGCGTGAAATCGTCCCACAAACTCTCGGTGCGGGTGTAGCGGTGGGGCTGAAAAGCCACCAAAACACGCTTGTCGTAGGCGTTGCGAGCCGCCGACAGCGTGGCCTCGATTTCGGCCGGGTGGTGGCCGTAGTCGTCGACCAGCGTGACGCCTTCGACCTGGTCGACGATGGTAAAGCGCCGGGCCACGCCGTGGAAGGTGGCCAGAGCTTCCTTCATGACGTCGAGCGGGACTTCCAGCTCGTCGGCTACCGCGATGGCCGCCAGGGTGTTGAGCACGTTGTGCTGGCCGGGCATGCGCACCGAGAACTCGCCGAGCGGCTCGCCGCGGCGGTACGCGACGAAGCTGGTGGAAAGACCACGGAAGTTGATGTTTCGGGCCGAATACTGGGCCTGCGACGAAAGCCCGTAGGTCACGTGCCGCCGGTGGATGCGCGGCAGCAGGTCCTGGACGTGCGGGTGGTCGAGGCAGAGCACGGAAAGGCCGTAAAACGGCACCTTTTCCAGGAAGGCTACGAACGCTTCCTTCACGGCCTCGTGGGTGCCGTAAAAATCGAGGTGCTCGGCGTCGATGTTGGTGACGACCGCGATGGTCGGAGTCAGGCGCAAGAAGGAGCCGTCGCTCTCGTCGGCCTCGGCGACCAGTAGATCACCGGCGCCCAAGCGGGCGTTGGAGCTGAGCGACGCCATGCGGCCGCCCACCACCACGGTCGGATCGAAGCCGGCGGCGCGCAGAATGGTCGCCACCAAAGACGTGGTCGTGGTCTTGCCGTGCGAGCCGGCGATGGCAATGCCGTATTTCACGCGCATCAGCTCGGCCAGCATTTCGGCGCGGGCGATGGCCGGAATCCCGTGCAGCCGAGCTTCGATCAGCTCCGGGTTGTCGGGGCTGACGGCGCTGGTGAAGACGACGACGTCCGCGCCGTGGACGTTCTGGGCGCGGTGCCCGACGTCGATGCGGACGCCCAGGCGCTGCAAGTTGCGGGTATTTTCGCCCTCGCGGAGGTCCGACCCCGAAACGTCGAACTCGAGGGTGCGCAGGATTTCGGCCAGGCCGCTCATGCCGATGCCGCCCACGCCGATGAAGTGAACGTGTCTGACGCGTCCGCGGAACATCTAGGCTACCTCGCTCATTCGGGCATTAGGGGTGAGGGGCGAGGAAGTAGGCGGCCCTTCGGGCTTGGTTAGGCGATCCAGGGGAGAAAGGGGCGAGGGCGCACTGCCGTCGGCGCACGAGAGGTCGACGCCGGCGAGCTTGAGAAGGTCGAGGGCGATGGTGTGGGCGGCTTGGGGGCGGCCTAGTCGGCGGGCTGCTGCGGCCATGGAAGAGAGGCGTTCGGGTTGGTCCATGAGGGCGCGCAGCTCGGTGGCGAGCCGGACGGGGGTGGCCTGCGCGCTGGGGATCCAGAGAGCGGCGCCTTCGCGGGTGATGGAGTCAGCGTTGAGCTTCTGGTGATCGCCGGCGAAGGGGTACGGCACGAGTAGGCTGGGGCGGCCGACGGCGCAGATCTCACCCACCGCGCCGGCACCAGCGCGGCCGATCACCAGATCGGCGGCGGCTAGCGCGGCTGGCATGTCGTCGATGAACGGCGCGATACGGGCGCGACTTCCGAACCCCAGCTCGTCGTACAGGGCGCGCGCGGCCTGTTCGTGGGCGCGCCCGCACTGGTGAACGACGTGCACGGTTTCGCCCAGGTGCGAGAGGGCACGTGGCACGGCTTCGTTCAGCGATTTCGCGCCTTGGCTGCCGCCCAGCACCAGCACCTTGAGGCTGCCGCGCGGCGTGACGTACGGCGCGGGCTCGAAGCCTTGGCGGAGCGGAATGCCGGTCTGCAGCGTGACGGCAGGCTTGAAGTAGCGTTGGCTCTCGGGAAACGCGATGTAAGCGCGCTGCACGAACGGCGCAATCAGCCGATTGGCGAGCCCCGCTTCGGCGTTCGGCTCCATCAACGCCAGCGGCACCCGTAGCGTGCGCGCAGCGAGCGCCACCGGACCTGCCGCGTAACCGCCAATCGAAAACACGGCTCGCGGAGCGACGCGCGCCACGATGTCACGCGCGTCGGGGATGGAGCCGGCAGCGCGCCCGATGCCGCGCAGCGCGCCTGCGAGTCCCCCACCCCGGATCGGCAGCACCTTGACCAGCTCGAGCTCGTAGCCGCGCTCCGGCACCAGCTTGGTCTCCATGCCCTTGTCGGTGCCCACGAACACCAGGCGCGCGCTCGGCAAGATCGCCTTCACGGCGTCTGCCACGGCCAGCATGGGGAACACGTGGCCGCCAGTGCCACCGCCCGCAAACAGCAGCGTCGTCATGACAGCGCCTCCGCGGTGCGTTTGCGGCCCTTGGCGGCGTGCTCGGGCGCAAAGCCAGCTTCGGTCACCAGCATGGCGCTGGCTTCGGCCGGCAGCGTGTCGCCGGAGGTTCGCACGTTGCCGGTTGCCTCGCTGCGCCGCGAAATGCTGAGCAAGATGCCCATGGCCGAAGCGCACACCAGCAAGGACGAGCCGCCGTAGCTGACGAACGGCATCGTCAAACCCTTGGTCGGGAAGATCGACATCGCGACCGCGATGTTGATCAGCGCTTGAGCGCCGAACAACACGGAGATGCCGATCGCGATGTACTGGCCGTACTCGTCTTCGGCCTGGAGCGCGATGCGCACGCCGCGCGCCACGATCACCAGGAACACCGTGCACAGCGCCAGAATCCCGAGAAATCCCAGCTCTTCGCCGACGATGGCCGTGATGAAGTCGGTGTGAGCTTCCGGCAGGTACAGCACCTGCAAGCCCTTGCCGACGCCCATGCCAGCCGTCTGCCCCGAGCCAAAGCTCATGACGGCCTGAAACGGCTGGTACGCCAGGTCTTGCCGGTGCTCGGCCATGTTGAACCAAGCCAACATGCGTTCCCAGCGGTAGGCGGTGAAGCGCACGGCCCACACGGCGAACAGCGCGCCCAGCATGCCGGCGCCCAGCAGGTAGCCGAGCCGCGCGCCGGCCACGAACAGCAGCGTGAAGGTCAAGAACAGCAGCACGGAAGCGCCGCCGAAGTCCGGCTGCTTCAAGCACAAGATCATCAAGAAGCCGGCCATGATCAGGTGCGGCAACATGCCGATCGAGAAGCTCTTGACCTTGTCGCGCTTCTTTTCGAGCGAGTAAGCCAGCCACAAAATCAGCGCCAATTTGGCAGCTTCTGAGGGCTGAATATGGATCGGACCAATCGCCAGCCAGCGCGCCGCGCCGCCGCCGCTGTGACCGAAGCCGATCACGCTCAAGACCATCAGCACCGTCACGACGCCCAAGATTGGGTACGTGAAGCGCTTGTAGTGGTGATAGTCGATGTGCGACAGCACCAGCATGAGCGCGAACGACGCGCCGGCGTAAACTGCCTGGCGCTTGAGGAAGTACTGCGGGTCGCGGAACACGACCGTCGCCTCGATGACGCTGGCGCTGTACACCATCACGACGCCGAACCCGAGCAGCGCGATCACGACCGCTGCCAGGGTGACGTCCATGGCGCCGCGTTCGCGCGGGCGCGTCAAGGTCCACGCATGCAGAAAGCTCATGACAGCTCCTTCTTCAGCGAGAGGGCGGCGTCGGCGAAGCGATCGCCGCGATCCGCGTAGCTTTTGAACATGTCGAAGCTCGAACAAGCCGGGCTGAGCAGCACCGCGTCGCCCGGTTGAGCCAGCTGGAAGGCTTGGCGCACGGCGTCTGCCATGTCTGCGGCGCGCGCGACCGGCAAGGCCGTCAAGGCTGGGTACGTTTCGGCGATGGCGGCCGCGATCTTGTCGGCCGCCTCGCCGATCAGCACGACCGCGCGGCCCTTCTTGCGCAGAGCGTCGATCAGCGGCTCGTAGGAGCCGAGCTTGTCGCGGCCACCCGCGATCAGGACGCCGCGCGCCTCGGTCAACCCGAGCAGAGCCGTCACCGCTGCGCCCACGTTGGTGCCCTTCGAATCGTCGTAAAAGCGCACCCCAGAGAGCTCGGTCACGAGCGCCATGCGGTGAGGCAGCGGCACGAAGTCGAGCAGCGCCTGCTGCACGGCCAGCGCCGGCACGCCGACGGCACGCGCCGCTGCGACCGCGAAGGCGGCGTTGGTGTGGTTGTGGCGGCCATGCAGCTTGGTGCGACCGAGCTCGAAGCGCTGTTCGGTGCGTTGCTCGATGATGGTGTGGCCGACGACTGCGTAGTCGGCGCCGTCACCGCCGATTTCCAGTACCTTTCCAGCGCCGCGGCTGGCTTGACGCCGGCATTCGTAGTCGCCCTCGGGCACCAGCGCGACGTCGCCTTCACCCTGGCTGGCGAACGCGTTGCCCTTGGCGTCGGCGTAATCTTGAAACGTGGCGTAGCGGTCGAGGTGATCTTCGGTGATGTTGAGCAGGATGCTCACCTTGGGCTTGATGCCCGGCGCGCGTTCGAGCTGAAAGCTCGAGACCTCGAGCACGGCGGCGTCGTAGCTCTTGTGGCCAATGGCCTCACTGGCGGGCGTGCCGAGGTTGCCGCCCACGAAGGCGCGCACGCCAGCTTCTTTGAGGATGTCGCCGAGGAGCGAGGTCGTGGTGCTCTTGCCGTTGGTGCCGCCGACGAGTAGCAGCGGAATCTCGAGCAGGCTGGTCGCGAGCGACAGCTCACCAATCACCGGCACGCCGCTCTTCTCTGCAGCTACCAGCGCCTCGAAGTTGGGTACGCCAGGCGAGACGACGATCAGGTCGGCCGAGGCGAAGTCGACCCCGGCGTGACCGCCGACTACTACCTGCGCGGGCAGGCTCGGGACTTCGGCCGAAAGCTTTTCGGCCGGCGCGCTGTCGGTCGCCACCACGCTCGCGCCCAAGTGAGCGCACAGGCGCGTCGCCGCAATCCCGCTCTTGCCGAGGCCGACGACGACCACCTTTTTGCCTGAAATCTGCATCAGCGGAGCTTGAGCGAGGAGAGCGCGACCAGAGCCAACAAGAACGAGATGATCCAGAAGCGCACGATGATGCGCGGCTCCGGCCAACCCTTCTTTTCGTAGTGGTGATGGATGGGCGCCATCAAGAACACGCGCTTGCCGAACAGCTTGAAGCTGACGACCTGCGTGATCACGCTGGCGGCCTCGACCGTGAAGATGCCGCCGAGCACGATGCTCAGCAGCTCGGTCTTGGTCAGCACCGCCAGCATGCCCAAACCGCCACCCAGCGCCAGCGACCCGACGTCGCCCATGAACACTTGGGCTGGGTAGGTGTTGTACCAAAGGAAGCCAGTGCCGGCGCCGATGGTGGCGGCTGCAAAGATCGACAGCTCGGTCATCTCGGGAATCCCCGCGATATCGAGGTACTGCGCCAACGGGCGGCCGAACAGCACCGAGCCGGCCACGTAGGCCCAGATGAGGTACGTCCCGGCGCTCATCATCACCGGGCCAATCGCCAAGCCGTCGAGCCCGTCGGTCAGGTTCACGGCGTTGCTCATCACGACCACGAACAGCACCGCAAAGCAGATGTAGAGCCAGATCGGCAGGGACACCGGGTGCTTCTCGAAGGCCAGGAACGGAATGGCCAGGCGGTCGCGCATCAGCAACCAGCCCTTGGGCAGGTCACTGCCCAAGTACAGGTAAGACATGACGAAACCGCCGATCGTGAACTGACCGAGCAGCTTGTAGCGACCAGGCAAGCCGCGCGTGTTCTTGCCCATCAGCTTCATGCGATCGTCGATGAAGCCGACGGCGCCGTAGCCGGCGGTCACGATCGCGGTCGAGGCGACGAACACGTTGTGCACGTCGGCCCAGAGCACCGTGGGCACCAGTACACTGAGTAGAATCAGCGCGCCGCCCATGGTGGGCGTACCCTTCTTGGCAAAGTGGGATTCGGGCCCCTCTTCGCGGATGATCTGGCTGATCTGCTTGCCGCGCAGCTTCTGGATGAACCAGGGCGCTACGAAGAACGAGATCACCATCGCGGTGATGGTGGCCATGATGGCGCGGAACGGCGTGTAGCGCAGCACGTTCAGCCAGGAGAGCCACGCGATCTTGTGGCTCAGCGGATACAAAAGCTCGTACATCATGCCGCACGCTCTCCGTCTCGTGGATCTTGGGGTCCCTGCCCCAAGGCTGCGATCAGCCGCTCCACGACCTTCTCGGCGCGCACGCCGCGCGAAGCTTTGACCAGCACCACCGCCGGTCCCGTCAGTCGTTCGAGCACCAGCTCGGCCGCTGCGGCAGAGTCTACCGCGAACTCACACGCGGTACCGCGCGCACGGGCGGCGTCGCTCAGCAGGCGCGCATCACCCGAAACGCCGACCAGCAGCTTCGGCTTCTGCGCTGCCGCGGCTTCGCCCACCTGTCGGTGTAATTGCGGGGAAAGCGCGCCCAGCTCGCGCATTTCGCCCAGCACCAAGAACAGGTCGACCTGGCGTTGGTCGGCCAGTTGTCGCGCGGTCTTGAGCGAGCTCTCTACGCTTTCGGGGTTCGCGTTGTAGGTGTCGTCGAGCAGCAAGATGCCGCCCGTTAGCTCGACCGGGCACAGCCGACCAGCCTCGCTGGCCAGCGCGGACGCGAAAGCCGACGTACAGCTGTCGGCCGAGACCTCGCGCTCGAGCAAAGTCTCGACAGCGGCCAGCGCTGCGCAGGCGGCGTAGGCGCCGGCGTCACCCAACGTGCTGATGTGAAAGCGCGTCGTAACCTGGCGGCCGCCCAGCATGCGTCCGACTTCGAGCTGCGAGCCTTTGGCCGACATGGCGAGCACGCGGAAGCGGTAGTCGACGCCAGCCTGCTGGCCGTAGCTCACTCGCCTGCCCTGCGCGCGACCGAGTTGCCGGCGCACGCGCACGTCGTCGCCGTTGCCAACCGCGATACCGCAGGCGGCAAACAGCGCGCCTTCTTCGGCTTCGACGCCGTCCAAGTCACCAAGGCCTTCAGTGTGCTCGTAGCCGATGAGCGTGAGCACGCCGAGGTCCGGCTTGGACATCCGCGTCAGCTCCGCGACCTCACCCGGACGGTTAGTGCCCAGCTCCACCACCGCGATGCGCTCGCGCCCGGAGAGCGACAGCAGCACCAGCGGCACGCCGATCAGGTTGTTGAAGTTGCCGCGCACGTAGTGAACGGCGCCGGGCTCTACGGCTTCGAACAAGGCCGAGAGCGCAGCGCGCGTCGTGGTCTTGCCCGCAGAGCCAGCCACCGCCACCAGCTTGCCGCCCCAGCTTTGACGACGCAGCGCGCCCAGCGCGCCCAACGCGCCCAAGGTAGACGGAACGCGCACCGTCGGCAGCATGGTCTTCACGTCGCGATCGACGAGCAGCGCGGCGGCGCCTTGCTCGCGCGCCTGCTCCGCGAAATCGTGTCCATCGAAGCGCTCGCCGACCAGCGCGACGAACAGCTTGCCACTCAAATCTGCGCGAGAATCCGTAGAAACGCCGCGAATTTGCAGGTTCGGATCACCCACCAGCACCCCGCCGGTAGCACGCATCACATCGCCCAAAGAGAGCGCGACGTCGTTGGTAGGCAGCGGAGCACTCATGACTCTCGGCTTCCCGCCTTCCCGCCTTCCTGTTTGCTCGTGCTCGTGCTCGCTCTCCGTAGCGCCAGCGCCCGACGCGCTTGTTCGCGATCGTCGAAGTGACGCTTTTCAGCGCCGACAATCTGGTAATCCTCGTGGCCCTTGCCGGCGATCAGCACGACGTCGCCCGGCTGCGCCACGCGGATCGCTTTCTCGATCGCCTGCGCGCGGTCCAGCTCGACCTCGAAGGCCGCCGAAACGCCGGTCAGGCCCGGTAAGATCATGTCGACGATGGCCTGCGGAGCTTCGCTGCGCGGGTTGTCGGAGGTCACGAAGGCGTAGTCCGCGCCGCGACCCACCGCTTCGCCCATCGGCGCGCGCTTTTTGGGATCGCGATCACCGCCGCAGCCGAACACGCACGAGACACGCCCTTGGCCGAGCGCGCGCACCGCAGCCAAAACCCGCGCCAAGGCGTCGGGCGTGTGGGCGTAGTCGACCACCACCAGCACGTCGTCGTCCGGGCCTTCACAGCGCTCGAGCCGGCCCGGCACCTGCGGCGCCTGGGACAACGCCTGGGCGGCCAGCGTGGGACGCGACCCCAAGGCGACCAGAATGCCCAGCGCCACCAGCAAGTTCTCGAGGTTGTGCTCGCCCACCAGCGGGCTCACGAGCTCGCACTCACCCCGCGGAGTGACGACCTTGGCGCGAATGCCGCGAGCCGAAAGCTGCGCTTCCGCGACCCGTACCTGCCCGTCGTTACGGCCCACCGTGAGCAGTCCGGAGCGTATACGCCCAGCGAGCTTCTGCCCGAAAGCGTCACCCACGTGAACGATCGATGCCGCGGGGTTCAGCTGCGTGAACAGCTGGGCCTTGGCCTCGGCGTAGGCCTCGAGCGTGCCGTGAAAGTCGAGGTGGTCCTGCGTGAGGTTCGTGAACGCCGCGGCCCGAAAGCGCAGGCCCGACACGCGCTCTTGCACCACGGCAATGCTGGAGACTTCCATCACCAGGTGCGTGCCGCCGCGCTTTTTGACCTCGAGCAAGCAACGGGCAATGTCGTCGGCTTCGGGCGTGGTCAGGGTGTCGCCAAACGTGTGGCCGCCCATCTCGAAGCCCAGCGTGCCGAGGCGCGCAGGCACGAGACCGGCCCCCACCAGGCCCTGCTCGGTCAAAAACGTGGTGGTGGTCTTACCGTTGGTGCCGGTGATGCCGATCACGTCCACGCTGCGGCTGGGAAAGCCGTAAACCATCTCGGAAGCCAGCGCCAAAGCGCGCTTCACGTTCGTGACCTCGAGCACCGGCAAGCGCGTCGCCGGCAGCGGCTCGCCGCGCTCCAGCATCAGCGCAACCGCGCCCTTTTCGGCAGCGTCCAGCGCGTGGGCTGCGCCGCTGGTCTTGCCGCCCTGACGCGCGACGAACAGCTCGCCCGCTTCGACGCGCCGCGAGTCTTGGCGCACGCCGCTGAGGCGAACGTTGCCGTCGCCGACGACGCGCGCCGAGTGCTCCGCAAGCGCAGCCGCGAGCTCGTTCAAGCTCACGTTCGCGGAGTCGGAAGGCGCGTTCATCGCAGCGTCTCTCATGATGCCGGCTCGAACACGAGCGACAGCGTGGCGCCCTTGTCCACGACTTGGCCGGGCGACGGCGTCTGCGTCACGAGCAGACCCGTGCCAGACACCTTCGGCGAAACGCCCAGGTCGAGCGCGGCTTTGAGCGCAGCGCGCGCCGGCCAGCCCGTCATGTCCGGCACTCGCACCTTGCCAGCCGGCACTGGTCCGCTGCCGGGCGTGACCTCTTGGATCGCAGGCTTCTTGCCGGCGGCTTCGCGCAGCAAGGCGTAGGTGGCGTTGGCCGGGTCGGGGCTCTTGGCCAGCACCGCCACGTCGGCCCGGTCGGTGCCCTTCGGCGTGAGGCCGCGGTATTTCAGGCTCATCTGCGCGACGCGGCGGAAGATCGGACCTGCCACGTTGCCGCCCGCGTGATCGACCATCGGCTCGTCCACCATCACCGCGATGGCGACCACCGGCTTCTCCGCCGGTACGAAGCCGATGAACGACGACGTGAACTTATCCATGGAGTAGCGGCCCGTCGCTGGGTCGGTCTTTTGCGCGGTCGCGGTCTTGCCGGCGACGCGGTAGCCGTCGATGGCAGCTTCGAGACCCGTACCCTGCCCCTCCGTTACGGCGACGAGCAGCTCGCGCACGGTGCGTGCCACGCCCTCCGGAATCGCGCGGCGCCGCACGGTCGGAGCGGCCTCGCGCACCAGCTCACCGGTGGCGGTCGTGATCTTCTTCACCAGGATGGGCTCGTACAGCTCGCCGCCGTTGGCGATCGCGGACATGGCCATCGCCAGCTGCAGGTTCGTCACGCTGATGCCCTGACCGAAGGCGGCCGACGCCGTCTCGACCTGCACCCAGCCGCGGCCGCGCGGGCGCAGCGTGCCCGAGGCCTCACCCGGCACGTCGATGCCCGGCTTTTCACCGAAGCCAAAGCGTCGGAACGCCTCGTACAGCTTCTCTTCGCCCAGCCCTAGGCCGATCTTGGCCGCGCAAATATTCGAAGAAACGGCCAGAATCTGCGAGACCGTCAGCCACTCCGCCGGGTGCGTGTCGCGGATGACGACGTTGTCGACGGGCATCAGGCCCTTCTCGCAGTACAGCTTCTGCGTCGGCGTGATCACGCCCGCCGCCAGACCCGCCGCCACCGTGAACATCTTCACGCTGGAGCCGGGCTCGTACGACTGGCTGGCGCCGCGCTCCTTGCGCTCGGCCGGCTCTGCGTCGCCGTAATCGTTCGGGTTGAAGAAGGGCCAGCTCGCGAGCGCGAGGATTTCTCCGCTGTTCGGATCGACCACGACGACCGAGCCGCCCGCCGCCTCGAACTCGCGCGCCGACTGCATGAGCTCGCGCTCGGCCGTGTACTGAAGACCTTGGTCGATGGTCAGGTAGATGTTGTGGCCAGCCAGCGCTTGCTCGTCTTCGATGCCGTCCGAGAACAGCAAGCGGCCGGAGCGGTCACGGAGGCCCGTCAGCTTGTCGACGCGGCCCTTCAAATCCTCGTTCATCGAGAACTCGAGGCCGTCTTTGCCCTCGCCGTCGGGCGCCACGAAACCCAGCAGCGGTCCCGCCAGCTCACGGCGCGGGTAGTAGCGACGCCCCTCGCCTTCGACGACCAGGCCGCGCAGGCGCGACTGAAACGGCCCTTCGCTGGCCAAGCCGCGGATCTTGTCGGCCTCTTCGGCGCTGATCTGGCGCTTGAGCCAGGCAAAGCGACGCTTCTGCAGGATGCGCCTTTCGACCTGCGCCGCGTCGAGCGAGAGCACCTGCGCGATTCGGTTGGCGGCGTCGCGCGCGACCACCGGCACCTGGCCGGGCGACACGCCACGCAGCAGCTCGACCGCGTCCATGCTGACGCTCGGCACCTCGACGCTGACGGCGAGGGCGCTGCCGTTGCGGTCGTACACGGCGCCGCGCTTGGGCAGCACGTGCAAACGGCGCTGGCGTTGGCTCTCCGCCAGCTCGCGCCAGGCCGGGCCGTCTTCGACCATCAACGAGTAGCCGGCCGACACGACCAAGCCGAGCCCGAGCGCCAAAAACCCCGAGAGAATGCCCATGCGGATGCGGATCCAGCGGTCGCGCGCGGGCGTGTTCGGAGCGCGCGTCTCGACGCTCTCGCTCACGTTCTTGGGGGCGGGCTTGGACCGGCGGACGTTCACTGGTCCTGGGTCTCCGGAGCTTGGGCCTGAGCTTGCGCGGGCTCGGGAGTGGGGCGACGACCCGCTGGCAAGATGCGATCCGCCGTCGGCTCGCTCATGCCGAGCAAGGTGCGGGCCACGAAGTCGACGCGCTCCGGCGTCTTGTGGCTGGCGACCTCGAGCTCGAGGACGTGCTTCACCTCGCGCAGTCGCGCGACGCGGCCGTGCTCGCGGCCCAGCTCGTAGCCGAGCTCGACGCTCTTCACGCGCAGACCCAGGTGCAGCACGAACGCCGCCGTGGCCGCGAGCACCGCCAGCGTCCACAGCGTCAAGAACACGCGCTCGCTCTTGCGCTCCGCACGCAGCGTCATCATGCGTCACCGCCTTCGCCCGGGGCCAGGCGGCGCGCGATGCGCAGCTTGGCGCTGCGGGAACGCGGATTCTGAGCCTGCTCGGCTTCCGTGGCGATCACCGGCTTCTTGGTCAGTGGCGCCCACAGCGAGCGGTTCTGGAACTCGCGCTTGACGATGCGGTCCTCGAGCGAGTGAAAGCTGATGATGGCCAGCAGGCCGCCCGGGCGCAGCCGCGTACGTGCCATTGCGAGCAGCGCTGACACCTCGTTCAGCTCCGAGTTCACCGCCATGCGCAGAGCCTGGAAGGTGCGCGTGGCCGGGTCGATGCCGCCGACGCGACGCGGGCCGACGGCGCGCACGATGGCGCGACGCAGCTCGATGGTGTCGTTGAGCGTGCCCTCCGCGAGCTGCTGCTTGATGCAGCGCGCGACGCGACGCGAACGGCGCTCTTCGCCCAGCTCGTAGATCACGTCGGCCAGCTCGTCTTGATCCAAGCGCTCGATTAGCTCCAGCGCCGTTTCACCACGCGAAGGATCCATGCGCATGTCGAGCGGGCCTTGGTGACGGAAGCTCATGCCGCGCTCGGCGGTGTCGAGCTGGAACGAGCTCACGCCCAGATCGGCCAGGATGCCGTCGACCTCGGCGTTGCCGGACTCGTCCAGCACGGAGGCGATTTCGCTGAAGCGCGCGTGCGCTACGCGGGCGCGCTCGCCGAAGTCGCTCAGGCGCTCGCGCGCGACGTCGACGGCGTGCAGATCGCGATCGGTCGCGATCAAGCGCACGCTCGGCGACGCCGCCAAGATGGCGCGCGAGTGACCGGCGCCGCCCGCCGTCGCGTCGACGAACAAGCCGCCTTGCGCTGCTTCGAGGCCGGAAATGACCTCTTCGAGCAGCACCGGGAGGTGAGTGAAGCTGGCCTTGGGATCGAAGGGTAGCTCTGACATCGTCATATCTTCAGTTGCTCCAGAGCAGCACGGAACGAGTCCGCTTCTTCGGAGGTCATCGTGAGGGCCGCATCCCACGAGGACTTCGCCCAGAGTTCGAGCGTGCGCCCCATACCTGCCCACAGCGCGTCCTTGTCGAGCTTGATGCGCTCGCGCAGATGCGGTGGCACGAGCACGCGCCCCGAGCCGTCGAGCTCACACTCGACCGCTGCCGAAACGTACAAGCGGCGAAAGCGGATCGCCGTTGCGTCGAGACTCGGCAGCTCCGACACTTTGCGTTCGAACTCTTCCCACGCCTTCATGGGATACAAGTGCAGGCAGGGGTCGAACACGGCGGGCGTCAGCACGAAGCGGGCGTCGCCGTCTGCCACGAGCACGTCGCGAAAGCGCGCAGGCAGGCTGACGCGCCCTTTTGCGTCGACCGAATGAGAGAACTGCCCGCGGAACATGAGGTTTTGGGAGGAGTTGGGCGCTTCCTGCACTTCGCGCCACTTTCTCCCACTTCTTGCCGCGACGCTAAAGGTCTGGGATCAGCCTGTCAACAACTCGGCCAGCCGAAAGCTTGAGAAAATACTTGAACTCTTGTAGGGGCTCACTCGCACCCACCTGACAAGGTGTTCAGTCTCAGCGGGGTAGCGGCTGCGACGGCAAGACGGTGGCGCGAGCCTTCCCCGGCTTCAGGCGCAGGGTCGCCACGAACAGCGCGATGGAGAGCAGGGCGGGAATCAGGGCCAGCAGCATGGTGGAGCCCCAGGTTGCATCCGCGGTGCCGATCCGTAACCGCAGGTAATCAATAAGCTATTACCAGCAGGCCTGTGGCTGTGGAGCCGCAGGCTGTGGCTCAGCTCCCGCAGCTCAGTCGTGCGCCGCCACCACCGACAGCGCCGCCACGGCCGCCAGCTCGGTGCGCAGGACGAACCGCGCGAGCCGCACGCCTTGAAAGCCGGCGGCTTCGAGCGCGGCCGCCTCGTCTTCCGCAAAGCCGCCTTCGGGTCCCACCGCCAGCGTGATGGCGCGGTCGCGCGGCGTCTCACGCAGCACATCGACGAGCGAAGCGTCAGCGTTCGGATCCAAAAGCACGAGCAAGCCGCGGGCGTCGGCGAGCGACTCTTGAAGCTCGAGCAACCCGCGCAACGTCGGCAAGTCGCCGCGGCCGCATTGGCGCGCCGCATCGAGCATCACCGCGCGCAGGCGCTCGTGACGCAGCTCGGCTCCCGTGACGCTGCGCTCCGTGCGCACGAACGTGACCGCGCTGGCACCGAGCGCGACCGCAGCTCGCAGCACCTGCTCGGGCTTGTCGCCCTTGGCAAAGCCTTGCAGCAGCACGACCTCGCGCCTCGTCACGCGCGCAGCCGCACGCGGCTCGCCAACCCTCACCAGCGTCGGCACGTCGCGCAGCATTTCGGCGTCGGCTTCCGTACCCGCTTCGGGATCGAACAGCACGAACGCATCACCCGCGCGCAGCCGCAGCACGCGCACCAAGTAGCCGCCGAGCTCGCGCGATAGCTGCTGCTCACCCGCGGCGAGCGGGCTCAACGGTGCGCGCGCCGTCTGAGCCATGCTACTCCGGCAGGCCGCGACCGTAGTCGGAATAGGCGGCGCGCGCCGGCACGGAAATCAGGCAATCTCCGCGATCGGCGGGCGGCGGCGGGTACGCCCCGTCAGGGAGCAGCATGCCCGTCAGGCGACCGCCGTACACGCAACCGGTGTCGAGCCCAGTCGCGAACGGATGCAGCTGCGGGTGCTTGCGCGCGTTGTGCCCAAACACGATGTGCTTCGGGCCCTTGTAAAGCGCACCCCACAGCTCGCCCCACTTTTCGGAGGGCTTACCGTCCGCGTCGATGGAGCGCACGTGCATCAAGACCCACGGATCCTGCTCGGTGAGCGGCAGGCTCGGATCGATACCAGCGTGCGCAACCACCACGTCGTGCTCCGGAACGTCCACGAGCAGCGGCAAGCCCTCGAGTAGCTCCCAGTCGGCGGGAAGCAACTCACTGACGATGGCTTGGTGCGACGAGCTGAGCTTAGGCTCTTTCTCGCCCACGCTACGCGCCCGATGAGCCTTGATGAGGCGGTGCTCGTGGTTGCCGATCGGCGCGCGCCCGCCCAGCTGGCGGAACAGCTCGAGCACTTGATGGGGCTTCGGCCCTCGGCTCAGCAGGTCACCGGTGAAGACGACCCGGTCGTCACGGGTGAGAGCGGCGCGGTCGACGAGGTCTGAGAGCTCGTCTGCGCAACTGTGAACGTCTCCGATGAACAGCGTCCGGGGCATGGGGAGGGTTGGCTGTTAGCAGTCCAGCGCACGCGTGCGCTGTGCGGTTGGGAGTTAGCAGGTGGAGCAGTGCCGCGACTCGCTAAAATTCCGGTGGCGCAGCCGGCCGCATGACCGACACCCGAGCATGTCATGTGGGCCGATAAAAACCCAATTCCTGGTCTTGCAGTGCCGGCGTAACGCAAGCTAAGGTCGCGAAAGTTTCGAGGAGGCCCTCAGTAATGTCGCAAAGCGTCCGTTCCGCCGCCATTTCAACGCTTATCTCCGCCCTCTGCCTGGGAGCCCTTGGCTGCGGACAAGAAGAGGTGCCGTACAAGCCCCACGGCGCCAACAGTGGTGTGAGGGCTGCCCTCCCCCCCGCGGCCAATCTGCCCAAGCGCCCGATCAAGAACGGCGACACTTGGACGGTCTGGGGCGCCAGCTACTCGCTCCGTAGCCGCGTTCACCGCAAAGAGGTCGCCAGCAAGCGCCTCTCCATTCAGGGCTACATCGTAAAGAGCAACATGACCGACGCTCCCGCCTGTGCCGTCCACAAGGCAGGCAAGGCGGACGCCGATACCTGTCAGGCGCCCGTGCCGGCGTTCTGGATCGGCGACACGAAGGACGCGGCCGAGGCCGACTGCATCAAGGTCATGGGCTGGGCCTCGAACTTTGCTCAGATCTTCGACGCCATCGACGAGTTCGACAAGGGCAAGGACAACGCTGAGTACAACGACGCCAACTGGGGCGTTAAAGTGCCAAAT
>DATAKF010000120.1:0-22651 GCA_036261775.1 Polyangiaceae bacterium | reverse complement strand
GGGGAGGCGGGGAGGTCCGCGAGGCGAGAATTTTTGGGTTCGAGACGAACGTTTCCGAGCGGCACCTGCGCAGTCAACGAACGGTGTCGCGCGACGCGAACCAAGAAAAACTCGCGGACCTCCCCGCCTCCCCGCCTCCTGTGAATCTCGATCGTGAAGTGACTGGCGGTTGCTGTTAGCGGCCGGTGCGGCGGTGTTGGCGGGCTTCGCCTTCGGCGAAGAAGCGGCGGTCCTCGTCGGTTTCGATCAGCAACGGCGGCGCGCCCGCGGAGCGACCGTCGGGGCCGAGCGAGACGTACACGACGTAGGCGGAGTTGGTGTGCGTGATCTCGCGCGTCATCACGTTCTCGGCGTGCACCAGCACTTGCACCTCGATCGAGCTGCGGCCCACGTAGGTGACGCGCGCTTGGCAGACCATCAGCTGACCGACGTGCACGGGTTGCTTGAACGTCATCGAGTCGATCGCGATGGTGACGCAGGGCTTGCGCGCGTGGCGCATGGCGACGATGGCGCCGGCTTCGTCGACCATCTTCATGATCACGCCGCCGTGTACGTTGCCCAGCGCGTTGGCGTGCTCCGGCAACATCAACTGGTTCAGTGAGATCTCGGAGGCGCGCGCGCTCTGTGCAGCTTCAGCTGTCATGATTCACGCATGTTACGCTGACTTTGACCGGACGTTTTGCGACCTCGAAGGGCGGTGCTAGCTTCCGGCCGCGTTTGTTTCCCGGCCCGTAGGTTTTGGGCGTCCAGCTCGCGCTCGTGACGCCCTCCCGCTGGCCCCCCGTGCATGGATCTCCTCTACCCCGTCATCCTCGTCAGCTCGCTGATCTTCGTGCACGAGCTGGGGCACTTCCTGTTCGCCAAGGCGTTCGGGGTGAAGGTCATCACCTTCAGCTTGGGCTTTGGGCCCAAGGTCCTGAAGCTGCGCGGGCGCGAGACCGAGTACTGCATCTCTCTCCTGCCGCTCGGCGGCTACGTCAAGATGCTGGAGGCGTCCAAGACGGACGTGGTGCTGCCCGAAGATCGCAAGCGCACGTTCGAGTCGCTGCCGGTGCTCAAGCGCGTGGTGATCGTGTTGGCTGGGCCGGTCATGAACTTGATCTTCCCGGTGCTGCTCTACTTCGGGGTGTTCGTCGGCAACGGCCCGCTCTTGCCGCCCACCATCGGCATCGTGCTGCCGGGGCACTCGGCCGAAGGCAAGCTGCGCCCCGGTGATCGCATCATGTCGATCGACGGCCAGGAGGTGGCCACGTTCGACGAGGTGAAGCGCATCATCAGCAGCAGCCCCGCCAAAACGCTGAAACTGCGGGTTTTTCGCGACAATCGCCAGGTCGACGTCGAGGTGACCACCGAAGAGTCGGTCGAGCGGCTCGACATGAAGCAGCGCGAGCTGGACATGACCTCGCGCGTCGGCACGCTCGGCATCCAACCCAGCGCGCCGGCCGCGGTGATCGGCGTGCCCAACCCGGACTCGCCTGCGTACCGCGCGGGTCTACGCACCTTCGACGTGATCACGAACGTGGGCGGCATGCCGGTGCGCCGCTTCATGGACCTGACCAACGCTCTGAGCGAGAACGCCGGCGAGACGCTGCCCGTTACGTACATGCGCCCGGTGGGCGTGCCGGGCGCGCTGGGCGGCTTGGCCGACATGGCGGTGTTCGAGTCCGGCGTGGTCGCGCTCACGCCCGACCCCGCCGGCAGCACGCTGTACGAGCGCGCTGGCATCGAGCTGGCCGACCTGTACTTGGCGGTGGTTCCGCAGGATTCGTACCTGTACAAGGCTGGCCTGCGGCCGGGCGACAAGATCTTGCGCTTGGAAGACGTGGAGGTGCCCGCCTGGTCCACGTTCTGCGAGCGCGTGCTGGCGGCGCCCGACAAAGAGCACCGCGTGGACTATCAGTCGGCGCGCGACGGCCGCGTGCGCACCGGCAAATTCCAAATTCGGCGTGAAGACTTCGTCGACGACCACGGCCAAGCGTTCTCGATGTACGTGAGCCCGAAGGGGCACTGGCTGCCGGTGGCGCCGGAAGAGCGCGTGGAGCACCCGACGCCCATCCGCTACGCCTTCCAAAAGGCCGTCGAGGAGACGGTGAACGTGACGCGCTTCACGCTGGTGTGCATCGTGCGGCTCTTGCAGGGGCGCTTGAGCCTCGACTCGCTGTCGGGCCCGGTCACCATCGTGCAGATTGCCGGCGAAGAGGGGCGCAAGGGCACCGACAATTTCGTGTGGCTGATGGCTCTGCTCAGCATCAATTTGGGGCTGCTCAACCTGCTGCCGATTCCCGTGCTAGACGGGGGCCACCTGATGTTTTTTGCGATTGAAGGCGTGCTGCGCAAGCCCCTGCCTCTGCGCTTGCGCGAGATCGCGCACATCGTTGGCATGGCCATCCTGTTCGGCTTGATGGCCATCGCTTTCCGTAACGACGTTCAGAAGCGTGACGTGATCCGCGGACAGACTGGAGCGACCCCTGGCTGACAAACCCACGGCTCCGGAGGCGCAGTCGGCGCCCCGGCAGCCCAACGCCCGCACCATCGCGGCCAAGGTCGTGCAGCGCGTGCTGGTCGACGAAGCTTACGTGGCCGCCGCGCTCGACGCCGAGTTGCGCCGGCACCCGCAGCTGGACGCACGTGAGCGCGCGCTGGCCACCGAGCTGGCTTACGGCACCATGCGCACCGAGTCGGTGCTGCGCGCTCGCTTGTTCGTGCACGCGCCGCGCGGCGTCTCGGACGAGCGCGTGCTCTCGCACCTCTTGGTAGCCGCATACCAGATCTTGCTGCTCGATCGCGTGCCGGCCTTCGCAGCGGTCGACGCGGGCGTCAACGGCGTGAAGCGCGAGCGAGGGCCGCGCGTTGCCGGCTTCGCCAACGCGGTGCTGCGCAAGCTGGCCAAGACCGGAGAAAAGCTCACACAATCGCAAGCGCTGCGCGAAGCCGTGCCCGCGTGGCTCTGGCAAGATCTCGTCAAGTCGGTAGGTGTTGAAGAAGCGCAGGCGTTGCTCTGCGCTGATGCCTTCACGGGCCTGCGGCTGCGGTCTGGATTCGGCGGGCAGCTGCCCGAGTGGCTGAGCGAGCTGCCCCAGGGCAAGGTCTCGCCGCTTTCGCGCTTGCTGCGCGGCGCCGGAGATCCGCGGCAAAAGCCCGGATTTGCCGAGGGCGTGTTCACGGTTCAAGAAGAAGGCGCCCAAGCCATCGGGCTCGGCCTAGGCGCAAAAGCGGGCGACAAGGTGCTCGACGCCTGCGCCGGTCGCGGTCAAAAATCGACGCTCGTGGCCGAGCGCTTGCAGTCGGGCAAGCTCGTGGCCTGCGACCTTTATCCGGAAAAACTGCAGGCGCTCGCGGAAGACACGGCGCGCCTCGGCTTACCCAGCATCGAGACGCGCGCGGTCGATTGGAGCGTTGGTCAGGGCGGCCTACCCGACGACTTCGATCGCGTGCTGGTCGACGCGCCTTGCAGCGGCACCGGCACGCTGCGTCGCCGCCCCGAGATTTTGCGGCGCCTGAAGGCCGAAGATCCAGCGCGCTTGGCGGCGCTGGCCGAGAGCATTCTGCGCTCTGCCGCGTCGCGCGCTCGCGTGGGCGGCAGCGTGCTGTTCGCCGTCTGCTCGGTCTTGGAGCAAGAGTGCGAAGCCGTCGTGGCGCGCGTGGCGGACGTGCTGGAGCCAGCCGTGTTCGACGCTCCCGAGCTGCCTTCGGAGCTGGTGGAGGGCAAGACGTCGGTCCGGCTCCTACCCGGCCTCCACGGGACAGACGGCTACTTCATGGCTCGTTTTCGGCGACGTTAGCCATCGCTATTGCGATGGCATCGGGACAGCCGGCTACTTCATGGCTTGTTTTCGGCGACGTTAGGCCTTGCTTGCCGCGATAGACGCGGCCTCGGGTTCGTTGGTAGCTTGAAGGGTTATGGCTCGGTCCCTTGGACTTCCGGCGTGCTTGGCTACGTGCGGGCTACTGGCTATTGCTTGCGGCGGAGGTGCCGAGTTGCCGCGCGCGCAAGCGCCAGCGCTGCCCGATGCGCAGGCGCGCTGCGGTCTGGCCGCGCGCAACGAAAGCCCGCTCGTCACCGAGTGGTCTTCGGCCGAAAAGGCCAACCTACAGGCTCGCCTGCGTTCGGGAGCGCTGGCCGTCGAGTTCAGCGGCTGCAGCATGCGACCCATCTTGGGCTGCACTCCGCGCGGCAGCTACCGCTGGCAACGTACGACGCTCTCGTCCGAGTCGATCGAGATTCACAATCAAGACGAGCTGTTCGCCAAACTGCCACTCGGCGCGCTGGCGCTGGAGGGCGAGCTAGCGCGCTCCGGTCGCCTCGCCGTGCGCACGTCGGTTTCGGGGCAATACGTGCTGGAGGGCTCGAGCGCTGCAGACGTGCCCGACTACGGCGACTGCCAGGCTGCCACCCACTTGTTGGTCGGCGTCTCGATCGGCAGCTTCAAGCTGCACTCGGGGGGGACTTTGCAAGCGGGCGGGTCCGTTGGTGCGGGCGCTTACCAGGGCAGCGCGCAGACAAATAGCTCCGAGAGCCTGCTACGCGAAGCGGGCGACTTCGAGAGCTGCAAGGCGTCCACCGACGAAAACCCGGAGCTGAACTGCAGCTCGCCGATCCAGGCCTTCTTGGCGCCCTTGCCGCGCTTTGCCAAGGACCGCGGCAGCGGCACGCTGCGCGTGACCTTTGCGGCAGGGGACGGTGACCGCGCTTGGGAGCTGCGTCAAAATCAGCAATTCATTTGCCGTACGCCCTGCACGCGCTGGGTCAACCCCTCCGAGAGCTATCAGCTGCGCACCGAGACAGGACCCGATTTTCAAACGCTGGAGGTTCCCGAGCTTCAGCGCTTCGCGGGCAGCGGCAACCTCGAAGTTCGGGCCTACACGCGTCGGCAAACCAAGCTCATCACGGGCATCTCGCTCGCGGGCTCGGGCGGCGGCTTGATGTTCATGGGTGGGTTCCTGGCGCTCGCCGGCGGTCTGGCCGAGAGAGATGGCCTGAGAATCGCCGGCGGTATTACCGCTGGCGTCGGCGTCGCCTTGCTCGCGCCGGGCCTGTACCTGATCATGACCAGCGGCTCCAAGACCGAGCTGCGCAGCGATCGCGGCGTCGAAGAGACCGAGCTGCGCTCTCCCCCGCTGGTCGGCCTGGGCGGTACCTTCTAGGCCGACGCGCGCGGTGAGCTAGGGCATGCAAACCTTGCGGTTCTTGGAGCCGCCGCCCGTGGAACGACAGCCGAAGGCGGCGCCAGCGTAGGCGTGGCAGTACTGGTCGGCGTCAGTCAGCGTGGTCTTGACGAGGTCGTCGTCTTCGCAGCTGAGAAAGCAGTACATCGCGTCGGTCGACTCGAACGGCGAGCAAACTTCGGCGTGACCTCCCGCGCACTCACCGGCTGCGGCGCAGCAGTCAGCGTCGACGGCGCAGGTATGAGTGCAGTAGCCGTCGGTCACTTTGTCGAGGCAGATCGCTTCGCCCAGCAGCTCGCCGGCTTTGACGCCCGGGTAACATTGGTCGGCAGTCGTGCACGCCTGACCGGTGTTGGTCGGAGCCGGGCCCCCGTCGTTGTCGCTGCTGCAAGCAGGCAGGAGACCGAACGTGAGACCCAGAATCAGACTGAACGCCTTGCAAGCTCGGCGGCCGGTCGAACCAAGGAGTGGGGCGCGATGCATCGACGGCTACGTGGGAGCGTCTCCTCGATTTTATCAAACACCTTTCAGCCGCTTGGCCTACGCTTCCTCGTCCATGCTCACCGAGGCTGCCCTCCTGGTGGCGCTCACTGTCCAGCAGGGCAGGGGAGCGGAGGCGTGCCTGCAAGCGGAGCCGTTGAAGCGTGGCGTCGAAAAGCGCCTCAAGCGGCGCGTTTTCGTCCAGCCGGCGCAGGCCAGCCTGCGCGTGGTGGTGACCTTCGCTCGGCAAGGCGCAGAAACGGAGGCGCGCATCGAGCTTTCGAGTATCGACGGCACGCCACGAGGAACGCGCTCGCTCGTCGCGTCGGGTCATTGTTCGGCGCTCGACGATGCTTTGACTCTGTCGGTTGCGTTGCTGGTCGATCAGCCGCCGGACCCCGAAGTACCGGCTGAGCCCGCGCCGCCCGCCGCGCCTGCTGCCCCTGCGGCTGTCGCGCCCGCGGCGCCCCCGACTGCAGCGCGACACCGAGGGCCGCCACCAACCCCGATCACGCTTCCCGACGACGTTGCCGCGCCGCGGGAGCCTTGGCGCGTGGATGTCGGCGCGGCCGCCGTGGCCGCCTGGGGCGTCTTGCCTGACGTCACGCCTGGCGTCGCACTCTATTTGAAGCTGGTGCCGCGTCACTTTCCTCCCATCCTCTTGCAGGGCGAAGGCTTCTGGCCCTCCACCGCCGAGCGCGACGCCAGCTCAGGCGCGCGCTTTCGCTTGTTTCGTGCGGAGTTGGCGCTGTGTCCCGCGTTGCACCAAAGCCAGCGCGTCGCGTTGTCCCTGTGCGCAGGGCAAAAAGTCGGGTGGCTCAGCGTCGAGGGCTACGGCTTCGACCAGAATCAGCAGGATCGGCGGCTTGTCTTCTCCTTGCTGGCGGGTGGGGAGGGCAAGCTGCGGCTCCTCGCGCCCGTCTCAGGTCGGGCCTTTCTTGGCGCCGAAGTTCCGCTGGCGCGAGACCGATTCCACTCGGGAGGCCGCAACGCGACGCAGCTCTTCCAGGCTAGCCCTATCGCCCTTTTGGGTGAGATCGGGCTGGAGGTGGCGCTTTGGCAATAATCGGCGCCGCGTGGCCCCACGTACCCGGAGAGCGGCTTGGTTAAGGTGAATCCCAGCGATTCCCAGCCGAGCCTGCGAACGGTCTTCGATGAGCATGCTCGCTATGTCATCCGTACCCTCCGCCATTTTGGCGTTCGGGAATCCGACGTGGAAGACGTCGCGCAAGAGGTGTTCGTCGCCGTTCACCGCAAGTTGCCGGAGTTCGAAGGGCGCTCCAAGCTTCGCACGTGGCTGTACGCCATTTGCTTGCGCGTCGCGTCGGACCACCGGCGTCGCGCCTACGTGGTGCGCGAGCGAGCCACCGACAGCCCGCCGGTCGACACGGGAGAGCGCACGGGTGACGAGGCCGACACGCGCCTCGAATCCCGCGCCTTCGTGCAGCAGCTGCTGGGCGAGCTCGACGACGACAAGCGAGCGGTGCTGGTGCTCTACGAGATTGAAGGCCTCACCATGCGCGAAGTCGCTGAGGTCATCGGTTGTCCGCTCCAGACCGCGTACTCGAGGCTCCACGCCGCGCGCGACCTGCTACGCGAGGCCTGGGAACGCTCCAGAAAGGACGACGCATGACCGACCCGGTTGATCCGTCCCGGCTACTCGATTCGTCCACGGCGCCCGCAGGTCTGCGCGAGGTCTTGCAGAAAGCCAGCGCCGACGTGGGAACCGACGCGCAAGTCGCTCGCTTGGCTGAACGTCTAGGGCCGTTGCTCGGTCCTGCAGGTCCGGCCGCCCCGGTCCCCGCTGCCAGCAAGGCTTTGAGCATCAAGCTCGGCCTGGTGGGCGCAGCGCTCATCGTCGCCGGTGGAGGAGCCTGGCTGCTCTCCGCTTCGCCGTCTTCACCTCCTCCGCCGGCACCAACCGCAATCATCGATCGCCCCCCAGCGCCGCCGCCAGCAGCCGCGACAACGCCGCCCGAGAGTCTTCCCAGCGCGTCGCAGCCGGTCGAGTCGACGCCGAGCCTCGCCGTCGAGCCGGCTCCCCCCAAGCTGGTCGAAAAACCGACGCCCCCGGCGCAGCCCTCGGAGGCCGAGCTGCTAGAGCAAGCGCGCGCGGCCCTGAAATCGGCGCCTGGCCGCGCTCTGCAGCGCGCGAACGAGCACGCAGCGCGCTTTCCGCGCGGCGTGCTCGTCCAGGAGCGCGAAGTGCTGGCAATTCAGGCGTTGCGCGGGCTCGGCCGCGATGCCGAAGCAGATCGACGCGCCGAAGCGTTCGCCAAGGCATTTCCAGGCTCGGCGTTTGCGCGCAAGCTGAACGCTCCGCGCTGAGCCCGGGCTAGCCGCCTTCGCAGGTGTACGGGTGCACCGAGGCGCACGGTTGCGTCGACCACAGCGAGTCGGTGGCGTTGTTCTGCATCGTCGCGCAGGAATCCTTCGAGACCGGTTGGCCTTGGGCCCAATTCTCGAACAGGCCACCCACCGGGCCACCGGTTTGAGTGCCCTGCCAAAATTGAATCCCATCGGCCCAACGCCACTCACCATCGACCGCGAGGTCATTGGCACCCAGCCACGGCCACACGGTGCTCGAGTTGTTGCTGCCCACCGCGGCGAAGCAGACTCCGCGCAACCAGGTGAGCTCGTCGACGTCGTCGACGCGCACCAGCCGCAAGCCCATACTCTCGCAGGCGGCTTCGGCATCTGCGCGCACGAGCGGCGTCGAGCAGAAAGCGTAGAGATGGCCGCCGTACTCATGACCTTCACAGCCGGCTGGGCAGGGGTCAGTGCCGCAGCTGCCGCCGCCAGCAGCGCTGGTCCCAGCGGAAGAAACGCCTCCTCCGGAGGTTCCGCCTGCGCTTCCGCTTCCGCCGGTTGCTCCGCTGCCAACGTTCGTTGCGCCTGCGCTCCCACCCGCGGTGCTGGCCTGGCCGCCGTCGCCCCCCGCAGTACCGTTCTGGCCCGCGTCGCCACCGTCGGCTACTGGGGTCGAAGCGCTGGCTGCAGCACCGCCTCCGTTCGTCGCCCCGGTGCTGCCGGCGCCGCCCGCAGTCGCTAGCGCGGCGCCGTTCCCGTCCAACTCTTGGTAGCCGAAGCGGCAGGCCACGAATACCCCCGAGAAGAGCACCAGACGACCCCAACTCACAGCGCGGCCGAAGCTGGGGTGGCTTGTCTCACTCGGTCGTATTTGGTGCTGCACGCTTTTCGCCTCCGAGGGACCGCTCCGGCGCGGCCTGCTCTGGCAAGTGGGTGTTCCCCTAGCCATTCTATGAACTTCCCTGCTTTTCGGCGTAGGCTGGCGCCATTCTTTGAACATCGTGCATCTGAATTGGTCCTCGGCTAGGCGGGGCGGCGGTGCAATCCTGGCCGTGCTCGCGCTGCTCTGTGCGCATGGCTGCGGTCAAATTGTCGAAGTGGGCCGCGATGACGCGCTCGGCTCGGTAGGTGGCATAGCCGGAAGCGTTGGGGGTGACCTGGCGCTGGGAGGCATTGCTGGCACCAGCGCGCTCGGCGGTGTCACTTCGCAAGCGGGATCTCCCCCCTGCGAAAAGACCAGTTGTCGGGGCAAAGAGTACCAATGCGGCAACTGCAGTGACGACGACGCCGACGGTCTCAGTGACGCGCTCGACCCAGATTGCCTTGGCCCCTGCGACGACGACGAGCTGGGGCTCAGCACGGGCTTGAGCGGCAGCCAGTCGACCGCGTGTCGGCAAGACTGTTACTTCGACGGAGACAGTGGTCCTGGCAACGACAAATGCGAGTGGAGCCACGCGTGCGACCCGCTGTCGGTCGCGCCCGACTACCCACCGAGCGGTGAGGCGCGCTGCAAGTTCGGCGCGAGCATGGGGGTCGACTGTGCTGGTCTCGAGGCCGCCCAACCGCAGACCTGCCTCGACGCTTGTTTGTCGCTGGTCCCCAACGGCTGTGATTGCTTCGGTTGTTGCGAGTTGCCGGGCGGTAGCGGGCAGTATCATTTCATCGGAACGGGCCGCGGCGCGCAGGGCTGCCAACGCGACAGCTTGGACGACCCGCTGGCGTGTCCGCCGTGTACGCCAGTGCCTAGCTGTTTGAACGCCTGTGAAGCCTGCGAGAGCTGCGTCGACAAGTTGCCGGACCCGAGTTGCAATCCGGGCAGCGCCTGTCCGGGCGGCGCCGCGGAGTGTGGACCCCAAAAATCCTGCGAGTTCGGCGACTACTGTGTGACCGGCTGCTGCCGTAGGGCGCCCGAGCCGATCTAGGCTGCCGGTTGGCTGGCGCCGCCGTCTTTTGACGGTCGCGACCCGTTCATAATTTCCCGAAGCGGGAACCACCAACCCGCCTGGCAGCGCCTTTTCCGGTCGTTCGCCCAGGGAGCCCACCGTATGCGTCAGGCCGCTCGTTTCGTCGTCGTTGCTTTTGCCGCCACTTGGCTCACCTGGGCCTGTGGCTCCACCAACTCAGGTGAGACCAATGGCAACGGACCTGGTGAGGGCGGTGAAGCCGGCGAGGGCTCCGGCTTGGGTGGTAACCTTGGTCTCGGCGCTACCGCAACGAACGGCGGCAGCTCCACCAACGGTGGTAGCAGCTCCAGCGCTGGCGACAGCGCGAATGCGGGCGCTGGCAGCGGCCTAGCAGGTGCTGGCAATGCTTTGGGCGGCGAGGCGAACGGTCTCGGCGGCGACGGCAATACCGTTGGTGGAGCCGGTTCGGACCCCGGACTGCCCGCCTGCACCCCGATTGGGGCCACGTGCGTGCAGAGCCCGGAGTGCTGCTCGGGCGTGTGCGACCCCAAGACGAACGAGTGCGCCTCGGTGGTCGGCGTTTGCGCGAGTCAGGGCGAGGCCTGCAGCTTCGGGCCCGATTGCTGCAGCTTTCAGTGCGGTGCAAACGGCAAATGCGCCGCCAAGGCCTGCGTTTCCGACAACGGTGAGTGCACACTGGACAGCCAGTGCTGTGGCGGTTCGTGCACTGACGGCACCTGCGCTCCGTTGAACCCCTCCTGCAGCACGGCGGGCAACGCCTGCGGGGTTGGGACGGATTGCTGCTCCGGTCAGTGCGGGGCAAACAAGCTCTGCACACTCGGTGGCTCGTACTGCATCCAGCCGGGCGATGTTTGCGCGCGCGACAACGACTGCTGCACGGGGACTTGCAACATTGCCGGCGGCGCCAAGCTCGGCACGTGTGGTGAGCAGCCCGCTGGCCCAGCCTTCTGCACGGGCGTCGACGGCGTGATTTGCAACGATTGCGGCGATTGCTGCAGCCGCCTGTGCGCGCCCTTCGGACCCACCGGCGTCAAGATCTGCCAGCCCGCCAACGGCTGCCACGTCACCGGCGACCTCTGCCGCCGCAATCAAGACTGCTGCGGCGGCACCGACGACGACACGCTGCCGGGCTACGGCAACGTCATCTGCGATGTGGAGCCCGGCGCCGAAGTCGGTCTCTGTCGCAACCCGAGCAATGGGCCCGGTCCTGGCGGCGCCTGCAATCCGCAGGGCAACGTTTGCCACTACAAGGGCTACATGTGCGACATCTCGTCGGCCCGCGCCGATTGCTGCGGCGGTCTGGGCGCGAAGGGTGGCGTTTGCGAGCTCGACCCGCTCGGTATTCCGCGCTGCAACGGCTTGGGTGACACGTGCCGTGACCCCGGCGACACCTGCGCTTCGACCGCCGATTGCTGCGACAACAAGCCATGCGTACCAGACATGGACGGCGTCCTCCGTTGCGGAGACGGCGTGTGCCAAAAGTCCGGTGACACGTGCACCATCAATGGCGATTGCTGCCCTGGCTCGGTCTGTCTCACTGCCCCGGGTTCGACGGTAGGAACTTGCGGTGGCGGTCCGGACGAGCCGGGTGGTAGCGGCGGTAGCTCCAGCACGGGCGGTAGCTCAGGCACGGGCGGCAGCTCAGGCACGGGCGGTAGCTCGGGCAGCGGCGGCACGGGCGGCACGAGCACCAGCTGCAGCGAGTACGGCCAGATTTGCAAGGCTGGCGGCGACTGCTGCAACGCCGTTCCGTGCACCAACGGCACCTGCCGCTACGCCGGTTGAGCCTGGATGACGATCATGACGAACACTTCCAGGCGCGGCGCGCGGATCAGCTTGTTCGGTTTCTTCGGCTTGGCCTGCGCCCTGGCCGTCGGTTGCGGTGATGACGATCAGGACACGTCCTTCGTCGATCCCGAAGCCACCGCTGGCAGCCGCAACAACGGTGACGCCGGTGCCGATTCCGGCATTCAGCTCGGTGTTGGCGGCGACGGCACGATCCTGGGATTGGGCGGCAGCGACGGCGCCTTCCCAGGTGCAGGCGGGGCTGACTGCGGCTCCACCAAGGTCGCCGCCGATCCTCCAGTCGTCAACGTGCTGCTCGTCGTCGACAAGTCGCTCAGCATGGAAGACACGCCCACGGGTTTTGCGGCGACCAAATGGACGGCGCTGCAAGCCGCTGTCTCGGGCGCGTTGGCCCAAACCAAAGACAAAATTTCCTTCGGTCTCGATCTGTACCCGTACTCGGGCGCTAGCGGAGAGGCGTTGACCCAATCGTGCCAGATGCCGGACGGCGACGCCGTGGTCGTTCCGGTGCAGGCCGGGACGAAAACGGCGCCGCTCATTCTGGCGGCGCTGAAGGCCAATCCACCCTCTGGCGGCACTCCCACGGCCGCGGCTTTGGCGCGCGCTGACGCCTATTTTACGACCGGCGACGGCAAGGCCCTCAAAGGCGAAAAGTACGTGCTGCTCGCGACCGACGGCGGTCCGAACTGCAATCTCGACCCCTCGATCACGTGCAAGATCGACGCTTGTACCGTCAACATGGACGGCAAAGTTTGCGGTTCCGCTGGGACCAACTGCTGCGATACCAAGCTCGACCAGCTCGGCTACACCAACTGCCTAGACGAAGACGCCAGCGTCGCGGCCGTCAAGGCGCTTGCCAAGCACGGTATCAAGACGTTCGTCGTGGGTATTCCCGGTACCGAGGCGTACGCCACCACGCTCGACGCTTTGGCCGCCGAAAGCGGAATCGAGAATCCCGACGCGCCCCCCGCCTACTTCGCGGTCAGCGCCAAGAGCGGCGCTGCGGGCCTGAGCGACGTGCTGGGCCGCATCACCACGGGCCTCGTCACCTCGTGTCGCCTTCAACTCGAAGCCGTGCCGCCCGTGCTCAACGACGTGTACGTCGTCATCGATGGCGTCGAGATCAAGCACGGTGCCACCGACGGTTGGGACTACGACGACGGCGTCTCGCCGCCTGCCGTGGTCATCAAGGGTGCGACCTGCGACAAGCTCGAAACCGAGGGTGCCGAGTACATCAACGTCACTTACGGCTGCCCCGACTACCGCCCGCCGGTGAAGTAAGAGGCTCGACGTCGACGGTCTTTTTCGTTGGGGTGGTCATAAGATCGACGCAAGAGCGACCACCCACTGGGCCATGAGGACCAGCTTAAAACTCGTCACGGTTTCGTTCGCGGTCGGCTTGAGCATGTGGGCATGCGGCGGCGACGATGAAAGCTCCAACGGCAGCACCGCGGGCAGCGGTGGCTCAATGGCTGGAGAGGGCGGCACCGAGCCCACCACCAACGCTGGCAGCAAGGCAACTGCCGGTACCAGTACCACGGGCGGCACGGAGACAGCGGGCAGCGGTGGCATCGCGATGGGCGGCATGGCGGCCGGTGGCGCGCCCATGGACGTCGCGGGCCAGGCTCCTATTGGCGGTGACACCACCACTATGGGCGGTGCGCCGATCGGTGGCGCACCCGACATGGCAGGGGCACCGCCGATCGGTGGCGCCGCTGGTGCTGGCGGCGATGGTAGCGTTGCGCCCGTGCTCAGCTGCAAGGGCACCCCTCCCGCGTGTGCAACGTTGAATGAGGCGCTTTGCGCCACTTCCCCCGGTTGTGAGGCCGCTGCAATCAAATGCGGCGGTACACCCGACGCTTGTGAGACTCACCTCAGCACACAAACCTGTGCCCAGGCTCAGGGGTGCTCGAATGGGCAGAGCTGCAGCGGTACGCCCACCGCCTGCGCCAATCGCCTCACGTCGATTGCCTGCGATGACGGCTGCAATTGGATCCCGTGCGGCGGTACCCCCACCGCTTGCAGCACTTACGATGAGGCCACGTGTGCTTTGCACACCGGCTGCTCTTGGCAGTGATGCGTTCATAAAAAAGAACTGCCGAGGCCCACTGAAGGGTCTCGGCAGGAGACCTACATGAAGAAACTATCCAAGACGTGCCTCGCCCTGGTTTTGCCGCTTTCCTTGGTATGGGCATGTGGGTCCAGCAGCGAGGTGGGTAACGATTCGAGCTCTGGCGCGGCCAACGGGTCTGGCGCCAGCGCCAGCGCCGGAGCTCTCAACCTAGGGGGTGACGGAGCGCTCCTTGGAGGAGACGGCGCGGGCGCGAGCACGTCCACGGGCGGCACGCTCAACGGCGTTGGCGGCACGTTGCAGGGCACGGGCGGCATCGTCGCCACCGGCACCACGGCTTGCTCCGACGGCAAGGACAACGACGGCGACGACCTGATCGACGGCTTCGATCCCGAGTGCACCGGGCCCGCCGACAACGACGAAGGCACGTTCGCGACCGGCATTCCTGGCGACAACCGCGACCCCAAGTGGCAAGACTGCTTCTTCGACGGTAACTCGGGGGCAGGCAATGACAAGTGTCGCTACGCCACCGGTTGCCTCACGGGCGAGCTGCCAGCCGATGACGCAGATTGCGCGCTGACCGACGCCTGTCTGAAATATTGCGCGCCGCTCACGCCGAACGGCTGCGACTGCTTCGGTTGCTGCACGGTGCAGCTGCCAAGCGGCGATACCGTCGACATTCAGACGGCCTCGAGCTGCTCGCTCGATCAAGTGGGCGACGAAGACGTCTGCCCGCGCTGCGTCAAGAGCGACGCTTGCGGCAACACCTGCGGCCACTGCGAGCTGTGCCCCGGCAAGACCGTCGCAGACTTGCCCGAAGATTGCGCGCCCACGGGCGCCGGCGGCGCCGGTACGGGCACGGGCGGCACCAACACGGGCACGGGCGGCACCAGTGGCGGCCCTGGCTACACTTGCGACGGCGGCGAGCAGGTTTGCGGCCCCGGCCTGCCGGCGTGCGCGCTGACCACGTACTGCTCGCAAGGCTGCTGCCTCAAGCAGCCGCCTCGGTAACCTGCGGCACGGCAGAGGCGCGACTCGGCTACGCGACCACGCGGTTACGACCGCCGCGCTTAGCGGCGTACAAGCGCTCGTCGGCTCGCTGGTACAGCGACGCGGGCGTTTCGCCGGGCTGCAGCTCGGCCACGCCTAGGCTCAGCGTTGCGCCAATGCGCGCTTCCATGAACGTGGTGATCAAGGACTCGATCATCAACCGGACGGCTTCGGCAGCCTGAACCGCCAGATCCCGCGGCGTTGCAGCGAGCAGCAGCGCAAACTCTTCGCCGCCGACCCGGAACAGCGCGTCACCGTCGCGCAGCTGGGAGGCGACAGCGCCCGACACGTTCTTGAGCACGGCGTCGCCCGCGGGGTGCCCGAAGCCATCGTTGATCTTCTTGAAATAGTCGATGTCGAACAGCACCAGCGAAAGCGGCGTCGCCGTCTGCTGAGCCCGCTGCACTTCCTTGCCGAAGGTCTCGTCGAAGTAGCGCTTGTTGAACGCGCCCGTCAGCGCATCCATGCTGGCCAGGTTGAAGGCGTGCTCGAAATAGCGCTGCTCGACGTGGCTCTCGGTGTACTTGAGCACCGTCTTGCCCACGCGAATCTGGTCACCGTCCAGCAGCTTGGCGCGCTCGACCTTCTGTTCGTTCACGAACGTGCCGTTCGTCGAGCGCATGTCGACCAAGTAGTATTTGCCGAGCACGCACTGCACGGTGGCGTGCTTGCGGCTCACCTGGTCGGTGTTGACGCAGATGGTGCAGTTCTCGCCGCGGCCGATCGATACCTCTTGGTTACCGAGCTCGAAGCGCCGACCCATGTCCTCGCCCGAGATGATGACCAGGCAGGGCGGGCCGGAGGCGGTGGGCCGCTCGGAGGGAATCGAGATGGCGGTCCGCCTGCCGGGAAATATGGACGCCATGGGTAGAGGGGGCTTCGATGGTACCCACGGCCCCAGCGCGGTCAAGAGCAGAGCCGCTTGGCTTTTTCGGGCGTTCGTGGGCGTTTGGCGGCGTTTCTCACGTGCCGTTCCGCGCTTCTCGCCTGAAAGTCGCACCTTTCACTAGGTACGTCCTTGCATCCGGTGCGCTTACGCGACAAACGTCCGCCATGTCGCTTCTGCTTCAAGGTGTTTACACGGCGCTGGTGACGCCGTTTACGGCTGACGGTTCGAGCATCGACTTCGAGGCGTACGAGAAGCTTCTCGCTCAGCAGATCGACGGCGGCATCAGCGGCTTGGTTCCGTGCGGCACGACCGGTGAGTCGCCCACCCTGACCGACGCCGAGCAACGCGAGCTCATCGCCCGTACGGTGCGCTTCGCCAAGGGTCGCGTGCCGGTGCTGGCCGGTACGGGCTCGTTCAACACCAAGAAGAGCATCGAAGCTTCCAAGGCTGCATTCGAGGCCGGCGCCGACGGCGTAATGGTCGTGATGCCGTACTACAACAAGCCGTCGCAGGAGGGCCTGTTCCGCCACCTGACCGAAATTGCCAAGGCCGTGTCGGGGCCGGTCGTCGTTTACAACGTGCCGGGCCGTCACATCGTCGACTTGTCCGTCGACACCTTGCTACGCGTGCTGGACGCTTGCCCCAACGTGGTCGGTATCAAGGATGCGTCGGGCAACGTGCTGTTTTGCCAGGAGCTGATGAACAAGGCGCGCGGCCGTATCGTCGACCTTTCGGGCGATGATCCGCTGACTTTGCCGCTCATGGCGGTGGGCGCCAAGGGCGTCATCAGCGTCACCAGCAACCTGTACCCGCGCCAAGTGGGAGAGGTGGTGGCGGACGCGCTGGCCGGCAAATGGGCGGAAGCCGAGCGCAAGAACTCGCGGCTCTACCCGCTGCACCGCGGCTTGTTCAGCGAGCCCAGCCCGGCGCCGATCAAGGCGGCTTTGGCTCTCAAGGGTATGATGAAGGCGAGCGTGCGCTTGCCGATCGTCGAGGCGACCGAGGGCTGCGTCGCCAACCTGACCCAGCTGATCAAGACCTTCGAGGCCCCGTGAGGCTCGCCATCTTCGGCGCCACCGGGCGCATGGGCCTAGCCATCGCGCGCTTGGCGCACGCCGCGCCCGATCTCGAGATCGTCGGCGGCATTTGCTCCGACACGGATCCCGGGGTGGGCCGTGACATCGGCGAGCTGGCAGGCTTCGGCCAGCTCGGCGTCGTCACCACGGCCGACGTCGGTTCGGGCCTTTTGGGCGCCGAGGTGGTGATCGACTTCTCGAACGCCGCCGCCGTTCCGTCGCTGCTCGCCGTCGCCGCGCGCCAAAAGGTGGCGATCGTGAGCGGCACCACCAACATCGACGACAACGTGAAGAAGGCGTTGGATCGCGCGGCACAGACCGTGCCGGTCATGTGGGCGCCGAACATGAGCTTGGGCGTGCAAGTGCTGGCCGAGCTGGTCGAGCAAGCCGTCAAGCGACTGGGTCCCGGCTTTGACGTCGAAATCACCGAGATTCATCACCGTAAGAAGGTCGATTCGCCGTCCGGCACCGCCAAGCGCCTGGCCGAGGCCGCGCGCCTGGCCCGCCCCGAGCTGCGCGATCTGCACGGCCGCAGCGGCGACGTAGGCGCGCGCACCAACGACGAGATGGCCGTGTTCGGCATTCGCGGCGGCGACGTCGTGGGCGACCACACGGTGTACCTGTTTGGCCAAGGCGAGCGGCTCGAGCTCACGCACCGCGCGTCCAATCGCGACGTGTTCGCGCACGGCGCGCTGGCGGCGGCGCGCTTTCTCGCGGGCAAGCCGGCCAAGCGCTACACGTTCGCGGACGTGCTCGGGTGACCAGCAGCGCGGGCTGGCTCGGACGGCTTTCGCTCGAGCTCACCTGTACCGAGCACGGCACTCAGCTGTCGCGCTCGTCACATGAAGGCCCGCTGCGCATTCAGCGTGTGCTCAAGCCCGAAGGCAACGACTGCCCGCACATCTACCTGCTGCACCCGCCCGGCGGCGTCGTCGGCGGCGATCGCCTGGAAACCAGCGTGGAGCTGGGCTCCAACGCGCAGGTGCTGCTCACCACGCCCGCTGCGCAAAAGCTGTACCGCTCGCAGGGCGCGCGCGCGGAAATTTCCAATCTCTTGCGTCTCGGCCAGGGCGCACGGCTCGAGTGGCTCCCCAGCGAAACCTTGGCGTTTTCGTCCGCGCACGCGGAGCTATCCACCAACGTGCAGCTGGGGCCCGAAGCCGCTTTCATCGGTTGGGACATCGCCTGCTACGGCATGCCCGCGCGTGGCGAATCCTTCGACGCGGGGCGCGTAGTCTCGCGCTTCGAGCTGTTTCGTGGCGAGACGCCGCTCGCCGTCGAGTCGTTCGACCTCGAGCAGGGCCATGACCTGCTGGGGGGCGCGTTCGCGCTGCGCGGCCAACCCGTGGTAGCGAACCTGTACGCGGTGCCGGCTAGTGGTGTCATCGAGCCGGCGCTCGTCGAACGCGTGCGCGAAGCGATCGGCGAACCCGCACGTGGCTTGTGCAGCGTCAGCTCTTTGCAAGAATTGCTGGTCGTGCGAGCCTTGGGCGGCAACGTCGAGGGCGTGCGGGCGTCGCTGATCGCCGCCTGGCGGGTGTTGCGGCCGGTGATCGTGGGGCGCGCGCCCGTCACGCCGCGCATCTGGGCGACCTAGCGCTGCGAGTCCCGCGTGTGATCGTGGTGTTGCGGCACTGTTTCGTTGCCGACGCTGCGGGGGCGTGCGCCCTAGCTTTCCGTGTGACGGCAAGTTTTCCGTTTGCCGGAGCGGCGCTCTGCGCCTATCCCGGGAGGAGCCATGGAGCTCTTACCGCGTGAGAAGGACAAGTTGCTGCTGTTCACGGCCGCTCTGCTGGCCGAGCGCCGTAAGGCGCGGGGCCTGAAGCTCAACTACCCCGAGGCCGTAGCTTTCATCAGCGCCGCCATCCTGGAAGGCGCGCGCGACGGCAAGACGGTCGCCGAGCTGATGGCGTACGGTACGCAGCTGCTCAGCGCGGCTGACGTCATGGAAGGCGTGCCCGAGCTGATCCCCGAAGTGCAGGTCGAAGCAACGTTTCCGGATGGAACGAAGCTGGTGACGGTGCACCAGCCCATTCCCTCTTCGGGCCTGCGTACGCCGGGTGAGGTGCTGGTGGCGGATGCGCCGCCCATCGAGCTGAACGTGGGGCGCCAGACCGTCACGCTCGAGGTGTCGAACACGGGTGATCGCCCGATCCAGGTTGGCTCGCACTACCATTTCTTCGAGACCAACCAGGCGTTGAGCTTCGATCGCGCCGCAGCGCGCGGCTTTCGGCTGAACATTCCGGCCGGAACGGCGGTCAGATTCGAGCCCGGGCAAACCCGCACGGTCGAGCTGTGCGAGCTGGCGGGCGCGCGCAAAGTTTACGGTTTTCGAGGTCAAATCATGGGTGAACTCGACGTCAGAACCTCGTTCTTGCCCCCGCCGGAGGACGCATCGTGAGCAGCATCGACCGCCGCGCTTACGCGGAGATGTACGGCCCCACGCGCGGAGACCGCGTGCGGCTGGGCGACACCGAGCTTTTGATCGAGGTCGAACGCGACCACACCGTCTACGGCGAAGAAGTGAAGTTTGGCGGAGGCAAGGTTATCCGCGACGGCATGGGGCAGGGGCAGGTTGCTTCGCACGGCGCCGTCGACACCGTGATCACCAACGCGCTCATCCTCGACTACTGGGGCATCGTGAAGGCTGACGTCGGCATCGTCGCCGGGCGCATCGCCGCGATCGGCAAGGCTGGCAACCCCGACGTGCAGCCCAACGTGCAAATCGTGATCGGCCCCGGCACCGAGGTGATCGCCGGTGAAGGGCAGATCCTCACGGCTGGCGGCATCGACACTCACATTCATTTCATCTGCCCCCAGCAATGCGAAGAAGCTCTGATGTCGGGCGTGACCACCATGGTGGGCGGTGGCACGGGACCGGCCGCCGGCACCAGCGCCACCACCTGCACGCCCGGGCCGTGGAACATCGCGCGCATGCTGCAGTCGCTCGAGGCTTTTCCGCTGAACTTCGGCCTGCTCGGCAAGGGCAACGCCAGCCTGCCCGAATCCTTGGTCGAGCAGGTCAAGGCTGGCTGCGTCGGGCTGAAGCTGCACGAGGACTGGGGCACGACCCCGCAAGCCATCGACACGTGCTTGCGCGTCGCCGAGGACTACGACGTCCAAGTCGCCATTCACACCGACACCTTGAACGAGTCCGGCTTCGTCGAGGACACGCTGGCGGCGTTCAAAGGCCGCACCATCCACACCTTCCACACCGAAGGCGCCGGAGGCGGCCACGCGCCCGACATCATCAAGGCGTGCGGCGCACCCAACGTACTGCCCTCTTCCACGAACCCGACGCGCCCCTACACCGTCAACACGGTTGACGAGCACTTGGACATGTTGATGGTGTGCCACCACCTGGACCCGAGCATCGCCGAAGACGTCGCGTTCGCCGAGTCGCGCATCCGCCGCGAGACGATCGCGGCCGAAGACATTTTGCACGACAAGGGCGCCTTCAGCATGATGTCCAGCGACTCGCAGGCCATGGGGCGCATCGGTGAGGTCATCACGCGTACCTGGCAAACCGCCCACAAGATGAAGGTGCAGCGCGGCGCCCTGCCCGAGGACTCATCGCAGAACGACAACTTTCGCGCCAAGCGCTACATCGCCAAGTACACCATCAACCCGGCCATCACCCACGGCATGAACCGTGAAATCGGCTCGGTCGAGGTCGGCAAGCTCGCTGATCTGGTGCTGTGGAAGCCGGCGTTCTTCGGCGCCAAGCCATCCATGATCATCAAGGGCGGCTTCATCGTTGCAGCTCCCATGGGTGACGCGAACGCCAGCATTCCAACGCCGCAGCCGGTGCACTTTCGGCCGATGTTCGGGGCGTTCGGCGCCGCGCGCTCGGCAACTTGCGTTCACTTCGTCTCCGGGGCTGCAGCCGAGCGCGAGGTGGGCAAGGAGCTGGGGCTCACGCGGCGGCTGGTGCCGGTGCGCAACACCCGCGCCATCCGCAAGCGCGACATGCTCCTGAACGACTACGCCCCGCACATGCAAGTCGATTCGCAAACGTACGAGGTGCGCGCCGACGGCGAGCTCTTGGTGTGCGAACCGGCGCGTGAGCTGCCGCTGGCCCAACGCTACTTCTTGTTCTGATGGAGGCGCCCATGCAAATGCTCGAAAGCGTGCTCGAAGCGTCCGACGGACGGCTCGCCACGGATTCCTTGACGCTGGTGTTCGAGCTGCGTCGACGCGCGCGCCTGCGGGCCAAGCTCGACAGCGGCCGAGAGGTGGGGCTGCTGCTCGAGCGCGGTTTGTCGCTCAAGCACGGTCAGCGGCTCGCCACCAAAGACGGCTCGTTGGTGGTCGAAGTGCGGGCGCGGCCGGAGCTGCTCTCGACCGTGGAAACGACGGACGTTCACCTGCTGACGCGGGCGGCCTATCACCTGGGCAACCGCCACGTGCCGCTGCAGGTCGAGCCTGGGCGCCTGTCGTATCAGCACGATCACGTGCTCGATGGCTTGATGCACGAGCTAGGGCTAAAAGTGCTGGTGGTCGAGCGCCCATTCGAGCCCGAATCCGGCGGTTATGCTTCGGGCGGGCATCGCCATGGCCACGACCACGATCATGATCATGGGCATAGCCACGACCACGACCAAAGTCATAGCCACGACCACGGTCACGGCCACCACCATCACGAGTAGTAGTGAGGAGTGAGGCTTGAGGATTGAGTCGCAAGTGACAGAGCTGTCGGGCGCGGCCTTGATGCGGCTATTTCAGCTGTCCAGCGCGGCGCTGCCGATTGGTGCTTTTGCGTACTCGCAGGGGCTCGAGCAAGCGGTAGCGCTCGGAGACGTAAAGGACCGAGAGTCCGCGTTGGCGTGGATCTCGGGCATGCTGAGGAGCTCCGTCCTGAGCTTGGACGTGCCGATTTTCAGCCGTTTGCATCAGGCGCTGGCGAACGGGGACGCCGCCAGCGCGCGGCGTTGGAACGACTACCTGTTCGCGGCGCGTGGCAGCGCCGAGCTCCGCGCCGAAGAGCGCCAGGTTGGTTCGGCGTTGGCACGGCTGCTCTCCCGCGAGGGCGTGGAGGCCGCGACGCCTTGGCAGTCCGACCCGCGCGTCACGCTGGCCACCGGTTTTGCGCTGGCCAGCGTGGCTTGGGCAGCGCCAGTCGGGCAGGCCGCTCTGGCCTACGTCTTCGCGTGGGCCGAGGCGCAAGTCGGTGCCGCTACGCGCTTGATTCCGCTCGGCCAAACCGACGCCCAGCGGGCGCTGGGCCAGCTCATCGAGCGCGCGGCCGCTGGCATCGAGCCGGCGCTGGCTCGCGGCGACCACGAGCTGAGCTCGACGACCCCTGGCCAGCTCTTGCTGTCCGCGCTGCACGAAACCCAGTATTCACGCCTCTTTCGTTCCTAGGAGAGCTTCAGGATGAATCGCAAAGGCCCGCTTCGTGTCGGTATCGCAGGTCCGGTCGGGTCCGGCAAAACAGCCCTGGTAGACGCCCTGTGCAAGCTCCTGCGTGAGCGCTGCGACATGGCCGTCGTGACCAACGACATCTACACCAAAGAAGACGCGCAGTTCTTGATGCGCAGCGGCGCGTTGCCCATCGAGCGCATCGTCGGCGTCGAAACCGGGGGTTGCCCCCACACCGCCATTCGCGAAGACGCTTCCATCAACCTCGAAGCCATCGATCGCTTGAACGAACGCTACCCCAACCTGGACCTCATCATCGTCGAGAGCGGCGGCGACAACCTGGCCGCAACCTTCAGCCCCGAGCTGGTCGACCTCACCCTCTACGTGATCGACGTCTCGGGCGGCGACAAGATCCCCCGCAAGGGCGGCCCCGGCATCACCAAGAGCGACCTGCTCGTGATCAACAAGACTGACCTGGCTCCGCACGTGGGCGCCTCGCTCGAGGTCATGGATCGTG
>DATAKF010000118.1:0-2634 GCA_036261775.1 Polyangiaceae bacterium | reverse complement strand
ACCGCTGGCGAGCTGCAAAGGCGCCGAGCGCGCGCCCGTGGCGGCCAGCCGTAGGTTCATGGCGCCGCCCGTAGTGACGCCGTACAGGTAGTCGTCCTGGCCGATGAAGTGCAGCGTGCCCTTGGCCGTGAGCGACAGCTCGGTCTTGGGCACGACCGGTAGCGGGAACACCCAACGCAAGTGCGAGTCGGGCTCGAGGGCGTACAAGCGCGCCTCGCTGGTGGCCACGAAAACCCGACCGGTCACCGGGTCCTCGACGGGCGGGGCAACGATGCGGCCCTTGACGGTGTAGCTCCAGCGAAAGCTGCCGTCTGGCGACAGCGCGTGCAGGTAACCGTCGCCCGAACCCACGTAAACCGAGCCGGATTGCCCGACGCCCGGCCGCGCAAACAGCGTCGCCGAAGCCGAAAACCGAAACACGGTCTGGAGCGGCTCCGCAGCACGCGCCCCCAGAGCGCTGAAAAACGCGATCAAGAACGGGGGCAACCAAGCAGCACGCACGCCCCCAAGCCTGCGCAAAACCCCACCCGGCCGCAAGGCTTTAGCCGGGTCATCGTCGTCGCCGAGCGGCGCGTCTGCCAACTGCCAACTTTCTCCGCTCTGCTAGCCTGCCCGCCGCAATGACGATCAACGTCTTCGGCCTCACAGGCGGCATCGGCTCGGGCAAGAGCACGGCGGCCGGGTTCTTTCGCGAGCGCGGCGTGCCGATTGTCGACGCCGACGAGCTGGCGCGCGAAGCCGTAGCGCCGGGCAGCGCCGGCCTTGCGCAGGTGGCCCTTGCCTTTGGCCCGCAAATTCTCGCCGCCGACGGCAGCTTGGACCGCAAGCAGCTGGGCGCCCAGGTGTTCGCGGACGCCGAGGCCCGAAAGCGCCTCAACGCCATCACCCACCCGATTGTGCGGCAATTGGCGCAAGAACGCTTTGCAGCGCTCGACCAAGCGGGCGTCACGCTGGCCGGCTACGACGTGCCGCTGCTGTTCGAGGTCGGGCTCGACTCGGTGCTGCGCCCCGTGGTGGTCGTGGTGGCGCGCGAAGCCACGCAGCTGCAGCGCATCGTAGGACGCGACGGTTTGAGCGAAGCCGCCGCACGCGAGCGCATGGCCTCGCAGATGCCGCTCAGCGAGAAGCAAAAGCGCGCCGACTACGTGCTTTACAACAACGGCACGCCCGAGGCGCTGGCAGCCCAAGTAGACGCCGTGCTCGAGAAGCTACGCGCCGACGCGGGCGCGTGACACGCGCATTTTCGCGGCTTTCAGCGTATTTTCGAGCAAACAGGCGATGGTCATCGGGCCTACGCCTCCCGGCACTTTCGTGATGAAGCCGGCGACCTTTTCGGCCGGCTCGAAGTCGACGTCGCCGCAGAGCTTGCCCTGCGCGTTGCGGTTCATGCCCACGTCGATCACCGCGGCGCCCGGCTTGACGAAGTCGCCCTTGATGATGGCTTCGCGCCCGACGGCCGCGACCAGCACGTCGGCTTGACGGCACACCGCGCCGAGATCGCGCGTCTTGGAGTGAGCGATCGTGACGGTAGCGTTCTCGGCCAGCAAGAGCGCTGCGATCGGCTTGCCAACGAGGTTGCTGCGACCGACCACGACGGCGTTGGCGCCCGCGAGCTGGACGCCCGCTTCGCGCAGCAGCCGCAAACAGCCCGAAGGCGTGCACGAGACCAAGCCGTCGGCGCCTGCCCAGAGCGAGCCCGCGCTCATCGGGTGCAGGCCGTCCACGTCTTTGGCCGGCAGAATCGTCTCGATCACGCGGGTTTGGCTGATCTGCGCCGGCACCGGAAACTGCACCAAAATGCCGTCCACCGCGTCGTTTTCGTTCAGCTCGCCCACGAGCTTCAGCAGCTCGGCCTCGCTGGTGGATGCTGGCAAGCGGTACACCTTGCCGGCCATGCCCACTTCTTCGGCGGCTTTCTCCTTGTTGCGCACGTAAACGGCGGACGCTTGATCGTCCCCGACCAGCACCACGTGCAGGCCCGGCGCGCGACCGTGGGCGGCGCGAAACGCGTCCACTCCGGCCTTCACCTCGTCACGAACCTTCTGCGCTACAGCCTTGCCGTCGATGATCTGCGCCATGCGCGCCGGCTCTAGCAGGCCAGCCGAGCGGCGCAAAGCCCCACAAGCGAGAGCGAAACAACAGGGAGGCGGGGAGGCGGCTCACGATTCATCGCATCCTAACGATCGAGCAGGAATCAACAGGAAGGCGGGAAGGCGGGAAGCGAGATTTTTGGGGGTTCGCGCGCTTCGCGCCACGGACCCGAGCAACAACGGCTCGACACCGCAACTCTGCGCGGGAGCCCTCCTTCGCATGCCAACCCCGATCGTCGGAGAAGCCCTCTTCGCGCCGCGCCTCTTAGTCGCGTTTGCGACTGGAAATTCCGAAGGACTTCGAGGGCTCCAGCCCGTGGCATGACGCTGTCCAAATTGCGACTAATCCACGCCTAGGCACGGGACTCAGTCGCAATTTGGACAGCGTCAGGGCGCCCAATGTGGCCTTTGAAATCATTGAGGAAAGGGTGTCGCAAATGCGACTTCGTTCGACACTGAGCAAGGGCTCCCCGCGACTCGCATCACCCACAACGGCCCACGACCGCCACGAAAGCTTCTGCGATTCGGGCCGCGTTTCGGCAGC
>DATAKF010000112.1:0-6421 GCA_036261775.1 Polyangiaceae bacterium | reverse complement strand
GGTTCGCGTTGGCGTGATGCTTGCGCAGCTTTCGAGACGTGACGTGGCCTCGGTGTCGGTTAGTTCGAGCGCAGTCCAAGCGGGCCCCGCTGACGAACACGCACAGCGCAGACCCTTCGCCGATTGTTTCTATCTCGAGGCGTAGCGCGACGTGCGCCGGCGCCAGCGCCGCTGGCGCGACGGCGCGAGGCTGGGACTTGCAGCCCGCCACCACGCCCAACGCCAATACTGCGAGCAGCCTCGTCTTCACCCCTTGTGATGAACGCCGAAACTGTGGCAAATCGGCGCTTATTAACTTGGCGTCGCGTCGCAGCGAGCCCGCTCACCTGCTCGGAGTGATGATACACTCCACGCTATGATTTCCGACGTTGTACGTGCCTATCGCACCCGCTTGCTAGGCAGCGTACTCCTCGCCGCAAGCTTGTTTTTGCCCAGCGCCGCTTCAGCCGAAGTGATGCAGACAGGCGGGGCGATCATTCCGAAGCAGTCGGGCGCCGTCTGCAACAACAACGCCAGCGTTTGCATCAACGGCAATGAAGTGGCCGAAGGTGGCGATGGTGACATCGACGCGATCGCGACCGCCACGATTAGCCAAGAGACGTTCAGTCCCCTGTGCGAGCTGACGTTCCGCGTCGTGGCGCGCGGGGCCGACTACAAGAACACCTTCGGCTGGTACGAGGTCAAGCGCGACGCCGACGGCAACGCGCTGGCACCCGCGCTCGCGGACCTGCACGTTTTTCTGGGTTGTAGCGACGCGATAGGCGCTGAGAAGACGCTGACCATCCCCACCGGCATCGCGGAAATCGGCTTCTTTCTGGCGAACAACAAGGGCGCCTGCTTGCCCACCCAAGCTGACCCGCTGGGCGACACGCTCACGTCTCAGCCCAGCAACTTGTTCTTCTCCCAGCGCGCCTTCAACAGCGACGGTGACGGCCTGGTTCATTTGCTGGTGTGGCAAAGCCGCGCCAATCCCAACGCTTTCTACTTTGGTTGGGAAGATCAGGGCGGTGGCAAGGGCGGCGACAACGACTTCGAAGACCTACTCACCTACGTGACCGGCATTCAATGCGCGGGCGGCGGCGAGCCGTGCGAAGCCGAAGGCAAAGGTGTGTGCGGCGACGGCGTGATGCAGTGCCAAGACGGCGTGCTCACGTGCGTGCCCACGCAAACCGCCAGCGACGAGACTTGCAACGGCCTCGACGACGACTGCGACGACGAGACCGACGAAGGCGACGACCTGTGCCCCAGAAACGAGATCTGCGTGCGCGGTCACTGCGAGCCGCCTTGCGGCACCGGCGAATTCCGCTGTGGCAGCGGTGAAGTCTGCGTCGAGGGCGTGTGCCTCGACAAGGCCTGCGCCGACGTGAACTGCGACGCTGGCAGCGTGTGCCGCGGCGGCAAGTGCGTCTCGCCTTGCGATGACGTGGTGTGCCCGTACGGCGCCACCTGCCAAAAAGGCGTTTGCGTCGACGTCTGCGTGGGGGTCGAGTGCGATCCGGGCTTCGTGTGCGAGCCGCGCGAAAGCAGCGACGGCGCCACGCTGGTCGGCGTCTGCACCAGCTGCGACTGCCGCGGCTGCCCCGACGGCCAAACCTGCTCCGAGCACCGCTGCATCGACAACTCTTGCGTCGACAAGACGTGCGACGCCTCCGCGCACTGCGTGGCCGGCGAATGCATCGACAACTGCGAGGGCGTCAGCTGCCCCAAGGGTGAGATCTGCGACGCTGGAGCCTGCATCGACGATCCCACCAGCGGCAGCGGCGGCGCTGGTAGCGGCGGCGCTGGTAGCGGCGGCAACGGCGACGATGGCGGCATCGTGATCGAGCCGGGCGGCAACGACGGCCCGGGCAGCGGCGGCTCGTCCGACGACGACGGCGGCGTCGCGGGCGACAAGGTCGCGATCGAAGCCAAAGGCTGCGGCTGCTCGCTTCCAGGCAGCGCCAGCTCGAACGCCGCGGCGTTGACGCTCGCCGCGCTCGGCGCAGCGCTGGCGCTCGGCCGTCGGCGCCGTCGTCACTGAAACCTGCGGCGCGCTCAGCAGGCCTGGCGCGCCGTTTACGAAATTCTTAAGGTCGAGCTAGGGAATTCTTAGCGGCAGAATTCCCCAGGATTTCGCAGATTCAGGGGCATGAACAACGCCTCTCGCTCGATGCTCGCTTCGCTCTGGCTCGTGTCCTTGCTGCCAGCCGGTTGCTCCAGCTCGGACGACAAAAACGTCGCTCCGCCGGACGAGCAGCCGGAAGAAATGATGGATCCGCCCGCCGAGCGCTTCTTGTTGTCGCTCGGCACGACCAAGCTGCCGCTGCCACAAGGTAACGGTGATTCTCTCACCGTCACCGTCGAACGCCAGAACGGCTTCGAAGGAGCGGTAGCGATCACGGCCCAGGGCCTGCCCGAGGGCGTCGTGGCCGCACCGCTCACCATCCCCGAGGGTGAGACCGAAGCCGTGCTCGAGCTGGAAGCCGAGGCCCAAGCGCCGCACTCGCTGCCCACCAGCGTCACCATCAGCGGCAAATCGGCCAAGCTACACGACGAGCGTGAGCTCACCGTGACGGTCTGTGGCGTGCCGGGCGCGGTCGATACCAGCTTCCAAGGCGGCAACGTGATGGTACCGGTCGGCGCAGGCGACGCCTACGCCTACGCGATGGCGGCGCAGCCCGACGGCAAGGTGGTGGTGGTCGGCACCAGCCACGAGCACAGCGGAGACTTTGCCATCGTGCGCTTCGAGCGCGACGGCGACCTCGATACGGCCTTCGGCGACGAGGGCCTGGTGATGACGCAGGTCGGTAACGGCTCGGACATCGCGCGAGCGGTGGCGATCGACGAGCAGGGCCGCATCGTCGTAGCGGGCACCGCTGACGGCGCGCACGGCCTGGACTTCGCGGTGGTGCGCTATCTGGGGAATGGCCAGCTCGATGCGAGCTTTGGCAAAGACGGCAAGGCGCTCGTCACGTTCGGCGAAGACTCCGACACGGCCTACGCGCTGGCGCTGCAAAGCGACGGCAAGATCGTCGTCGGGGGTGACTCCAATCGCGGCAGCGCGCAGAGCGGCCTCGATTTCGCGCTGCTCCGCCTGACCCAAGACGGGCAGCCCGACGACAGCTTCGGTGAAGCCGGTTTGACCACGCTGAGCGTCGCGCAGTTTGGCGGCCGCGATTCCATTTACGCGCTGGCCCTCCAGGAAATCTCCGGGGAAGAGCGCATCGTTGCGGCGGGTGGCGAAGGCGACTTCACGCTGGCGCGCTTCCGGGCAGATGGACGGGTCGACACCACGTTTGGCGAGCAGGGCAAGCTCAGCGGCGTGTTCGGCTCGACCATCGGCGCCGCGCGCGCTCTCACCCTGACAAGTGACAACGAGCTCGTCGCGGCCGGCCACGCCCAGCACGACTTTGCGCTGGTCAAGCTGTCGACCGAGGGCACGTTGGTGAGCGGCTTCGGCAAGGGCGGCAAGCTCACGACCGCCGTCAGCGCCGACAACTGGGACGAAGCGCAAGGCGTCGGGGTACAGGCCGACGGCAAGCTGTTGGTCGCCGGCTGGACCTACGAAGGCAACAGCTCGAGCGGCAACACCGCGCTCCTGCGCTACGCAGCCGACGGAACGCTCGACGAGAGCTTCGGCGATGCCGGCATCGTGGTCACCCAAGTAGCCGCGCCGACCAAGGCCGATCAAGGCAGCGCGCTGTTGATCCAGCCGGACGAGCGGGTTCCCTCCGAGCGCTTGCTGGTCGCGGGCTTTGCCAGCGCCGGCCTGTCGCAGTTTGCCCTGACCCGATTTTGGCGCTGAGCCCCGAGAGGGTCGCGGCGACGCGGTTTCCACGCTAGACGGAGGGCATGCGCGCGCTCGTGAACGAGGAACAAGTCGCCTGGATGCAAAGCGGCGTTTGCTCGGTCATCGTGGCCTCGCACGACGCGCACAATCGGCCCTCGCTCGGCCTAGCCTTGGGCTGCCGCCTGAGCGAGGATGGCGCGCGGGTGACGGTGTTCTTGCTCGAAGCGCAGAGCCACGCCGTCTTGGCCGATCTGCGAGCGGGGCGCGCCATCAGCGTGCTCTTCACGCAATCCGTAACGACACGCGCGCTGCAACTGAAAGCACCCACAGCGCGCGAGGTACCGCTCCAAGCAGGCGATTCGGCCCTGCTCGACAGCTTCGCGCTCGCGCTGGAAAAGGAGTGGTCACAATCAGCCGCGCCCGGCTTCACCCTCGCGCTGATGAGCCGCGAAGGCGACACGCTTGTCGCGTTCGAGTTGACGCCCCAGCATGCCTTCGATCAGACGCCGGGGCCGCGCGCCGGAGCGCGGCTGGAGGCGGCCTCGTGACTCAGCTGGACGAGCTGCGCGACAGCTTGGAGGGGGTGATGCCCGGTGTGATCAGCACCTGCGCGCCGGACGGGACGCCCAACGTTTGTTACATCTCGCAGGTCGAGTACGTCGATCCGGAGCACGTTGCGCTCTCGTTCCAGTTCTTCAACAAGACGCGCCAAAACGTGCTCGCCAACCCGCATGCGGTGGTAGCCGTGATCGATCCGGAGAGCGCCGCCGTCCACCGCTTGTACCTCTCCTACCAGCGCACGGAGACCGCCGGACCCGTGTTCGAGCGCATGCGCGCCAAATTGGCGTCCATCGCCAACGCCACCGGTATGGCCGAGGTATTTCGGCTGCGCGGCGCCGACATCTATCGGCTCGATCGCATCGAAGCCATGCCCGGGTGCTCGCTCAAGAAGGCCGGGCGGCGTCGCGGCCTCTCCGCGCTGCGCGCGTGCAGCGACGCGCTGGGGCGCGCCAAAGACTTGGGCCAGCTCATCGACGCTTTGCTCGAAGGCCTGGCGTGTCACTTCGGCATCGAGCACGCCATGGTGCTGGCCATCGACCGCGCGGGCGGCAGATTTTACACCTTGGCCAGCCGCGGCTACGGCAGCTCGGGCGTCGGCGCCGAAATTCCGCTCGACGCGGGCACCGTTGGCATCGCGGCTTCGGCTCGCGTCCCGATCCGACTGGCGCACGCCGCTGCTGACTACGCCTATGTGCGCGCGATCCGGGAAACGGCCGCCAAGGATCCGCAGTGGGCCTCGCGGCTCGAGCTGGAAATTCCGTTTCCTGGCTTACCGGCGCCGCACAGCCAGTTGGCGGTGCCGATAGAGGTAGACGGCGCCGTGTTGGGCGTTTTGTACGTCGAAAGCGCCGAACAGCGCCGCTTCAGCCACGAAGACGAAGACGCGCTGGTCACGCTGGCCCGCCAATTGGGCCTGTCGATGCGCGGCTACGACATCGACGAAGCCGTGCCGCCTTCCACGGGTCCCGCGCCGAGTGGCGGCCGGCCGTTGACGGTCAAGTACTTCGCCGAGAACGGCAGCATCTTCTGCGACGAGGAGTACCTGATTCGCGGCGTCGCCGGGGCTATCTTGTGGAAGCTGCTCGGGCACTATTTGCGCGAAGGCCGCAGCGAATTCTCCAATCGCGAGCTCCGGCTCGATCGCGCGCTGGGCTTGCCAGAAATCGCCGACAACCTGGAGGCGCGGCTCGTGCTGCTCGAGCGACGCCTGCAAGACAAAGACGTGGGCATCTTGCTGCGTCGCACGGAGCGCGGGCGCTTCAGCTTGCTCGTGAACCGCAACGTCACTTTGCTCGAGCGCCCGAGCTAGGCGTTAAGATCTTCTTCAGGTTCGCGTACGGACCTCTTCAGCAACGGAAGAAACGCGCGGTGGCATGGTGTTTCTGCGGCGTAGGGCCGCAGAAGAGAGAAACATCATGTCGCAACGCTTCGATCTGTACTCGGCCGTTCACAAAGCCCTCCGCAACTACATGGGCGCTACTTTATTGCAGCTGGGCCGCCTGGACTTGAGCTCCGAAGGCGAGGTGCAGGCCTGCGCGGCAGCGCTGACGGGCCTTGCGAATTGGCTCGAGGATCATCTGGCCATCGAGGAGCAGTTCGTGCACCGCGCGCTGGCGGAGCGGCGCAATCACAGCGTGCTATCGGGTATCCGCCGCGACCATGAGGAGCACGAGCGCTCGCTCTCACTACTGCGCAGCGACGTCGCGGCGCTGCTGAGCACCCAACAGGAAGATCCCGACGCGCGCCGCGCCCGCGCTCGGCACTTGTACTTGGCGTTCTCTCGCCTAGTAGCCGACAACTTGTTGCACATGGCGGTCGAAGAGACAGAGCTCAATCCGCTGTTGTGGGAGACCTTCACCGACGAAGAGCTGTTCGGCATCTACGCGGCCATCTTGGCGAGCGAACGGCCCGAGCAGCTGAACCTCAGCGTGTCCTGGCTGTTGCCAGCCATTCCGCCGGACGAACGCGCCCGCGTCGTGGGCGGCGCGCGCCACGCCATGCCAGCCGCTGTTTTCGACTCACTGCTCTTGCAGGTCAAGAGCGTGCTGATGCCGCGCGACTACGACAAATTGATGAGTGCGCTGCAGAGCG
>DATAKF010000111.1:0-39475 GCA_036261775.1 Polyangiaceae bacterium | reverse complement strand
GTGTGAGCGCAATTCGAATTCCACCTCTGGCGCGCTACTGTCGAAGCAGCGCATCAGGTCGAGCACCCGACCTGCGTTACGACAGTTCCTTGACATGTCGACATGCGGCTCGGACACGGGGTAGCTCGAACGATGCGCGAGTAGCGATTGGTTGTTGTCGTGGAAGAGATACAGGCTCCCTCGTTTCGCGTCAGCGAGCGCCGCCTCCACGAGCGTCCACCATTCCTCTCGGAAATCTTGCCCTTCGTCGACGATGATCGCATCGTAGCGAAGAGCGTCCGATGCGAGCGCTTCGAAAGCGTGGGCCAATGTTGCCTGCACTGGTTCGTCGTAGTGTGTCCATTCGCGTCCATTCGGGCCGCATACGACGCCAGCAAGGTCGTTGACCCATTCGGCGAAGTCGCGAACGTTGACGCCAGCGCCAGCCGTCAACTGCTGAACGTGCTCGGATAGCAGAGGATTGTGGCAAAGGAATAGCACACGTGCCCCCGCTCTCGCGATTCGAATGGCCTTTTCGACGCCGACGAGTGTTTTGCCGGAGCCGGCGGAACCCGAGATTCGAACTCTGTGCATGTAGCGGAGCTGGTTGATGACGCGATACTGATCGTGTGTGAGTCTATCGACTACGATCTTGAGCGTTGCCAAATGTTCTCGAATCGGTGCGGAAAGCTGGCGAGGCTCCTCGCCGTCTTCCTCGAGTGCAACACGATCTCGAATCTCCTCGACCAGACCGGCGATCTTGTCCGCTAGAGTCGACAGTTCCTGCGAAGAGCCGACTGTGAAGCCTTGCTTCAAGCGTAAACCATAAGGAATGTCCGCGTCGTCGGGCGTTGTCCCTCCGACAAAGATTGGAACAACGCGGCGAGTCGGATCCGAACCGCGAGCACGTGCCAATGCTCGTTGAATCTCCTCTTGTTCGTAGTACGCGCGGTCTGTTTCGGGGGACACGATGACGATCGTGACGTAGGTGGATTCGAGTGCCGATACTATCGCCTTCGCCCAATTGTCTCCCGGTTGCAGGGACCGGCGGTCGAAGAAAACTCGAAGGCGACCGCTCAGCATGTTGGCCAGCTCTTCGGCGAACGCCCGCTGTCCGCCTGGGTAGGCGATGAAACAGTCCCATGCTTGCGTCGTGCGATGCACCATTCAGCGCTCGAACTACCATAGCCACATGGTGAAAGGAGCCGGAGGGATGGCAAGGTTACATGATTTATCGGATTCGACGTAACATGCGGAGAGACGGCAAGTGTTGCGGTAGCAGAGGGTCGAGAGAAGGTACGAGCTTCGGGCACGATACCGAATCGGGTCCGGGGCGTGCGGGGGGCTGATGGGAAAGCTGGGAAAGCCGAGCGACCTTCGCGTCTGCCACGGGGCGGGCCCTACGGGCTGAAATTGGTGGCGCCCACCTCAGGGCGTGAGTGGGCAGCCCCGCGAGGTCGCGGCCGGTGGACGCCTTCGTCGGCGTCTGCGAGGCTCGGCCTCAGGCATAAAGGTGGGAGGCATATCGTGCTTTACGACGGATGGATGAAAAGGATCGGCAAGGTTCGTTGAAGAACTCAGCTCGATTGAATCCGAGCATAACTTCGAACTTGGAACCGAATTCGAGTCGGTTCTGGTCGAGTTCCTGAAGCGCGTCCTTCCAAGTCGATTTGGCGTCTGCCGGGGCTACGTTGTCACGCGAGACGGAGCGAAGGCGGGCGACGACATCATCGTCTATGATCAGGCGCGCTTCCCGACGCTCAGGGTTTTGCAGAAAGACAGTGGCAGGAAAGAGTACGTCCCCGCTGAGGCAGTGATCGCATACATTGAAGCAAAGCACACGCTTCAGGTTCAAGGAACCGATGGGCAAGCGCTCGCGAAAGGGTGCGCACAAGTACGTGCCGTGAAGAATCTCCCACGTGAAGCTCGGCCGTTAAGCGAGGTGGTGCCTTTCGTTGATTTGGAAGATGCACTGGAGTTCGACACTCCTGCGGGATTCCCCAGGATCCGCAACCCTTGGTATGGAGCAATCATCGCACGAAGGTTCAATCCTTCCGATACTACGCCAATGGGGCTGCTCAAGGTTGTGCGAGACCTGCCGCTTCCATTGCCAGACCTCATCGTGGCTGGCGATGTGGTGATAGTTCCAGCACGTGTCGTCAAGGCGGCGCGGGCGAGCGTAGGCTTGCGGCCAATTTTCGACCCCGCTCACAACACGTTGATCGCAGCGCGCGCTAGAAATTCTTTTGGTTTTGGTATTGCTCACCTCCTGTGGGCTGCCGAGATGATTGAACTAGGCGGCGTACCGTGGACCGAAATCCTCGGTGAAGCGATTCGCGAGGGCGACGACAGTTTCGTCTGCTGACGCGTGCGCCGCGATCTGCCCTAGCGTACCGCCGCTGCGGATGTTGATAGAAGTCCCCGGTTTTGCGGAAGGTTTGCGAGGGGGCGGCAAGGGCGGGTCTGTTGTGACGCCAGAAGGGCACGTCGGGGTTGGGCTCTGGTCCGGCCGTAAGCGGGGTGGTGGCAGGCTCCCTGCAGTTTCGCTTTGGTACGCCTGCCGCCCAGCTGGGCGGCGGGACAGGCCGACCCAGCAATACGCGCGGAGGCGAGCTAGGCTCGCGCGGTGACTTTCGATCCGGCTAGCCGCTCGCGTTTGACGAGCCACGACTTGTACCGCTTTGCGGGCGATACGTTGTTCGAGCGCGTGGCGCGGTGTTTGTGTGAGGCGGGTTGTGTGCCGCGCAAGGAGCTGTACGAAGCTTGGGAGGTGGCCCGCCGCGCTCGCCGACGATTTCGCGGCGGACGCGTGGTCGACTTGGCGTGCGGCCACGCGCTGGTGGCGCAGCTCATGCTCCTGCTCGACGATTCGTCACCCAACGCCCTGGCGGTCGATCTCAAGTTGCCGCTCAGCGCGGCGCGCGTTGCCGAGTGCTTGGGGCAAACGTGGCCACGCCTGGCGGGTCGGGTCACGCTGCGCGAAGCGAGGCTCGAGAGCGTGGTCATCGAGCCTGGTGACGTGCTCGTGTCTTGCCACGCTTGCGGTCCGCTCACCGACGACGTGATCGACTTGGCGCTCGGCGCGCGCGCCAAGCTGGTCGTTTTGCCTTGCTGCCAATCGACGGGCAAATGTGATCTGGGAGGACTCGCGGGGTGGCTCGATCCGGCGCTTGCGATTGACGTCACGCGAGCCGCCAAGCTGCGTGCGGCGGGCTACACCGTGCACACGCAAGTCATCCCCCCCGAGATCACACCGAAGAATCGGCTCCTGCTTGCAGCCCCCCCTCTGCAAAGCGCTCGGCAAGACTAGAAGCCGTCGTCGCCCCCGTTGCCACCTTCGCCGCCCCAACCCGCCGCCCCCGCCTCAGGCGGCACGCCCACTTGGCCGCCCTCGCCACCCACGCCGACGTAACCCGCCGCGCCGGCTCCTTGTGTTTCGACGTAACCCCCGTGGCCGCCGATGGGTGGAACCCCGACGTAGCCGCCCACCCCCGGGCAGCACGTCCCCACGTAGCCACCAAAGCCAATGCCGGTCGCCCCCGCGATCGTCCCCACACCCCCGGTTGTGATCGGCACCCCCACGAAGCCGCTACCGCCCTGTCCCCGCTCGTCCGGACCCTCACCCCGCGTTTCGACCGTACCGCCGCAGTTGGTCAACGCCCCACCCATCAGCAGCACGCATCCGATGCTCAACTTGCGGTTCGCCATTTCGATTCTTCCCTCGACCCGGTCAGTCCCCAAGACTGCAAGCCCGGTGCCAGGCTGAAATCCCCCCGAACCCGACCAATCGCTGCCGACCCGCTGCGCCCTGGCACGACCTGGCACAGCCTGTCGGATCAGCCGGTCGCGGTGCCGGCCCTCGGCTCGTCGCTCAGTCCGCGCCCCATTCGGGCGCAAGCAGGGGGCGAATCAGTCCTGCGCGACCGAGCCAGCCAAGTAGCGCTTCTACTTCGTCGCGCTCGTAGTCGGGCAGGGCTTCGCACAGCGCGCCGACCGTGAAGGCAGCGTGGCTGGCCAGGATCCAATCGAGCAGCGGCCGCGCTTCGTGCTCGATGCCCAAGGTGGTTCGCGTGCGCGGGCGATTGGTGGGACCGCTCACCACGGTGCAACGCAGCTTGCCCAGCGCTGGGTCGTCGGCGAATTGGACCTCGGAGCTTGGCAGCCGAATGTAACGCTCGAAGCGTTGCCCGCTCGGGTACTCCAAGTGAGTGCCCGCCGCGAAGCCGTGCTGTTGCCAAGCTTTGAAGGCGTCTGCTGCGGGTAGCTGCTTCAAGCGCTCGCCCAAGTCGGCCATCAGGCGAGTCAGCTCCGCTTCTGCGCCAGCGGCGATGGTCGGATCGCTTCCCCAGCCGCCGTACGGGCGCGCGCGCCAAGCGGGAGACTGGCCCGCGTAGTGATTGAGCAGCGCTTGCAGCAAGTCCAGGTTCGAAGGCGCTCGCACCGCGACCACCAGGGACAGCGAATCCGTCGGCTGTTCGGCGGTGGTGTGCCAGGTGCCGCTCGGCATGAAAAACGCCGAGCCCGGCAGTAAATCGATGGTTTCAAATGGCTGCTTCAGCACCTCGTCGCTGGTCAGCGGAAAGCCGTGGCGGTAGCTGCGCGCAAAGTCGGGGTGAGCCGGACCGTAGGGTGAAAACTGCACGTCCGGGTTCTGCACGTAGCCGTTGGGCGCGTACTGAAAGCGCTTCTGTCCGCGGATCTGAAAAAACAGCTGATCGTAGCGATCGTGATGGAGCGACAGCCCGGAGCCAGCCGCGTTCGCGAACGCCATGATCGACGAGCACTCGGGCAAGCCCAGGCTCGTTTCTAGCGCGCGCAGCCACTCGCCGGATTTTGGCAAGGTGCGGCGGAGCTCGGGAAAGAAGACGGTCAGCCCGAGGCGCAGCAGCGCGGTCGGGTGAACGCCGCTGACCGCCGTCTGAATGCCGTCGGCGATATTGCCTTTGGCGACCTCCAAGCTCCCGACGTACTGCTTGCACAGGTTCTCGATGCTCTCCATGGCGCCTTCGCGCATGAAGGCCGGAAAGCGCTCGAGCGCTCCGTGCTGGACGAACAGCTCGCGGCTCTTGAACAGCTGCGGCGCAGGGAGCCCAAAGATCTGCTGCATGGGGTCGGACACGCCGGCAAGCTTAGCAAGAGCCGTTCCAGCGTGTGGACCCGTGCGTGCCGGGAGCGAGCTAGTTCAGCGGCACGCTCATGATCGAGCAGTCGGTGTTGGCCCAATAGACGTTGTTCGCGTCGGCGGCGATCGACATCGGGCTCTTTTGGGCGCGCGCCAGTGTTTCGACCACTGCGTTTACCATCAGGCCGGAGTGATAAACCGTGCCGGTGTCGTCGGCGAAGTAGACCTGCTTGTCGACGATGGTCAGCGCCGTGCCAGACGGCACCAACGCCTTCGTCGCCACCGCCACCAACCCGGCTGCGCTGGCACCCGCGTCGCGCGCTCCCATTGACGGCGATCTGCGTCGGAGCCACTTGGCCGGTGACGAGCGACTTGGCGGTACCGCCCGCTACGGGAATGCTTTGCACGGTGCCGCGGCCTTTGTCGGTCCAGTACAGCGCGCCGTCGGCGACCGCGAGCTTGATGGCCATGCAACCCTCGGCGGCGGGGACCAACGCGCTCGGCGCGGCCGTGCATTTGCCCGCCCGACACGCCTCGGTTGCCTCGCACTTGCTGTCGCAGAGCCGCCCGTGGTCATGGAGGGCGCGCCGCCCGTCGTCGGTCCAGCTTTGATCGGATCCGTCGCGCCGCTGCACGCGGTTACGACTCCAGTGATCACGACGCCGCTCGCCAACCAAAACCCCACGGACAACTTGCTCCAAGCCATGCGCAGATCGCCTCGCGCTGTAGAAGAGAACTTGTAAGGGCATGTCGCACGACATGCGCCTCAGCCAATAACCGTATCAGAATAAGTTGCGACGGGAAGGCGCGCGCTGCGGAATTTCTGCCACAATTACGTGTTTGAACTTTGCCATATTCGGAGTGGCGCAAGGCTGCGTTGCTGGACATTCAGGTGCAGGAGTTGCTTCTTGATCGATAGGAACTGTCAGCTCGAAGTGAGGCTTCAACTCAACCCTCATGCCTCACGCCTCACTACTTGCCTGTCGACCTTCGTGCTCACGCTTGCAGCCTCCGTGGTCGGCTGTTCCGTCACGGATGAAGAGCCGAACATGTCAACGTCAACGGCGGGCGCAAGCTCGACGGCTGGCAGCGGCTCGGGCGGAACCTCCGCGCTGCCCAACGCGGGCGCTAGCAGCAACGCGGGCTCCAGCATGGGCGGCGGCACGGGCAACGGTGGCACTACGGGCGCGGCTGGCACCAGCTCGGGCGGTCAAGGCACGAGCGGCACGGCTGGCACCAGCGGCACGGCCGGCAGCTCGGGTGTCGACACTCGCACTGGCATGAGCTCGGGCTGCAACACGGAGCCTCCGGCCGAGGACTCCACCACCAAGTTCATCAAGCACGAAGTGCACATGACGGGGCTCGATCCGACCTACCTGACGGGCGGAGAGAACTTCGACAGCAGCGGCCCGTACGACTTCACGTTCCGTCCCTACGGAGTGCGCTTGCCCGATGGCTACGACCCTTCCAAGCCCTATGCGGTCACCTTCGGGGGCGGCGGCTGCGGCGGCAGCGCGCAGAACTTTGCCGGCAATCCGGGCGGCGGCCTGCAAATGGCCGGCAACGGCAAGACGATCCAAATCGGTCTCTCGTACATCTCGGGCTGCTTCAACGACGGCGGCCCCTCCATCGACAACCGACCCGATACGCCGGACGAGCCCTACTTTCGCGCCGTGTGGGCGGACATCGAGAAGCACTACTGCATCGACAAGTCGCAGGTCTTCGTCGGCGGCTTCAGCAGCGGCGCCTGGGAGGCGTACATGCTCGGCTGCGCCGCCTCCGACATCGTGCGCGGAATCGGCACCGACAAGGGCGGGATGCGCATGATGCATCCAGCCTGCAAGAGGCCCATCGCGGCAGTGCTGGTAGCCGGCGAGGCAGATACTGAAAACCCGATTGGCCCGCTCGATCCGGTCGCCGACAAGGGAGCCGTCGACAGGCTCGGCAGCCTCGGCTCCGCGCCAGGTCGCGACGAAATCCTGATGCGCAACGGCTGCACTGGCACCGACACGGTCGCTTACGAAGACGCCAAGTACGGCGCTTGTAAGAAATACACGGGCTGTCCCGCAGCGTACCCGGTTGTGTGGTGCGCGCTGCCTGGCGTTACCCACAACAGCAGCACGTACATGGGCACGAACTACTCGCCCGGTCCCATGTGGGACGTGCTCAGTAAGCTGCCGGACCCGTAGTTCCGATCGTGAAGTAAGGCCGCGAATGCCGCGCAACGCGAGGACTTCGTCAGTAGCCGCCCACGATGCGCGACTCGCCTTCCAGGTACGGCCCTTCGAAGCCGTTGGGCCCGCGCCGCCAGATGAAGTGCTTGCCCGAAGCCTCGAACGCGGCTTTGCGAGCAGGGCCGTCTTTGTGCAGGTTGCGGAAGTAGTCGGTCTCGGGCACCTTGGCGACGCCGAAGTAGAGCGCCACCATGCGCGGAGGATCGACCGCCACGGGTTTTTCCGGTTGCCAGGCGTTGTACGCAAACGCCAGGTCTTGGTAGAGCGCCGCGGTGCCGCGCGTGTCTTTCGTGGCGAGCGCCAGCTTGGTGAAATCACCGAAGTTGCGGGCTTTTTCGCGGAATGAAGCCACCGCGCCGCGCGTCGTGTTGCCCAGGGCGGCTTCGAAGGCGGCGAGCGCCTGCTGGTAAGTGGTGACGAGGCCTTCGTTGGTGCGGCAGCGATCGAAAGGAATGACCGAGATCAGCTCGACGGAGTCGCTGCTGAGGCGGCAGTCGGGGCCGATGAAGGCTTCGGCGTTGGCGATGAGCTTGGCGCCTGCGGCGAGCAGCTCGGGTGTGGGCGCGGCTTCGGGACCTAGCGGCTCGGCGGAGGCTGCGGGCGTGGCGGGAGTTGTCTGGGCGGCGGCGGGCGCATCGGCGCTGCAGTGCAGGGTGGCGCCGGAGTTCTTTTGGCCGGCAGGGCAGCGCGGGGGGTAGAGCGCGTCGCCTTGGGCGCAAGCCAAGAGCCCCGTGCAGTCTTGGCCGTAGGTTTCGACGCAGTTGGCGTCGGCGTTTGCGATCAGCGCGTCGCAAGCGGCGCCAGGGTTGGCTTTTTGGTGGCAACCGCACACGCGCTCGACGGCGCTCGGGTCGGCGGGGGCCGCAGCAGGTGCGTCGGCGTCGACGGCCATGCTCATTTCGGGCGCGATGCCCTGCGCGTCCCAAACCACGCGCAGCCGCTTGGTTTTGCCGTCGGACCAGCTGAAGAGCGCTTCGAGATTCGAGCCGGGCGGGATGGGGGCGACCAGCGTCATCTTGCCGCCGTGAACCCAGGCGATGGCGTCGCCCAGACCTCCGGACACGACCTGAATTCCGGTGCCTTGCGCAGCCTTCGCGTCCGCCGGGTAACAGCGAATGTAGAGCCACTCGCGGTACTTTTTGGTGACCGGACAACCGCCGGAGCCGTTGACCGCGACCTCTCCACCGAGCATTTCCCAGACGGCGGCGGGGGGAACACGTGACCGACCAGGCGCGAGCGCCAGGTGAGGGGCCTCTGCGGGTGGACTCTTGGCCGCAAGCTCGGCGACCAGGGCGCGCGCTACCGCGTCGTGCCCCTTTGGCGTCATGTGAATGTCGCCCGGCAAGAACGCGCCTGGCTCGGCCGCACCCAGCGCCGTGCTGGCGTCGAGCGCCACGCCACCGGCGGCGCGCACGCTCTCGACCAAGTCTTGAATCAGCACGCGGGCGGGCGCGAGATCGACCTTGGATTTGCCGTGCTTGGGCCACTCGGCGTCCGAAACCATGACGTCGATGGGCAGCGCTACCAGCACGAAGCGCGCGCCGAGCCCTTCGACCTGCTGCTTGGCGCGCAGCACGGTGCGGGTGAGGGGCGAGCTGGCGCGCACGAGCTCGAGCGGCTTGGCGCGCACGGCGGCGAGCTTCAGCCGCTGCTGATCGCGCTCCGAGAGGGCGGCGAGTATTTGCTTGGCTTCGTCGCTCTCGAGCGCGGCCTGCGCGCGCTGCCGCAGCTCGGCCTCGAACTTGTTGCGAAGCTCGGCCGCCTGACGAATGTAGTTGGCGGTGGCAAAGACAGGTCGACCCTCTTCACCCTGACCGGGCGTCACGATGTCGCCGGGGTTGGCGTCCGCGGCCAGGTACACCGAGCCCGGCGCGGTGCGATCGAGCGCGGCATAGTCACGGCCCAGCTTCAGCTTGTCCCAGATTAGCGCTTTGACCCGCGACTCGGCGAGCCGGTAACCCTCTTGCGCGTAGGTGGCTTCGGACTCGTAGAGCCGAGCGCGCCGCTCGGTTTCGGCGTGAGCCAGCAGCTGCTCTTGCGACAGCTGCTCACTCTGCTTGAACAGGTCGCGGAAGGTGCCTTCGGACGGCGTGCCGCGCTCGGCGTTTTGCCCAGGCGCGGGGCCCTGGCGGTGCCACCATTGACGCAGCGCGAACACCAGGTGCGAGCGCTGAAACAGCCACTCTCGCCCCGGAAAATGCGTGACCTGCGCGGGGGCCGTTTCGCGCCGCACGGCCCAGCCGTCCCACTCGGCGTGCCGCAGCGTGTTCGAGCGCTCTGCCTCGAACGCGTCGTTGGCAAAATTGACGACGTACACGACGGTGGCGGGGTGGCGGCGCTGCCCCAAGTCTTTGATGGCCTTTTCGAACTCGGGCGGGCCCCAAGTGGGGACGCCGGCGTTGTAGACCGGCAACTTGGCTAGCTCGCCAAAGCGCGCGGCAAACGCCTCGTTCGCTTCTACCCCCAAGCCAAACGTCTGCGAGTCACCGACGAACAGCACCTCGCCCTTTTGGGCTGCGGGTTCCGCATGAGGGGTCGTGCCGCGAAAGCCGCCTTGGTGGATCGCGACTGACGTGACGGGGCTACCGCCGAAGGCAATGCGGGTGGTGGCGCCGCGGCGGAGCCGAACACCGTATTGAGCGTCGGCCTCGTACACGTTGAGGTGCGGAAACGCGCCCTGGTGACGTAGCCAAAAAACGCCCTCGGCGATCAGCAAGCCGCAAGCGATGCCGAGTAGCGCTTGAACTGCGGGCCTTGCGTAGCGGCGAAAGCCTGTCCGTTTGCTGCGGCTCTCTGCCATGCGCGTTTCTCCCTCGACTGCACGCTGCGCCCTGGCAGCTCAAAAGATCGTATACACGAACGGCGCGACGTAGCTCAAGCCTTCGGTGAGCAAGAGCAACACGCCCGCCAAGAGCAGCACGACCACGAGCGGGATCATGAAAAAGCGTCGGCGCTTGAGCAGGTGCTGCAGGAGCTCTAGCAACGTTTGCGCTCGCCACGCGAGGCGCTGAAGCGCGCTCGGCTTCAACTGCGCCTCCGAAACAAGCAGTCCTCGATCACCAAGCCGTCGATGGCGTGGGCGCTCAGGAACGCCAGCGCGTCGGTGGCGTGGGCCACGATGGGCTCGCCCGATCCGTTCAGCGACGTGTTCAGCACGATCGGCAAGCCTGACTCTTCCTCCAGCTCGGATAGTACTCGAAACAGCAGGCCGTTTTCGGCTGCGTTCACGGTTTGCACGCGGGCTGTTCCGTCCACATGGGTGACGCCGGCCAGGGCTTGCCGGTGCTGCGGCAGCACGTCGCAGACGCTGGTCATGAACGGCGTCAGATGATTGGGAGCATCGCTGAAGAACTCGGCGGCGCGCTCGCTCAGCACGGCCGGCGCGAAGGGGCGAAATGGCTCGCGCTGCTTGATCACGTGATTCAGGCGTTCGCGCGTAGCTACGCTGCCCGGCAGCGCCAAGAGTGAGCGCTGGCCCAAGGCGCGCGGGCCCCACTCGAACGCGCCGCTGCACAGTCCCACGATGCCGCCCTGCAACAGCAGCTCACAGACGCTGGCGGCCGGATCCGTCAGGCGTTCGGCGCTCAGGCCGAGATGGCCGGCGAGCGCGCGCGCTTCATCGACGCTGATCGGCTCGCCGAGCGCAGCGCTCCTGAGCGGCGCTGGCCGAGGGTCGCCGGCCTCGATCGCGCCGAGCAGGGCGGCTCCGAGCGCGCCACCGGCGTCGCCGGCTGCCGGTTGCACGAACACGTGCGCAAAGCCGGCCTCGCGCAGTAGTCGCCGATTCGCGACCGCGTTGAGTGCGACGCCGCCCGCCAAGCACAGCGCGTCGGCGCCGGTTTCACGCTTGGCCCGGCGCGCCAAGCCGAGCAGCGCCTCTTCGGTCACCTGTTGTAGCGAGGCCGCCACGTCGGCGTAGCGCCGATCCGCGTCCGAAGTTTCGAGCGCCCAGGGTGTGCCCGGCGAGCGCCGCGGCCCGAGCAACTGCTCGAGCGCGGGGGAAAAGCCCAGCTCGCCCCCGGCTTCGTAGGTAAAGTAGCGTGAAGCAAGCTCGAAGCTGCCGTCCGGGTGCAGGGTAAGTAGTCGCTCGAACGCTTCGCGAAAGCGTGGCTGACCGAGCGCCGCGAGCCCCATCACCTTGTTCTCGCCTTCGTTCACCTCGAAGCCCAAGTATGCAGTCACCGCCGCGTACAAGAGGCCCACCGAGTGCGGGTACGGCAGGGACAGCAGCGGCTCGATGCGCGTGCCTTGGCCGCGGTAGAGCGCGGTGGTCACGTCTTCGCCCACGCCGTCGACGGTCAAGATGGCTGCGTCGTCGAAGGGGCTGACCAAGAACGCGCTGGCAGCGTGGGAAAGGTGATGCGACGTCGCTCGCACCCGCGACCGCGGTACGCCTACCAGCTCGGCCAGCTGATCGAGCACCCACAATTTCTCGCCCAGCTGCGCCGACAGCGCGCGCGGAAAGTGCCGCGCCGACGCGGGATACGACCGCAAAAGCCAATGCAGCACGCGCTCGAGCTTGAGAAACGGGCTCTCGTAGAAGACGACGGCGCTCAGATCTTCTGCGTGAATGCCGCCGCGCCGCAGGCAGGCCGCGATCGCGAGCCGCGGCAAGCTGGGGTCGTTCTTGATGCGCGACAGCCGCTCTTCTTGAATCGCCGCGACTACCTGGCCGTCGATCACCAGCGCTGCCGCGGCGTCGTGATAAAGCCCTGATACTCCGAGGATGGCGGCCATCGAGCGCGTTCTGCTCAGTGCTCTCGAGAGAAGCCGCGCTCGGTCTTGCTCAGCAGGCGCAGCGTCAACGCGAACGGAGCGAGCGCCACGTACACGAGCAGCATGCTGACGCCGTACAGCGCGCCGGCGAGCTTGCGTCCACGCCGTCGAAATTCGCGCCACGCCTGCCAGCGTCGCACCCAGCGCAGCGCGCGCCGCGCGCCATCCACGCCGGCTAGCTCCGCCAAAAGCTGCGCCGTGTAGGCTTCGTGCTGGCGCTCGTCGGCGATCAAATCTTCGAACAGGAGCGCTGTCGCGTCGGCGCCTCGCTTGCGCAGCAGGCGCGCGTACGTCTCGAATTCCGCGCGCCCGCGCTGCTCCCCCGCGTGCACGAACGCCAAGAATCGTAGCTCGCCCAAGCGCTCGTACAGGCGCTCGCAGCCGGCGGAGGGATGAGCAAAGCCGACGGCGCCTGCGGCGCGCGCCAGCTCCTGGGCGTGCTCGGCGAAAGCCCGTGCGTGGCGTGTTTCGTCGAGCGCGTGGCGCAGGTAGCGGGCGCGGCGCCGGTCATCCGGGCAGGCGCGCGCGGCGAGCCGAAGCTCCAGCTGGCTCTGCTCTTCGGTGCAAGCAAAGCCGTGCAGCAGGCGCGCGGCGCGCCGCTCGTCCGAGAACGCCCATTGAGCGCCCAGCCAGGTCAAGGCACGCAGCCACAGCGGAAGCGCGGGCGTCCCAGGGGCTGCGGTGGCCATGCCTGGCAGCGTAGCCGCTGACCCGAAATTGGGGGAACCGGAGCTCGAAGGGCCAATTTGGCAGCCCGAGCCAAAACTAAATGCATTTCCGGCGCGCGACGTGACCCCACCTTTTGCGACGTTTGTCGTGGCTCGCACCAGAATTCGTCACGCGTCGCTAGCCAAAACCCCCCTTGGAGCTCCCAAGCAGGCTAGGGTGCCCGCTCTCTCCCAAGGATACATCGAATGAGCGAAGGCACAGTTAAGCGCGTCACGGACAAGGGTTTCGGCTTCATCGAGACCGGTTCTGGCAAAGATTTGTTTTTCCACATGTCGGCCTGTGAAGGCGTCCGCTTCGAGGACCTGCAGCCCGGCACGAAGGTTTCCTTCGTCGAAGGCCAGAGCCCGAAGGGCCCGCGCGCCGAGAGCGTCAAGCTCGCTTAATTCGGTGTGTCGAGCAGGCGGCCGATCTCTTCGAGGTCGGCCGCGCTCAATTTTACGTCCTGAGTCTGCAGCCAGCCGTCGACTTGATCAGGTCGACGAGCCCCGACGATAGCGCCCGTCACCCCGGGCCAGCCCAGCACCCAGCTGAGCGCGATCGCCGAGACATCGCAGCCATGACGTTCAGCGATCGGTAAAAGCCCCGCCCGCACGGCGAGGTTACGGCTCAGAGCAGGCTCTTGAAAGCTGGCGGCTTTGCGTCGCCAATCATCTGGCGAAAGAGCCGCAGCACGCGCAGCCGAGAACGCGGACGTCAGGATGCCCGAGCCGAGCGGGCTGTACACGATGACGCCCGCGCCATGCGCCTTGGCCCACGGAATGACGGCGTCGGCGCTGCCTCGCGCCAGCAGCGAGAACGGCGGCTGCACCGAGTCGATCCTGCGAACCTTCGCCGCGCGCTCGAGCAGCTCCGTCGAGAAGTTGCTGACGCCGATGGCGCGGACCTTCCCCTCGGTCACAAGCTCCGCCATCGTGCCCCAGCTGTCTTCGACCGGTGTGCCGAGCGCGTCGGGCCAATGGAACTGATACAGGTCGATACGATCGACGCCCAAGCGGCGCAGCGACGCCTCGCACTCTTTGCGAATCGCAGCAGGCTGCAGGTTCCGCGTCGGCTCGGCCCGTGGGTTCGCTGGGTCGACCTCCATGCCGCACTTGGTGAACACGAGCGGGCGCTCACTCGGAGGAATGCGCTGGAGCGCGCGACCGACGACAGTTTCCGAGTGCCCCAGACCATAGATGGCTGCGGTGTCGATCCAGTTCACGCCGCGGGAAACCGCGCGCAAAATCGTCGCGATCGAGCTTTCATCGTCTTGTGCTCCCCAGCCGTACGCCCAATCGGCGCCGCCGATGGCCCAGCTACCAAACCCAAGGGTAGAGAGCCGCAGATCCGTCGTGCCGAGGCGTCGCTGTTCGAGGGCCATGAAATCGGCAGGGACCCTACTCCAAGATCCGAGGCTGCGGCCGGCGTGCTACGGGTAAAACCCGGAATGACCCGCCATGCTCGAGCCAGCTGAAGCCCAGGCCGAGGCGCGTGGTGCCGCCCAGCGGCACGTAGGCGACATTCTCGCTCACGCGATTCTGCACACCGATAGGCGTGCCGTGGTGGTCGCCGACGAGCGCTGCGGCTTGGCCCGCACGCTCGCCGAGGCGTACCGCGCCTGTTTACCCGACGCGCTGCACCTGAGCTTCGACAGCGCGTCGCCCGAGCAGATCTTGCAGGCCTTCGCCGAGCTCACTGCCGGTGACTTGGTGGTGCTGATTCAATCCACGAGCTTCAGGCTAGGGGAGTTTCGGATTCGCGTGGAGCTGTTCAAGCGCGGCTTGAAGGTGATTGAGCATCCGCACCTCGGCCGCATGCAAGAGAGCGAATACACCACCTACATCGACGCGCTAGCGTATGATCCCGTCTACTACCGCGGCGTTGGCGGCGCGCTCAAACGCCTGATCGACGCCGCGCCTGGCGCCGTCGTCGACAGCGGCGGCGAGCGGCTGAGCTACGCCTCGGCGTTCGAGCCCGCCAAGTTGAACGTCGGCGACTACTCGGCGATGCCGAACGTGGGTGGGCAGTTTCCGATCGGTGAAGTGTTCACGGAGCCGCTCGATTTGGAGAGCGTGAACGGTCGCGTGCGTATCTTCGTCTTCGGCGATACCGAATTTTCCGTCAACGTGCCGCCCTCGCCCATCACGCTGGAGATCGAGCGCGGCAAGGTGACGCGCGCCGTCGACTCCACCGCGGATTTTGACCGAGTCATCGAGCAAATTCAGGCCGATGAGCAGGTGTGGGTGCGCGAGCTGGGCTTCGGCATGAACCGCGCTTTGACGGCCGAACGGCGCGTCAGCGACATTGGCACGTACGAGCGCATGTGCGGCATCCACCTGTCGCTGGGCGCCAAGCACGGCGTGTACGACAAGCCTGGCTTGAAGCGCCGCCATACTCGCTACCACGTCGATGTGTTTGCCGTGACCGAGTCGGTCACGTTGGGCAGCGACGTGGTGTTCCGCGACGGCGCTTGGTGCGTGTAGCGAAGACGGCGCTCTAAGGCATGCGGATCTGCGTGCCGGTCAGCGAGACACCTTGGCTGCCCGCTACCAGGTGCGCTTTGACGGCCGCTGCTGCTTGCGTCGGAGTCGACGTCGCGCTGAGGCCCGGCACCGTCTCGACGTCCAGCGCGTACAGCGTAAAGCGGTAGCTTTGCACCGAGTTCACGGCTTGCGGGCATGGCCCCAGGTAGCCCGACCCCTTGAAGCCGTCCAAGTCGACCAGCGACTGCTTGCTCCCGGCTGGCACGGGCGGCATTGCGGCGTGCTCGACGTTTTCGGGCAGCGACGTCACGTTGGCCGGAATGTCCCAGATGGTCCAATGCTCGGGGTTTGGCAGGTGCATCATCACGATGGCGTAGCTCTTGGTGCCTGCCGGACCCGGTCCCCAGCTGAGCGGCGGAGAAATGTTCTCGCCCTTGGGGTTGACCTCAGCGCATTTGTATTTGAGCGGCACCTGCTCGGCCTCTTTGAAAGCCGTGCTTTTCAGCGCGAAAGGCTCGGCCACGCCACCGCCCGTACCGGCGCTGCCGCCTGCGGTTCCACCGCTGCCACTGGCGCCGCTCGCACCGCCCTGCGTGGCGGGTGTGCCGCCCGTGCCGGCAGTCGTCGTACCGGCCTGACCGGAGCCGGCGGCGTTGCTGCCCGCGGCGTTCGAGCCAACGCTGGTCCCGCCAGCGCTCGTTCCCGCGGAGCTGCCGTTGGCCCCTGCTGAATTACCCGCGCCGGATGCGTTGCCGGCGCTACTGAAAGAGCCGGCGCTGCCCGTCGGAGCACTGGGTGTACCTTCACCCGATGAGCACGCGAGCAACAGCAGGCCGCCGCTCAACACGAGTGACGTGAAGGACGCGGGCTTCTTGGGGTGGGGAAGGACGAGCTCAGGGGGTGAAGACATGCGTGAAGGAGGGAGCGGTAAACCGCGGTAAACTCGGCTCAGGCAAAAAGCCGCCAAGATTTTGGGTGAAGATGCCAGGCGTAAATGGCCAGAGGCGTCGGATAGCTTCTGGGTCCCAGCGACCGCTTCGGCGGCGCCCAACGGGGGCGCAGGTGGCAGCGCGGGCGGAGGCACGAGTGTTCCGTGTCCGGATGGGGTGCTATTCTGCGACTACTTCGAGTCGTGCGCCGATCAAGCTTGGTCGCCGCGCCGGGCGTCTACTTCGCCGTCATTTGCGCTAGCTAATCCTTCAGGCAGCGCACCGGCAGGGCGTGGTCCTTGTAATAGAAGCCTTCGAAGAACAGGTCGTCGTCGCAGGCCAGGGCCCAACCATAAGAGTAGCCAGGATCTTGCGTCGTGCTTTGAAAGAAGGTCCAAATGCCGTTGGCAGTCACGTAGCCCGTATCGTTGGCAAAGCCGGAAGGTAAGCCGTTGAACCCGATGCTGGGCGCTTCGGTGCCGGGCGTTTCGCAGGCGGAGTTGGTGCGCAGAGCGGCGCCGATCTGCGAATAGCGGCCCTTGTCGTCTTTGGCGCTGAGGCCCGTTTGGCCGGCGACGAAGCTCGCCAACGTTTCGAACTCGGCCTTGCTGGGGACGTGAAAGCCATCGGGACAGATGCCGCGGTGCGGCGTCTGGATCTGCGCCGCGCAGTCCGTGGAGTTGCACGTGGTCGGGAGCGCCATGGTCTGAGCCCACGTGTAGTAGCCGCCATACAGATCGCAGGGCGAAGGTGTGATGGGGTCGGGATAGGTTTGCGGGCACCAACGCTGAATGTCGCCCACGACTTCGCGGCTGACTCGGGGGTTGTAGGGCTCGCCAACCGCAAGGTTCTCCGTCATCCAAACCTGCTCGCCGAGCGCTTTGAGCCCGTAGACGTGTCCGTCACGAACGTCAGTCAGCTGAGTACCTGAGGGAGAGGAACTGGTTCCAGCGCTGCCAGCAGCGCCTTCGTTGTCCTGTCCCGACTCGGAGCTGCAGGCGAGTGACGAGAACCCCAGACCCATCGTTGTCATGGCGATTAGCAGTGTGCGCGACATGTTGACTCCCCAAGCTTCATTGGTACCACCGAGTTTCAGCGGCGACCGAAAGCTACACAGGAAGGCTATCGCGACTCGCACGCATTCACCACAGGTCGTCAACGGTCGCGCAAGCGACCGCCGTGGCGGACATCAACCCCTGCAGTTACTTCTGGGTTTACGCCCAGATCGAGATATAGGCTCCGCGGCGAAAATGTCCTCGAACGACGGGTCAGGCAGCAAGGCACCAGGAACTCCGACGGGCGCACCCCCCGCGCCGCCAGCTACGCGTCCGCCGCCGCCGTCCGAGCGGCGCGGTGCCTCGATGCCGCCGCCACCGCCACGTCGCGCTGCCAAGCCGTCCGGTCCGCCGCCGCCACCGCCGCGCTTGCCCCCTGGACAGCGCCTCGCCGGCGTCTTCTCGGTACCTCCGCCACCACCCGTCCGCACCGCGCCACCCGCCGCGCCAACGGCGGCACCCGTCGCAAAACCGGCGCCAGTCTCGGCATCTGTCGCGGCGCCTGTGCCAGCATCTGCACCGGTCGCGGCGCTGGCACCTGTCGCGGCGGAGCCAGCAAGAGTTGCAGAGCCAGTTGCAGCAGCAGAGCCAGTTGCAGCAGCAGAGCCAGTTGCGGCAGCAGAGCCAGTGGCAGCAGCAGAGCCAGTGGCAGCAGCAGAGCCAGTCGCCGTTGAGGCAACGGCGACGGTTGCAGCAGTAGAAGCACCCGCCACCGAAACGGAGACTTCGGCCTCCACCGAAACCGAAGCTGCCACCGAAGCCGAAACTGCCACCGAAACCGAAACTGCTACCGAAACCGAAACTGCTACCGCTGCCGACACCACCACCGACGCAGCCACCGAGGCTCCAGCACTACCCGAGGCTCCAGCAGCACCCGAGCCAGCTCCCCCGGCTGCCGTCGACCTACCTGTCGCTGCGCTGACCGGCGACGCTGCTCGCGCAGCCGCTCCCTCGCGTCCGTCTTTTCCGCCATCGCTCCCAACCAGCCCTTCGCTGCCGCCCGCTTTGCCGTCCGCGGTCTCGTTGCCGCCTCCGGCGATGGCTGCCGGCAACGCTCCGCTTGCGGCCCGTCTCAGCGCGCTGCAGGCTCGGGTGCAAGGCTCGATTCCGCCGCGCCTGATCGAGGTCGCACGTCAGCACCCGGTTTTGTGGATGGTCGTCGCGCCCGTCGTCGTGGCCGTGCTGTTCATCTCCATCATCGTCGCGTTCGAGCCGGAGCCTCGCCCGTCGAGCGCTGTAGCGTCGCCGGCTGCTAGCTCGCAAGCAGCGTCGTCAGCGGCCTCCATGGCCGAAGCGCCGCGTCCAGCTCCTGTCGCCGAGGAACCCAAGAGTGCCGCACTCGCAGGCCTGGAAGGCAAAGCGCCCGAGTCGCTCAGCGTCGACGAGCTCTTGCTCGTGAACAGCGGCCAGGCACAAAAGAAGCGAGACGACGCCAAGGCCTTGTCGCGAAAGCTGCAAGATCAGGCTGATCTCGTGAACGACGCGACCGTGCAGGCTCAGCTGCTGCGCTTCGCCGCCGATCCCGACACGGCCGCTGACGCCCTTGGCGCCATGGCACGCGCCAAAGCGCCAGTGGGACCCGATCTGCTTTACGAGGTCTGGAGCAACCGCGCGCTGCCCACCACCACCACCGAGCTGGCTCGCTCGCTGTTGACCAGTCGCGACGTACGGCCTGGCGCCTCCGCCGCCTTGGCCGTCGCGATCACGCTGCGCGGCGCCGAAAGCTGTGAAGCCGTGGACGCCGTGCTGCCGCAAGCCAGCAGCGACGGCGATCGCCGCTCGCTGTGGCTCTTGGCCAAGCTCAACTCGCGCAAGGGCTGCGGCGAAAAGAAGAATCAAGATTGCTACGCCTGCCTGCGCGGCCACACCAAGCAGGTCATCGCCGCCGGCGAGGCGGTGAAGAAACGAGCGGCGCCCAGCTATCCTCGCTGAGCCTGACCCTGGCACCAGCCGACTCAGCTCGGCCAACTCGCCGTAAATGCCCCGGAATTGCCGCGCATTTGCTGTTGCAAAAAGCGCAATACGCAGCACCCAGAATATCAATTGTCGCAATATGAGGGAGGCCGTACCTTTGCCTCACGAGCTACGCAGCTAGCGTCGCTTCGAGCAATTTTTGGAAGGCACCATGGCGCGTAACAACTACTTCAACTCCCTGACGATGGCGCAGAAGCTCGATCAACTCGGTCGCTGCCGGTTCATGGCTCGCGACGAGTTCAAGAACGGCTCCGAGAAGCTCAAGGGCAAGAAGATCGTCATCATTGGCTGCGGTGCCCAGGGCCTCAACCAAGGCCTGAACATGCGCGACTCCGGCTGTGACATCAGCTACGCGCTGCGCGACAGCGCCATCGCCGAGAAGCGCGAGAGCTGGAAGAAGGCCACCGACAACGGCTTCAAGGTCGGCACCTACCAAGAGTTGATCCCCGGCGCCGACTTGGTTTTGAACCTCACGCCCGACAAGCAGCACTCGTCGGTGGTGACGGCCGTGATGCCGCTGATGAAGAAGGGCGCCACGCTCGCCTACTCGCACGGCTTCAACATCGTCGAAGAAGGCATGAAGATCCGCGAAGACCTGACGGTCGTGATGGTCGCGCCCAAGTGCCCCGGCACCGAGGTGCGCGAAGAGTACAAGCGCGGCTTCGGCGTACCGACGCTGATCGCCGTCCACCCCGAGAACGATCCCAAGGGTGAGGGCCTCGAAATCGCGAAGGCCTACGCTTCGGCCACCGGCGGCGACCGCGCCGGCGTGCTCGAGAGCTCTTTCGTCGCCGAGGTGAAGAGCGACTTGATGGGCGAGCAGACTATCTTGTGCGGAATGCTGCAGACCGGATCCATCTTGTGCTTCGACAAGATGGTCGAGAAGGGTATCGACCGCGGCTACGCCTCGAAGCTCGTGCAGTACGGCTGGGAGACCGTGACCGAGGCGCTCAAGCACGGTGGCATCACCGGCATGATGGATCGCCTGGACAATCCTTCCAAGCTCAAGGCCAACGCGCTGGCGGCCGAGCTGAAGACGATCATGCGCTCGCTGTACGAGAAGCACCAGGACGACATCATCACCGGTCACTTCTCGTCGACCATGATGGCCGACTGGGACAACAACGACAAAAACCTGCTCGGCTGGCGCGCCGCCACCGCCGACACGGCCTTCGAGCAGACGCCGGCCGGCTCGGTCGAGATCAGCGAGCAAGAGTACTTCGATCACGGCGTGCTGATGATCGCCATGGTCAAGGCCGGCGTGGAGCTGGCGTTCGAGGCCATGACCGCCGTCGGCATGAAGGCCGAGAGCGCCTACTACGAGTCGCTGCACGAGACGCCCCTGATCGCGAACCTGATCAGCCGCAAGAAGCTGTACGAGATGAACAAGGTCATCTCGGATACCGCCGAGTACGGCTGCTACCTGTTCAGCCACGCCTGCGTGCCGCTGCTCAAGAGCTTCATGGCCAAGATCGACACCGACGTGATCGGCAAGAAGTTCAACGCCTCCGGCAGCAACGGCGTCGACAACCGCGAGCTGTTCGCCGTCAACGCCAGCATCCAGTCCCATCCCGTGGAGGTCGTGGGCCGTGAGCTGCGCGGCTACATGGTGGCCATGAAGAAGATCTCCGTGGGCGGCTGAGCCTCCGGAGCGCCTGATACGCGCGACGAGCGCGACATGACAGAGCCCTCGGTTCCTGCTGGAGCCGGGGGCTTTTGCGTTTCGAGGAGATGACCACTCGCGTCTGGCTTGCGCTGGCGTGTCAGGTCGCCTAGACGTCGAACCGAGTGACGCTGCGAGTTTCCGTGGCGGCCGGTGCGGAGGACTGAACGTGAATCGACATGCGCTGTTGAGCTTGGGGCTATTGATCACCGGCATTGCGGCGGCCGTTCCTGGTTGCGGCGAGGAAACGTCGAATGGCAACGGCAACAAAGCCGGTGATGCCGGCGCTGCTGGCAGAGACGCGGGTGGAGAGCACGCTGGTGGCACAGGCAACGTCGTCAAGCCGTCGGCCGGTGCAGGCGGCGAAGGGGGCGCCGCGGAAGCGCACGGCGGCGCTGGTGGCTCGCCCGAGGGCGGAACCACTTCAGCGGGGGCGGGCGGCGTCGCGAACGGAGGCGCCGGCGGGCAAGGTGTCGACTACGGAAGCTGCCTCGCCGCGCGCTCCTTCGGCAACGTGGGCGCGTTGGATGGGATCGCCAGTGATTTTGGCGACGCCGGTGGCGAGGGCTTCTCCGGAATCCTTCGGATCGAGGGGACGAACTACGTGGAGTTTGCCGTCGACCTCTATGAGGGCCTGTCGCCGTTCGAGGCAGGTCTCACCACGCTCACGAACCACGTTTTGGCTGATGATGATCTGAACTACGCAACGTGCGGGTTGTGCTTGCGCGTTCTCGAGCGGGACAAGAACAACGTCCCAACCAGGGTGTACTTGGTCACGGGCGGCAAGGTGACTCTGACCAACGTGGACGGCCGCCTGAGCGGCAGCGCCAGCAATCTCACCTTCGAGGAGGTGACGATAGACGAAGACACGTATCACTCCACGCCCGTCGCAGATGGCTGCCGCTCGCGGATCAACGGCGTCTCGTTCGACGAAGAGATCCACACGGAAGGTGTGGGCGGCGCGGGCGGCGCCGGTGGCGGTGGCGGCGCGGGTAACTAGAACGCGATCTGCGCGGCCAGCGTGAGGTCGAAGCGTGGGTGCTGGGAGCGCTGCTCCGGATCGAAATAGCCGGCTGCGAGCTGCAGCTTTGCGTCGTTTGACTTGAAGTAGTAGTTCGCGCCGACTTCGTAGCTGGTCGTCTCGTCGTTGTTGTCTACCGCTCTGGCGCCATGCTCGTCTTCACCGATTTCGGGGTCGAGCGAGCCGATGCGCAGGAGCGGCTGCAACTTCTCGAAGAAGGTGTAGCCGGCCAAGACGTAGAAACCTTGGCCCTGAATTCGCTTGTGCTTGGCGGCGGTGCCCGTGACGTCCCAGGCGCGAATGTATTCGGCTTGCAGCAGCACGCCGTTCTTCTCGAGCTTCACGTCGCCTTCGACGCGGTCCTTGGTGCCAACCTCGTCGCGGTCCGCTATCGCGGTGTAGCCCACCAGGGCTAGCGTGAGCTCCTGGATCGGATAGACCTCGAGCCGTAGCGCGAGATCTTTCTGGTCGTTCGAGTCGAGCTTGTTCTGACCTTCGCCGTTGTACAGGCCGAGCGTGTAGCCAAACTGGTCGAATTTCTTCTCGGCCTTGATGCCGATGTCGCGGCGGTCACCGTACTTGCGAGCCACCAGCGCGCGTTCTGGAAAGAGGAGCTTGGACGCGCTGCCGGCGCCCTCCAAGCTCACCGGGATCTTGAATTGGCCGATCGAGACGTCCGCGTAGTCGTTCATGTACGTGAGCGCGACGTCTTGCAGAATCGACGTGGCGCCGCCGCTCGGTGGCTGCGCCACCGTCACGCTGCCAGCGGTCTCGGGTGCCGGCATCTGGCCGGCGACCGACACGGTCTTGTTCGAGAAATCGAGCAAGCGCGAGGGGTCGAACATGACCATGTAGCCGAATGTTTTGGGCACGATCTCGCCCTTGATCTTCAGCTCAGCGCGGCGAATGCGCAGCGTGCTGGTCCACGACTCGGTCGGCGTCGCGTCGACATGCAGGTGCGAAGCGTAGGCCCACACCTGCAGGTTGGCGCTTGGCTGAAAGAAGCCCGTCTTGGCCACGCTGAGCTGCGTTGGCGCGTCCTTGCCGGGCTTATCCGAGGGCTTTTCGGACGGCTCGACCGCGGGCTTGCCGGCGGCAGGTGCGGGTCGTTGCTGAGCAAGCGCGGCGTCCAGGCGGCGCACGTCGTCTGAAACCTCGGACAGCGAGCGCGCCGTCGGGGCTTCGCTCTGCTTGGCCAGCGCAGCTTCGAGCTCCGCGATGCGAGCTTCCAGGCTGTTGATGGAGTCGGCAACGGCCTTGCGATCCAGACCCGCGTCGATGGCAGCTTGAATCGAAGCGCGCTTCTTGCGAGCTTGCTCGAGCTCGCTCTCCAACTTGGCGCGCTCTTGGTTGGCGGCCAGCGTCGACGCGCCGATCGCGCGCTTCAATTCTTCGCGCAGCGCCTGCACGTCTTCGCGCAACGACTTGGCTTCGCTGCGCAGCGCGGCGACTTCTTCCTTGTTGGTAGCGGGCTCTGCAGCGGCTGGCTTGGGCGCCGGCTGTGCCCAGGCGTTTACGCTGAGGGTGCACAAGATGGCGGAAGCGGCGGCGGCGGGCCCGAGCGAGCGGATGGAATGCGTGCTTGGTCTCTTCAAGACAATGTCCTTCGCAGCGCCGTTGCTCGAGCGGAACCTCGAGGGCTTGCAGCGACTACGAACGGCACCAAGAGCGGCCTAATTAAGCGAGCGGGTGCTTCAAAAAAGGCGCGATTGCTCGGAAAAACGTCCCGAATTCGAGACTCAGAGTCTCGGATTCCGGACTCGCGCTGGACCGGCCTTCGGCCAGCGCTGCCTCTCGCGCGCCGCGCACGCATGCGGACCTTACAACAGCGGCCCGAGCTGCCCCGCATGTCGAGTGTCCGGCTTCAGCCCAGTCGATCAAGAAATCGTACGCGGATGAGAGCCGATGCGTCGGAAATGAGTAAGCTCTTCTGACCATGGGCACGACCACGAACCCCCAGCCGCGCACTCTCGACGAGCTGCTCCGCCAGCGCGCCAAATCCTCGCCAAATGTAGCGATCGCCGCCTATCCGGAGACGGCCGAGCCCGACAGCTACGTCGCCCACACCGCCCGCCAGCTCGACGAGTACGCCACCCGCGCGGCCAACCACTACCGTACGCTGTTCGGTAACCGCGAGCGCAACTCGCCCGAGCGCGTGGTCGCGCTCTTGGCCGTGAGTGACTTGGACTACCTGGTGGCGCAGTTCGCGCTCGGGCGGCTGGGCTTCACGGTGCTGTGCCTGTCGACGCGCCTCAGCCCCGAGGCGATTTCCAGCCTGCTCGAGAAGACCAATTGCCGCGAAATCGTGTACTCCGCCGCTTACCGCGAGAAGGTCGACGCCGTCGCGGCGCTACGTCCGCTCAAGTCGGCGCCGGTGTTCTCCGACTACCGCCAAGGCCCGCTGAACGAGATCGACATCGGCCTCGATCTGGATTTCGAAGCCAAGACCAGCTGCAACATCTTGCACTCGTCCGGCTCGACCGGCTTCCCCAAGCCCATCCGCAACATCCACCAAAACTACATCGCCAACGCAGCCAACAACTTTGGCCTGCGCGGCTTCATCACGCTGCCGCTCTATCACAACCACGGATTGTCGTCGTTTTACCGCGCGCTGTACGCCGGCAAGGTCATCTACTTCTACGACCCGAACTTGCCGCTCAGCGCGCGCCAGCTCACCGCGGTGTTCAAGCACCTGGGTGAGGAGCTGGAGATCTTCTACGGCGTGCCCTACGCACTGAAGATTCTCGCGACCGACGAAGGCCTGCAGCTGCTCAAGCGCTTCAAGATCGTGATGTTCGGCGGCTCCGCCTGCCCGGATGATTTGGGCGACCTGCTCGTCGACGCTGGCGTGAACTTGGTCTCGCACTACGGCGCGACCGAAGTCGGGCAGCTCATGACCAGCTTCCGTGAGCCTGGCGATCGCGAGTGGAACTGGCTGCGCCCTCCCGCGGCCCTCTTGCCCTACCTGCGTTGGACGCAGCACGGCGACGCCTACGAGTGCGTGATCGCCGATGGTTGGAAGGCCAAGGTCGTCTCGAACCAGCCCGATGACAGCTACGCCACGCGCGACCTGTTCGTGCGGCACCCCAGCAAGGACGATCGCTTCAAGTACGTGGGGCGCCTGGACGACTGGATCATCCTGGTCAACGGCGAGAAGCTGAATCCGGTGCAGTTCGAGCACACCGTGCAGTCGGACCCGCACGTGGCCGAGGCGGTGGTGTTCGGCGTCGGCCAGGTCTCGGCCGGACTTATCATCGTGCCCGCCAAGGGCTACGACTCGCTGTCCGAAGACGAATACTTGAAGCTGGTGCAGCCGGCCATCGACGCTGCCAACGCGCAAGCCGAGGCGCACGCCAAGATCGATCGCGAGCATATCCGTGTGCTCACGTCGGACGCGGCCGACGACTGCCCCAAGACCGACAAGGGCACCGTGATCCGCGCGGCCTTCTACAAGAAGTTCGAGACGCTGATCAAGAGCGTCTACGAAGACGCCGAGCGCGCAACCGGCGGTCAACTGCAGCTCGACCTCGAAGAGTCGATCGTCTGGCTCAAAGAGCTGGTCGTCGACATCTTGAAGCTATCGCCCGAGCAGGCGACGCGCTTGTCGGAGGAGGCCGACTTCTTCACGTTGGGCCTCGATTCGCTGGGCGCCTACCGCATGTTCTCACGCATCTTGAAGACGCTGGACCTCGGCGCGCGCGCCTCGGAAGTGGCGGGTAACGTCTGCTTCGAGTACCCGAATGTGAAGGCGCTGGCTTCGTACCTGTACGCGCTCCGCTCAGGTGGTCAGTACAGCAAGCGCTCAGAGACGGACGAGATGCAGGCGCTGATCGACCGCTACGGCTCGTTCACTCCGCAAGCCGGCACGGATGCCGGAGCGCCGCGCGTGGTGCTGCTCACGGGCGTGACCGGCTCGCTTGGCGCGCATATTCTGAACACGCTGCTGCAGGTGCCCAGCATTCAGAAGATCTACTGCCTGAACCGCGGCGCGAACGCGCACGCGCGCACGCTGGAGTCACTCAAAGCGCGCGGCATCGACGTGCCCGTGGAGCGCGTCGAGTCTTTCAGCGCGGACCTGACCAAACCCGATTTTGGCTTGGGTGCGGACGCGCTTTCGGGCGTCAATCTGGTGATTCACAACGCCTGGAGCGTGAACTTCAACATGGGCGTCTCGTCCTTCGAAGATCACGTCAAGGGCGCGCGGCACCTGCTGGATTTCAGCTTCCGCTCGAACGCGCGCTTCTTCTTCGTGTCGTCGGTTTCGGCGGCCGTGCGCTCGGGCAGCGTGATCCCCGAAGCGCACCTCAAGCACCTGACCGACGCGCAGCAGATGGGCTACGCCCGCTCCAAGCTGGTGGCCGAGCGGCTCTGCCTGCACGCTCAGCAAGCCGGGCTCGACGCGCGCGTGTTCCGCGTTGGTCAAATCGTGGGTGATACCAGGCAGGGCCAATGGAACGCCACCGAAGCCATTCCGCTGATGATCCGCGCGGCCATCGCGTTCGGCGCGTTGCCAGCCTTGAACGACACCTTGAATTGGCTGCCCATCGACGTGGTGGCCAAGGTCATGGTGGAGATTTGCCATGCGGCCAAACGCCACGACGTCTATCACGTGGTGAATCCGAAGGCGTTCAACTGGACGCGCGACTTGCTCCCGATGCTCGAGAGCGCGGGCCTGAGCTTCGAGCAGGTTTCGCCGCAAGACTGGCTGGCACGCTTGGCGGCCAGCAATCCCGACCCTGCCGTGAACCCGACCATCAAGCTGCTCGACTTCTTCAAGACCAAGTACGCGGTGCCCAGGACGGGGCCGGCGGTGGTGTTCGAGACCAAGACGACCGAAGGCGTGAGCGAGACGCTCAGAAACGTTGGCGCGCCCGACGCCGCGCTCATTCGCAAGATGGTCGAGTATTGGTCGAGCCAAGACTGGAAGTAGCGCGAGGCTTTTCAGGGCCGCGCCACGCGCCCTAGCGGAGCCAGGCCACGAACCAGGCAAGCCAACGCGGCTGCCACGCCAGCGTGAACGCCACCAGCAGCGCCGAGGCCGAAAGCAGCATCAGCCAGACCAAGCCGGCCATCGAAAGGTGGTCGGCGCGGAGGCAGGCGAGCAACGACGCTAGCAACGCGCCAGCGCCGAGCAGGCGCAGGGTTTTGGTGGACTGCCGGGATAACGCGGGCGGCCCAAATACCTGCTGAAAATGGGATGGCAGAGTCAGCGAGAGCCATGCCATGCCGCAAAGACCGCAGCCCAACGCGAGCAGCAGGAACCATTTCTCAGCCATGGGCTTCTTGCGCTGTCGAGAGAGAGCGCTCGCTGTCGGCGTTGCTCGAGGCAGGTGCCGATGAGGCCCTTCGACGCAGCTTGCCCGCCGCTGCGGCCGCTATGCCTGCCGTCGCCAGCAGCGCCAAGTCGAACCCGGCGACGGGCCAGTAGCCGCGGCCCAGCGTGCGCAGCAGGTGATCGCCCGTGGTGAGCCAGTTGAGCAGCACCGCCGAGAGCGCCAGCGCCGTGACGGCGTAGCATTGCTCGCGCCAGGCGGGCGCCAGTTGCTCGATGCCGACCGGAGCGCGTCGCAGCGCGCCATGCAGCAGGCTCGAGAGCCAGCTCAGCCAAAAGACCCGCTGCTGCCAGTCACCGCGTTCGGCCAAGCCGGCGGGCAAGGCGCGGTTGGCAACGAGCATGGAGAGCGTGGCGATGAGCGTGCCGGTGACGGTCGCGACCGCTAGCGCCTCGACCCAGCGCGCGCCAGCGACGCCTTGCGCGGCGTGCCGCGCGCGACGCTTGCCGACAAAAAAAATCAAACCCGTGCCGATGCACACGCAGCCCGACAAGCCGCCCAGCACGTACAGCCAGCGCAACAGCCAATGCCGAAAGTGCTGCAAATGCAGGCCGGTCAGGAACTCGTTGATGCGCGAAACGGCGTTGGGCGGCGGCTCTTCGTACAGCACACGACCGGTGGGACCCGCAAAATGAACGCCTTGGCCCACCAAGCTGACGCGGTCACTGCCGGCGCGGTAGATGCTGACGTACGCATTGGCGTCGCCAACGTGCGTTACCGTGAGCCAGCCAACTTCGCCGGCCATGTCGCGGGCCGCCCAGCGCCGCTTGGCTTCGACCACCATGGCGTCGACAGAAGCTAGCGGCGCTTTGACGCCGGCCGGCTCGAACGCCAAGCCTTTGGCCGTCGCTGCCATGGCCGCGTGCTTTTGCGCCAACGGCCCGAACATGGTTTCCGAGAACGGAAAGTAGATGGTCGCGAAGATGATCAAGCCCGTGAGTGGGAACATGAAATGAAACGGCAGCGCGACGACCCCGGTTAGGTTGTGCAGGTCGAGGGTGCGGCGCTGAGAGTTCGTGCTGGGCCGAAAGGTGAAGAACTCGCGCAGCAGCTTCTTGTGAATCACCACGCCGCTAACCAAAGCCGCCAGCATGACCAGCGCCGCCACCGCGACGATCCAGTAGCCAATGTCCCAGTTGAGGCTGAAGTGCAGCGGGTAGAAGAACGCGCTGCCGATCTTCAGCTCGGCGCCCTTCAGTCGCTTGCCCGAGCGCGGGTCGATGGTGACGTGACCGTGCACGTGATCGTGCGGATCTTGCGGGTTTTTTAGCGAAAACTCGCTGTAAAGCTCCAGAACCGGGTCGCGGTGCGTGGTGTACGCGCTGTAGTTCATCACCGGCAGCGAGTCCGGCAGCTTGCCGACCCGCTCGCGCGCTTCCTCCAGCTCGTGCTCGTCGGGCACGATGCCCTCGAACAGGGGCCTTAGCATGGCGTCGAAGGAGGGCATGTGCTGCGGCTCGAAGCGGCTCTCCGGAATCGCCCAGCGATCGATCTCTCGGTCGAACACCGACAAGGAGCCGAAGAAGAACACGACCATCAGCACGAAGCCGAGCACCAGACCGAACCAGGTGTGCAGCCAGGTCATCGCCAAACGAAAAGAATTGAACATCGGAAAGCTCTCCGGGCTCAGACCAGCGCACGCCCCAGGAACCAGGCCGCAGCTGTCAGTGCCCCACCGCCGCAAGCCAGCACGGCCCAAACCTGGAGCAGGCTGCGTGCGCTGATCGCCCAGCAGAAGCACGCCAGGTAGAGCAGGAACGCCAGCAGGTAGAGCCACGTCTGCGCGTCTTCGTAGGGCATGCCTGCCGCCACCCCCAGCGCGATGCCCAAGGCCGAGAGGCCCCAGACGAAGACGTAGCTACCGAGCAAGCTGGCGGCCACACGGCTCATGACGTGCAGGGGGGAGGGGGCTGCGGCGGGGGGCATCCAGGTCAGGGAGGCGGCGTGGAGCCACCTCGCCTGCGGATATTGCCGGATTTCCTAAGCGAATAAAATAGGAATGATTCGCATGTTCAAGAGCGCAGGCCCTCGCGCAGCCGTCGGCAGTGGGCAACCAGCGGCGTGGCGTTGGCCTGTTTCAACGCAGCTTCAGCCGAGCTGAGCTCCAGCTCGGCCGCCGTAGCATCACCCGTGAGGAGTAGCAGCTCGAACAGTCGAAGCCTGACTTGAGCGGCATGCAGCGGCGCGCGGATTTCGAGCCAATGCGTGATGCTGGCGCGGAGCGCTGCCTCGGCTGCTTGCACGTTGCCCTGGGCCCAACAGAGCTCACCCTGGGCGCGCTTCAGCTCGGCCGCGCTCTGGTGCGACCCGGAGAGCTGCGGTTCGGCTGCAAGCTCGGCCAAGGCGCTAGTGGCGCGCTCGAGCTGACCGCTCATGGCGGCGACGCGCGCCAGCACGGCCAGCATCGAGCCGCGACGCTGGCCGTCGGTCCAGCTCGGCTCCGACAGCGCGCGCTCCAGCTGTTTGATGGCGGACGCCGCGTCACCACGGGCGGCTAGCAAGAGCGCGAGCCCTGGTTGCGGGTTCCAGCCCAATTGGTGCGCTTCGCGGAACGCCGCTTCTGCCGCGTCCAAGTCTCCGCGCGACAGTAGAATTTCTCCTAGCACGCGACAGGCGTCGCCTTCGACGAAGGGGCCTGACGTGGCGAGTTGCTCGCGGGCGCGCCGCACCTCGACCTCAGCGCTGGTCAGCTCTCCGCGCATGGCCAAGATCTCGCTGCGATGCAGGCGGCACAAACTCGGGTAGGCATAGGAGGCGTGCCGTTCGCACCAACGCTCGAACTGGTCGGTCCATTGCCCCGCGCGGTGGTGATCGCCCAAATGCAGGTAGGCCCAAATCACCGAGCAAAACACGATGCCGGCGACCCAGGCGCTGACGCGCCCAGCTAGCGTCGCGGCTCCTGCTTCGTCGTGCAACGACAAGCCACGCCGAATCTCCCCTTGAGCGATGGCGATGTGCCCTTGGTAGACCAACCCCAAGGTATGGAGGTCCGGATCGCCGATGCGGTCGGCGATCTCTATGGCCGAGCGCGCGTGGGTGCGGCACTCGTCGAGGCGTGCTTCGAACAGCGCGAGGCGACTGAGCAGCCACTCGGCGAGGCCGTGGGCTTTGCCTTCCGGCCTGCCGCGCAAGTAGCTGAGCGCGCGCTGGTGCCAGCCTTTGGCCACCGCAAGCTCACGAGCTTCGAGCTTCACGTTGGTGAGCAAGAGCGCTACGTGCGCGGCCTGCTCGGGCTGCCCGGCGCGTTCGTAGGATGCGACCGCGCGCTCGAGAGGACCAACGGCTTCGTGCGGGCTGCCTTGGCAAAGCGCAGCGGTTCCCCACGCCTCCAGGTCTGCACCCGAGAGCAATGCGGGGTCAGAGATGGCGGCGAACGCTGCGAGCGCTTCGCCCCATTTACCTGCGTCGGCCAGCGTGCGCGCTTCGAGCTCAGCAGCGGGCGGCGCGCTCGGGACGTTGCTCGTTGGCACAGCGCTCTGAGTTTCGCAGAAGCGGTAGCCGCGCCGCGCGAACGTTTGCACGGCGTCTTCCATTTCGCCGTCGCGCAGCGCGCCGCGCAACAAGCTGATGGCGCGTTGTAGGGAGCCGTCGGTCACGCTCGCGCCGCCCCAAAGCTCCGTCAAAAGCTCTTCTTTGGGCACGACGCGGTCACGGTGCTCCACCAAGTAGCTGAGCAGATCGAACACCAGCGGCTGCAGCTGCTTTTCGGCGCCGTCCAGGCGCAGCGTGCGACGCGCTTCGTCCAGCTCGAAACGACCGAAAGAGAACGCCATGCGATGCCCCCGGTTACCCAAAGCCCCGGGGAGGGGCAATCGATAAGGAATTGGTCAGGGTCAGAAAAGGACTTTCTTCGGCGAATGTCGCACTTTCAGGGGGCATTCGGGACGGACGTCGCGAAGGCCGGGGGCGAGCCGCGTTGGCTCGTCCAACGCAAGAAAAGGAAGAGAAGAGCATGTACACGTATGTCATCACACGCGCGAACGGTTGGGCCAACGTCGACGAGCTGAAGGCGAAGGGCGCAGTCTCGGCCCGCATCGGCGACCAAGAAATGCCGGACAAGGTGCGCTGGATCCGCAGCTACGTCACGCGCCACGAAGGTGGGCGCATCGGCACCGTCTGCATCTACCAGGCGACCGATCCGGAGGCGATTCGCGAGCACGCGCGCCGCGTTGGCATGCCGGCCGACGGCATCACGCCGGTCATCGACACCGTGATCGTGCGTCCGGACCCCACCAACGTCTGAACTCCCCGTGGGGTCGCGCCTCGACGGAGCCTGGCGCTCGAACGCCCTCGTCGGGGCGCGACCTCGGCATTTCAACCTGAAAGCAGCATTCAATATGGCAACGACAGCACCCGCGGGCTTCGATGTGGCGCTCCTGCGCGAAGCCATCCGCACCACCTACGAACAAGTCGCGCTCGATCCGAACGGTATTTTTCACTTTCATCGAGGGCGCGCCTACGCCGTCGACGTCTTGGGCTACGATCCTGCCGAGCTCGATGCGCTACCGCTTCACGCCACCGAGCGCTTCGCCGGCGTCGGCAACCCGCTGCAGATTGGCCCCATCGAGCCCGGCGAAACCGTGCTCGATCACGCGTGCGGGGCGGGCATGGACCTGCTTCTGGCTGCGCGGCGTGTCGGCGTGACAGGGCGCGCGATCGGGGTCGACATCACGGCAGGCATGCGCGCCGTGGCGCAGCGCGCGGCCTACCAGGCGGGCCTGGGCAAGCGCGTGACGATTCGCGCCGGTAGCTACGAAGACCTGCCCGTGCTGAGCGATAGCATCGACGTCGTGATCTCCAACGGCGTCGTCAACCTGGCGCCGGATAAACGCCGCGTCTTTTCGGAAATTTGGCGCGTACTGAAGCCCGGTGGGCGCCTGTACTTGGCTGACGTAGTGGTGGCGCGGGAGCTCAAGCTCGAAACGCGCCAGCAGCCCGAGCTATGGGCTGCTTGCATTGCCGGTGCCTTGCCCGAATCCGAGCTGGTCAGCGTGGCGGCCGAGGCCGGCTTCGCGGACGCTCAGTCGCTCGCGCACTTCGACTGCTTCGCGGGCACGAGCGCTGAGCACAAGGTGAGCCGAGATTTGCGCGTGCGCAGCGTGAACTTCTTTGCACGCAAGCCGCGCACTCAGACGTCGAAGTCGCCGCCGCCGTCGAAGCCGCCGTCGTCGCCGTAGTCTTCATCGGCTTGGGCGGTCTCTTGCTCGTCGGCGTCGGCGTCGGCGTCGGCGCTGGCATCGGCGCTGCCATGGTCACCAAAGCCACCCATGGCGCTGAACAAGGATTGCGCGATCATGCTGCCGGCAAAGCCCATCGCAAAGCTCGAGAGCAAGCTTGCGCCCATGCCCATGCCGCCGCCCGCACCGAGCGTGCGCTCTAGCGTGCCTGGAGCGCGCATCTCGGCGCGGGTGGCGACGCGCGCCAGCGCTTGCGGGTCTTCGACCGACGTAGCAGCGGCAGCGGCGCGTTCGGCGGCCGGCGCTTCGGCGCTGAGCTGCTCCAGCACTTGGCGGCGCTGCTCGAGCGTCAGCTTGCTGAAAGCCTCCGCGTGCGCTTGCTCTAGCGCTTCGGGGGGAGCCGTCTTGAGCATGTAGCGGTAGCGCGCGATGGCCTGCGCGTCGTCGTCGGGGATCGCCGAGCGACCCATGCCGGCCACGACAGCGCGCGGTGAGGGGCGCGCCTCGGATTCACCAACGCCGAACAATCTGCTGAAGAATCCCATGGTTTGACCTTTCGAGTGACTCCCCAGAGCCAACCTCCATCTAAGGCCGCCATTCCGACGTCGCCCATACGTCTTTCCAATGGCAGCCATAGGCTCAAGCTCTGCGGGTTCGTCAGAAGCTGCTGCCCGAACGCGGGCTGGGCGAGCGATCAGGCTAAAATCGCGGTCAGCTCTTGGGGTGTGTACTTGAAGATAGCGTGGCGTGTACCGATGCCAGAGCTGACGCCGTACGGCTTGAGCAGGGTGTCATAGAGGTCGATGACGTTGGCCTGTTGCGCATAGAAGCCCGGCTTGAAGTGGCCGTGGCCGCCTGCCACGGCGTGAAATACCCCAGATAGGCCATGGTCCATGCCGTACTCGGTGCCAATCACGAGCAGCATGTTGTCGAGCACGGTCTTGCCGTTGGCCTCCAAGAACAGCGCGTCGTCGAAGGCGGCCAGCGCCCGCGCCACGCCGCTCATGCAAAAGTGTTGGTACTGCGCGATTTGCGGCAGCCGTTGGCGGTGAAATAGCTCGTTGTGGATCGAGTCGGTGGCGGTCTCGAGGTCGAAGTCGATGCTGCCGACGGCTGCGCCCGTGTACGTGCCCTTGAACTGCAGGTTGCCGCCCTTGTCGGTGAGGAGCAGGCTGCCAAAGCGCGTTAGGTCGCAGCGCAGCGCCAGCGCGAACAGCTCGGCCTGCAGCTGAAACGCCGACAGGTACCTGGTGTGGTCCATCGGCGCGGAGTGCGGCTTGAACACGCCTTCCTGCTGCGGAGTGTCCGGGGTCTCTTGGTCGTAGGGCAGGCCCGGCGGATCCGTGATGTCGGGCTCAGTGCAGCCGGCGGGCAGCGGTTCGGCTTCGGTCGGGACCAGTCGTTGCTCGACGTTGCGGATGCCGTCCAAGTGAATCTTGAGCTTGGCCTTCGATTCCGCGCCCAGGTACGAGCGGTCGCTGATCGCGAACTTGTATTCGTCGAGCACGGTGTCGAGGATGCTGCGCTTGATGCGAGCCGTTCGCGGATCGACGTTGGCGCCCGGCGTCGGCTCGCCGAAAAAGCGCGTAAAGAGCCGCGAAGGGCGGCGCTCCGGCGCGGGACCTGGGCTGCCGTCGTGGTTCCAGTGACACACGTAGCGCGAGGGCGCCCCGTACGTGAACCAGAGCCCCGCCGACACGGACGACAAGCGTGTCGGCGCACCGCCGGGGTGAAGCTCGCGGAGCATCAGCTGCTCGAGCGAAGGACCCGCTGCCGTGTACTCGTTCTTTTGCGGTTCGCCGACGAACAGCACGTCGCCCGTCTTGTAGTGCGTGGTGCCCGTCCCGTAGGTGTGAGCCTGGCTCATGTCCAGCCGCGAAAAGCAGGCCAGCTTGCTCGCGAACGGCTGCAGCGGCTCGAGCGGGCCAGCGAAGCCCAGCTCCGCGTGCTCGGTCGGAATGCCGAGCCCGAACGACAGCGTGACGAGACGATTCGGCACGTCTTGGCCCGCAGCTCGAGCTCGAGGCACGCGCATTTCTTCCAAGAACGGCAGCGCGATCGCGACGCTGCCGGCGCCGCGCAGGAAGGCTCGGCGTGGGAGGGGGCGCCTCATGGCTCCTCCGTGGGCGCTGGGCCAGACGAGGCGAGCGCGCGAAACAGCTCACTGGTCGCGACTGCCTCGACCATGGCGGGCAGGGTACCGCCCGCCTGCTCCTCGGCGACCCGCACGCGGTGCGAAAAATCCTTTTCGATCGCGGAGCTGGCTCGCCCGGTGGAAAAGGCCAGAAAGTGCTCGGCCATGCACGCCTGGATTGCCGAGGATTCGGACATGAGCTGCATCAGCTCGGCGACGTTCGCGTAGCGGGCGCGTGCGGCTTCGTCCACGTTCAAGTCGTCGGTCATCCAGCCGTCGACGGGCAGCTCGCGGCCTTGTTCGTCCGTTTCTCCGACGTAGCGGCCCGCGGCGTCGAAGCGATTGAAGCCGTAGGCCAATGGCTCGAACTGCGAGTGACAAGCCCAACACGCGGGGTTGTTGCTGCCACCCTCCGCGACCGGCCGAGCCATGGCTCGGCGCTCTTCCGAGCGTTGTCGCTCGGTCAGGTCGGCGAACTTCGTGGCAAACTCGGCGGTGGTGGCCGCCAATCCTTCGGGCAGCTGCAGCGGCTGCCGGCACAGCAGCTTGACCATCAAGGTGATGCCGCGGTGCACCAGCTTGCCTTGGTCGGCGTCGCCCATGCCGGCGATGAAGCCCGGATGGGTGAGCCAGCCGACGCGCTCGGGCAGCGCCGAAACATCGTAGATATGCTGGCCTGCGCCTGTGGGAGTGAAACCGAGCATCTTGGCGGCGTTCGGGTCCAGACTCATGCGCGTGGTCGTGAACAAGCCGGCCAGCGTGCCTTGCTCTTGCCACAGCTGCTGGTCGACGGTGGCGACCATCGACTCGAACAGCGACGTGCGAAGCGCAGGCGTGATGCCGACGAACCGCGCGTGATCGGTGCCCGCAAAGTCACGCACCAGCTCGCGCGTCAGGCGCCGCGCTCGCGGAGCTTGCAGCATGCGCTTCACTTGTTGGCGCAGGACCGGCAGGGCCTCGGCGGAGCCGTTGAAGCCCTCGGTGTCTGCCAGCGCCAGCAGGTCGTCGTCGGGCGCCGAGTCCCACAGAAAGAACGAAAGGCGCGAGGCGAGCTCGTAGCCGTCGAGGTAGCGCTTTTCACCCGCCGCTCCGCCTAGCTCACGTTCGAGTCGAAACACGAACGCGGGCGACTGCAGCATGGCTTCGACGACGCTGCGACGCGCACGGTCGACGCTCGGATCTTCGGCCAACACGGCCGCGTACAAGGCCAAGAAGGCGTCGCTCTCGCGCTGTGAGAGCGGACGCCGAAACAGCTGCTTTCCGAGGCCCGAGACGAACGACGTCGCGCAGGCGTCGTCGTCTGCACAGGCACCAAAGCCCGCGCTCAAAGCCGCGATGTCGACCTGTTCGGCGACGGCAGCGGCCATCTTGCCGAAGGCCAGCGGGTACTCGTCGGCAGCGGCCTGGCCGTCGGCGCCGTTGCGGAACAGCCCCGTGCTCGGCAGCTCTTGCGGAATGCCGGAGCCTACGACGGCAGGGTCGAGCTGGGTCGGCTCCAGCCCAAGCACGTCCTGGACGATGTTTTGGTGCTGTGTCGGAGTCAGGCGCCCTGCGAGTCCACTCCGGACCGGTAGATCGGATACGGGCTCGACCGCAGGTTTGCTGGATGGCGCGTTGTCACCATCGCATGCACCGAGCCCTACGCTGAGCGCGAGCACGCCAAACCGAACGGTGGATCTTGCGCCGTACACGGAGCCCGACGCAGTCTACACCTCCGTCAGGCGCCGGGTAGCTCGTCGGTTACCACCTGAAAATTCTCCAGTTTGTTCGGTCCGAACGTGGTCGCGATGGCGACGTCTGCCGCGTCGCGACCACGCGCGATCAGGATGCGGCCGATGCGCGGCTCGTTGTTGCGAGGGTCGAAGGTGTGCCACTGCCCCCCCAAGAACACCTCGAACCAGGCGGCGAAATCCATGGCTGCGTAGGGCGGGGGGACCCCAATATCGCTCAAGTACCCTGTGCAATAGCGCGCGGGAATGTTGAGCGCGCGGCAGAACGCGACTGCCAGGTGGGCGAAGTCGCGGCAAACGCCGCGCGGCTCGTTGTACACCTCCCAAGCGGTCTTGGTGGCGCTCGCGAATTCGTGACCGAACGTGATGTGGTTGTGCACGAAGTCGCAGATGGCCTGGACGCGGGCCCATCCGAGGGGCGTATGAGCAAACAACTTCCACGCCGCCTCCGAGAGCCGATCGGTCTCGCAGTAGCGACTACCGAGCAAGAAGACCAAAGTCTCTTCGGGCAGCAGCTGCACTGGGTGCTGCTCGCCAGCGTGCCAGCTCGGATCTGGCAAGCCATGGTCATGAACCACGCCACGAGCAGACAGCACGCAACGCCCGGCGGGCGCAACGAGGCGGTTGCACCAGTTTCCGAAGCCGTCGCGGTAGCCAAAGATGGGCACCGAAGGCTCCGAGCGCATATGGTCGGGGACCACGATGTCGGAGGCACGGCTGAAGTGAACGTTCAGCGCGAGAATCAGCGGGGTGGGCTGCGGAAACTCGTAGGTGAGCTCGTAGCCAACTTGAATTTGCACTTCCGGATCCATAACCCGGGAATGCCAGGGGCCCCAGGGACTTCGCCCGCTGACTAGAAACGAAACCCGGCCGACGCAATTCGCAAGAGGCGAGCGAGGCGTTCTGCCCACAACTCTTGCCCCGCGTCGTCAGCGATCAGATCTTGGCGCACTTCGAGCTCCACGTACGGCGCTCCGCGGTCTTCACCGTATTCGACGATCGCGTAGTCGGTGGCTCGGCTTGCTTGGTACGGCTCGTTGTCACCGATAACGAGGTCTGCATCTCGACGCAGCAGCTCGATCAGTGGCGCTGCCAGTCGCGTGTCGCGCTCGTAGAGCACGCCGGCGTGAAAGGGCCGCTTGGCGCCGTAAAGCTGGGGGGTGAAGCTGTGTACGCTGACGAGCAAGTAGCGCTCTCGCTGCTCGAGCAGCGCCGCGATGCGCTCGTGGTACGGATGAAAGATCGTGCGAGCGCGCTCGGCGGCCTCGAGGCGGCTGACCTGCTGGTTGCCCGGAATGGCAATGCCGCCGCTCTGTGCAGGGATCGAATCGGGGGCGCTCAGCGGCCGATTGCAGTCGATCACCAGGCGTGAGTAGCGCTGCAAAAACAGCGGCGACTGCAGCAGGTGAGCCAAACGCCGCGCGACGCCAGCTGCCCCAATGTCCCAGGCGATGTGTGCTCGCAGGTCCTCCTCGGACAGCCCGAGCGAACCGAGCGCTCGAGGTAGCGAACGTCCGGCGTGGTCGCACACGAGCACGAATGGCCCGGGCGCAGCTTCCCCCACGACCTCGACGGGTGAGAGCTCGTCAGGCTCGAGTAGCGGTAAGCGCGTCACCAGCCGACCCTAAGCGCTCCGGCTTCGGGTGCCTAGGCAGACCGTTCGCCGAGGCGTAGCGCGTGCTCGTTTGCGGCGCACAGCTTCGTGCGCCGTCAGGCGTCGAAGCGATACTCCGTGCTCAGAGCAGCCGGCCGGGCGCCGAAAACCCGACGGAAAGCGCTCAGCTCGAGGTGCGGCGCCGTCGGCAGTACTTTCCGAAAATCCAAATGCGTCACGAGGCAAAACAGCGTGACCTCGAGGTAGCTGAGGTCGCGCTCCGCGGGCAGCGCAGCCAACGCGGCACCTACGTTGGCGTCGAGCCACGAAAGACTATTGATCAGGCTTTGCGTCAGCTTGACGCGATGGGGCGAATCGGGGGCCTGTTCGCCGGTGCCGCTCATGATCAGCCCCACCTCGGTCGACATGGCGTGCAGCACGAGCTCTTGCGCGTTGGCCAGCAGCGGCTGCGCGAGCTCTTCCGGCCAAACGATACGCGAGGAGCGCGCTGAAATCCGAGCCAGCTCTCTACAAATGCTGAGCGCGCCGAACCAGGTGGTGTCACCGCTACGCAAGCTCGGCACCTTGAGCGCCGGATTCCCGCCATAGTCGTCGACCTCGAGCGACTTCAAATCAGGCACCACCTGAAGCCTGTACGGCACCCCCAGCTCCTCCGCGAAAATGCGCGCTACCCTCGTGAAGGAGGAGCTGGAACGCCCAACGATGGTGAAGGCTGGCTCTGTCACGCTGCTCATCGGGGCCAAGATAGCCGTTTCTCTCGGGTCGGTAGGAGCGCCCCAGCCTACAGCGGCGCTCGAGTGCCACAGCGGTTGCGGCAATCGAGGAAATTACGGAGGCGGGTGGCGGTCGGAAAAAGCGTCGATGGCTTCGCCCAAGAGGCGTTGTCGGTAGCCGCGTAGCGCCTCCGAGAGACGCACCGGTCCGCCTGCCTGCAGCTTGGCTTTGAGCTCGCGCACGACGCGCTGGGGCAACACCTGCTCCGGCGAGACCTCGAGCGCAGAGCACACTTCGGCGCGCAGCAGACCGAGCCAGGCATCTCGCCGAATGTCGGCGAAGGTTGCGTACGGCGGTGGGTCGATGGGCACGAAGTCGGCGCCGGTGGCTTGCGCGGCGGCCTTGGTGAGCCCGCTCGCCAGTGCGGCTCCGTGCCGCTTCAGCACACCGGGCGAAACGCCTTTGATGCGCGAGAGCGCGTTGGCGTTTTCGGGCAGGCGCGCGGCCAGCGCCAGCAGAGTCTTCAAGTCGGGCGCGTACTGCTTTTCGTCGGCGGAAAGCGCGTTGTGCCAGTCGATCAAGTAGCGGAGGCCCGCTTGGCTCTTGGGGCCCAGTTGCCAAGCGTTGCGAAAGTTCTCGAGCGTGAGCGGCGCTGGCGGCTCGCGCGACGGTTCGAGCGCCTCGCGGGAAGCCTGGTACACCAGCTCGCGGCGGTTCTTGGCGTCAGCGAGCTCGAGCAGCAGGTTGGTGAGGGTGGGCAGGTCGTACACGTCGCTCGCTGCGTATTTCAGCTGTGACTCGGAGAGCGGTCGCGCCAGCCAATCGTCG
>DATAKF010000100.1:0-3337 GCA_036261775.1 Polyangiaceae bacterium | reverse complement strand
GCCGCTGTAAACGTGATGGCCGGCTTCCAGCCCTTCGACGTAGTAGTGGCGCGTGACCTCGTAGCCGATGTCGGCGTCGTGAATTTGCGCGCCCGACACGTACGTGATCGCGTAGCTGCCTGCTGGAATGACGCTGCCTGCGTCGCTGGCGAACGTCGCGGACTTGCCGTCGACTGGCGACGTTGCGCACCAGCCTGCGACGCCCGACTCGCCACCCGCTCCGGCGCTCGGCGTGCCGCCATCGCCGGCCGCGCCCGCCGGCTCTGCCTCGCTGCCCGCGCTACTGCCACCCACGCTGGCGAAGCCGCCGCTAGCGCCGCCGCTGCCGCTGTCGCTGGTCGTACCCGCAGCGGCCACCTGGGCTCCAGCGCCCGCCTCCGCCAAGGTCCAGCGGGCGCCAATGACCACGTTGGGATCGCAGGCTGCAGCCAATACGACTGCTCCGGCCGGAATCAGAAAGAGCTCGCGTTGGGAGAACACGGCTTGCGTCCAGCCAGGACTATGGAGGCTACCAGCGCTTACCTTTGCGGTTTCCAAAAATCCAGCCGTGGCACCCGGCCTGGCCCTCAGCGGTTGCCCGCGCGCCCGCAAGGACGATGCAGGAGCTCGTGCTGCGAGCCCTCGACGCCAATCGTGAAGCGCGTACGACTTTCACCTGTCGCGCTGTGATCACGTCGTCAGCCGTGTGCTTCAGCGGCTTTCACTAGTCCCACGCGTCGACCCAGGTTCGACGTAAAAACGCCCTGCGGATCGTACTTGGCCTTGGTCTGCAGCCAGCCTTCGACGGCCGGGTACATGGCGCGAAACGTAGCGGCGTCCAGAAACGAGTCTTTGCCCAGGTAAACGCGGCCGCCAGCGTCGACCACCATGGCGTCGAGCCGTTGCAAGAGCGCGCGCGTGTTCTTGCGGATCGGAAAGTCGATAGCCAGCGTGTAGCCCTCGGCCGGGAACGACAGCGGGCTTTGCGTGCTGCGCCCCATGCGCTTGAGCACGTTCAAGAACGGGAGCTCACCTGCCGAAAAAATCGCGGTCAAAATCTCGCGCAAGTGCCGCGCGCCGTCCTTGAAGGGCACGACGAACTGGTACTGCGTGAAGCCTCGCCGACCGTAGCCGCGGTTCCAGTTGGCCAAGCGATCGAGCGGGTAGAAGAAGCCCTCGAAGTGCCCGAGCGGCCGCGCGCTGGCTTGAATACCGAGGATGACCTGGTTCACGACGCGCATGCTGAGCGCGTTCAGGGTGAAATCGGGCAGCTCGAAGGGCACGCTCAAGCGGGAGCGCGGGATGCCGCGCAGCGGGTCTGCCTGGAGTTTTTGGGGTAGGTCTGCGCGCGTGGCGTGGTCGCCGACCGTGACGACACCGCGTCCCAGTCGCGCGCCGCGCGCGAACACGTCGAGCGTCGCCACCGAGTAGGGAAATAGCTGATCTTGCTCTTCGAGCACCGCCAGCATGCCTTCCAAATCGGCAACCTTGAGGGAGCGCTGGGTGAAGTACGAGGTCTCGATTTTGCGCAGCCGCAGCGTGGCCGTGAGCACCACACCGAGCAGGCCCATGCCGCCAAAGGTGGCCCAAAACAGCTCGGCGTTCTCGTCGCGGCTGGCGCTGACGGTTTCGCCGTTGGCGAGCAAGATGGTCATCTGCTCGACGCAGTTGCTGAAGCTGCCTTGGCAGTGGTGCGCCTTGCCGTGGATGTCGTTGGCAATACAGCCGCCCACCGTGACGAACTTGGTGCCCGGCGTGATCATCGGGAACCACCCGCGCGGCCCGAAGCGCCGGATGATCTCTTCCAGGCTGAGGCCGGCTTCGCAGGTCAGGGTGCCGGTGCTTTCGTCGAAGCTGAGCTGCCCGTCCAAGCGCGTCATGCCCAGCACTTGTCCGCCCGCGTTGATGGCGGCGTCGCCGTAGCTGCGGCCCAAGCCCCGCGCGATGGTGCCGGCGCGATCGAGCCACTCGGCAACTTGGGGCCGCGTCGCCGGCTCGGTGAGATAGCAGTCTTCCCGGAGGTTGGCTCCCCACCCGGACAGGCGCGTGATGTTCCCCGGTACTCGCTGAATCGCTGGGCTTCGTTGCATGAGACGCTGAGAGGGCGCGGTCGAACATTAGCGCGGCCGGCGAGGCCCGGCAGTCACAGTTTGGGCGCGTTTTGCGATGTGTTGCCAAGGAGAGCAACGTGAAACAATTCGCATTGATGTTCGTGCTGGCGGGCTGCGTGGGCGTAGGCTGTAACCCCGTAAAAGCCGCCGATCCGGAGCCGATTGCCGTGAAACCCCCGACCAAATCTGTCGAGGCGGCGCCGGCAAATCTTCCAGCTGCCATGCCCGCGGCGGCCCCGGCCGCCGTTCCAGCCGCGGCCGCTGCCGTCGAACCCGTGCTGGCCGCCGCAGTCGAGCCTGCCGCCGATGCCAAGGCCGTCCCAAAGCGTGCGGCGAGCTCGAGCCAACCCAAGGGCAAGACCGCGCTCAGCAGCGACCTTCCACGGCGCCCCTCGAAGAAGGGTGGCGGGGTGACGAGCTTCTAGGCAGCGAGCTTCTCGGATGGTCGCCTGGGCCAACCGGATTGCTCTGGGCGTTCGGCAGAAAACTTCGGTGTAGTTGCAGCGCCAGCGCAAACTGAAACCGTTTTCATCTATTCCGGCAAGGTGAGGTTCTCCGGGGCCATCTGTTTAGCAGTCACACCTGCGAGGGCCGGATGCCGAAGATTGATCGATTCTCACGTCGCACGCTTCTGCGAGCTTTGGGACTAGGACCCGCTGTTTTGCCCATGCTGTCGGTCGAGCGCGACGCGCACGGCCAAGTTCCGGCAGCGAAGGCGGGGTTGATCTTCGCTTGGACCAACGGGTGGATGAGCCAAACCACCGCGACAGGCTGGCCTGCGCCCGGCACGAACTGGACGTTCAAGCCCTACCAGGCCGCGCTCGAGCCGCACAAAGCGGATCTGCTGCTGATCGACAACATGAACTACCGTTTCATTCGGGACGGTGTGGCGCCCGAGAACACGGGGCACGCCTGTTTTCCCGGCATGCTGACGGGGCAGCTCTACAAGTCAGCTGGCAGCAGCACTGCAAACATCGTCGCAGGCGGGCCGTCGATCGACCAGCACATCGGCTCCAGTTTGGTCAAGGCCGGTTACAAGGGATTGCCGACGCTGAACCTCGGTGTGTTCGTCAAGAGCACGGGGCGGTTGTCTTGGCGCGCAGCGAGCGACCCGGTCATTCCTGCCACGGACCCGTACAAGGTCTTCACTCAGGTGTTTGGCGCCTCGATGCCTGCGCCCGGCGGCGGAACGACGCCGGACCCCGCCGTCGAGCGCAAGCGCGTCGTCAAGAAGAGCGTGCTCGATC
>DATAKF010000098.1:0-13823 GCA_036261775.1 Polyangiaceae bacterium | reverse complement strand
CGTTGGTGGGAGGCGTTCGCCTCGCAGCGCATGGCGCCTCCCCTTTTGGCTTGTTTTGCCGTAATCCTCGGGGTTGATTGACGCTTCGACGCGCAGTGCAAACGGCCCATGCCGCGCGTGAATCAGCGAAAGTCGGACGCTGTGCGCACGGGCGGTTGGGGTTTTCAGCGCGGCAACGAGACCATGCCGGACTGCGACGACACCGGCGTGGTGCTGGCAACGTTGTGCGAGATCTCCGGTGGCAACGCCACGCGCGAGATCTTCACCGCCACCGAGCAAGGCGTGTCCTGGCTACGCGACATGCAGAATCCGGACGGCGGGTTCGCCTCCTACGTTTGGAATCAGCCCACCAAGAAGCCGGGGCCGATGTACCTGACCGACATCCCGCTCACGCTCGACGACCCCGGACGCATCCTGTCGTTTCTGACCAATCCGCCGGCAGAGTTCAGCGATCCGGCGCTAGAGGGCGTAACCGGGCGCGCGCTCTGGGGCCTGGGCGCGTGCGGTGTGCGGCGTGACGATCCGCTGGTGTGCAGCGCGATCGAGTTCCTGCGCGCGCAGCAATGCGGCAACGGCGCGTGGTGGGGCCGCTGGATGACCTGCTACCTGGTCGAGACCGCCACGACGCTCCTCGGTTTGGCTGCGGTCGGCGAAGACATGCACACGGGCTACGTGGAGAGCGCCGTGCGTTTCTTGTGCAAGAGCCAGAACGCCGATGGCGGATTCGGCGAGCGCCACGAGGCGTATCGCGATCCGCGCCTGGCGGGTCAAGGTCCGAGCATGCCGCCCGTCACCGGCTTCGTGCTGGCAGGCCTGCTCGCGGCGCGCCCCGAGCTGCAGGACTACCACCACCGTGCCGCGAGCTACCTAATCGGGGCCCAGCAGGACAACGGCAGCTGGTCGAACGCCGGCTGGCTGCACACGATGATCCCACCGGACTCGTTCTACACCTACGACATGCCCGCGAAGACGCTGCCGCTGTATGCGCTGGGCCGTTATCGCGCGCGGCTGGCAGCAGCACGCTGATGGACGACGCCGCGCTCGACGCCGCCCGTCAACGAGGCGACACGGTAGCCGACGCCGTGGTTCTACGGCTCGGGCGCGAGATGTGGGCCATGAATACGCTCATGCAGGGCTGCCGAGTCAACTCGCAACCACTGCCCGATAAGCTTCCCGTCGCGGCGCGCGAGTTCTTCGAGCAGCACTCCAGCCTACCGAGCTGGTTTCAGAAGTCGCGCGTGGCCGCGGCGCAGCGCTGGGCCAATCAGCACCTTTTGCACATCACCGCTGCGCTGTTTCACGCCTCCCTGCCCTCTGCGTATGCGGCGGCAAAAGGCGCCACGGTGCTCCTGGCCACCGGGCGCATGGAGAGCGACATCGATCGCCGAGTCAACGTCACGGCGCGCTTCGTCGTCGATCTCCTGGCGCAAGGTTCGTTCGAGCCGCAGGGTTTGGGTATCCGCTCGATTCAGCAGGTCCGGCTCGTGCACGCCGCGGTGCGCTACTGGCTGCGCGATCGCAAGCCGTGGCCTGACGAAGTAGCGCTGAACCAAGAAGACTTGCTCGGCACCTTGTTCACCTTTTCGGTGGTGGTAATCCGAGCGGCGCGGCGTCTGGGCGTCTCGGTCAGCGTCCAGGAAGCCGACGACTTCTACCACCTGTGGCGCGTGGTCGGCGCGCTCCTGGGCGTCGAAGAAGCGCTGATGCCGCACGACTTTGCCGGCGCCGAAGCGCTTTCCAACCGCATCGCGCAGCGCCACTTCCGTCCATCGGAGGCTGGGCAACAGCTGATGAAAGCTTTGCTGACGCGCATCAACCAGCACGTGATGATCCCTAGCGCTACCGCCTACCTGGTGCGGCGCCTGTCGGGCGACCGCGTGGCGGAGCTTTTGGGCGTCGCCGAGGACCCGTCGTTTCAAGCAACTGTCGGAAAGCTCACGCGCCTGCCGCTACTCGATCGCCTGCCGCTGAAGACGGTGCTGCCGCAACTCACCAACGTCGTGGGCCAGCCGCTGCTCAGCAGCATCATTGCCCGAAACCTGGGCGGCGACCTGCCCGGCTTCGCTGCGCCCACTTCGTCGATGATGCGCAACTACGAAGACTGAGGCCGCTCGTCGCCAGGGGCATGGCCGGTCAGCCTCTGCTGGCGGCAATTGCGAGCCCATTTGACACGCCAAATGGGCTGGGCCAAATCTGTGCGATCGTGAGCATCGACGTCCGAGCCCTGCTGGAGTTGTCTGGGTCCCTGCAGCGCGCGTCGACGTTTGGCGATATCCTCGCCGCAGCCCGCGACGCGGTGGTCCGCACTACCCGCTACCGTTCAACCTGGCTCATCGGGGTCGAGGAGACACCCGAGGGGCAGTGGTGCCGGGTCCTGGCCATGGAAGGGGCCACATCGGAGCTGGTCTGGGAGCGAGCTCCCCGGTTTCCCGTAGGCGCCGATCCCTTTCTGCTCGAGATCCTCGAGGGGGACCACCCTGTCGTGGTCGAGGACATGCGCACCGATCCGCGCACGGACAAGGAGATTGTCGCACGGACGGACCATCGAACCGGCATCAGCGTGCCGATGCGGCTCGGCGAGGCGACGCTCGGCATGCTGTGCGTCGGAACCTTCGGCCCTGAAGGAGTCGTTCCGCCGCGGCAAGACGAGGTGGAGCACCTCACCGTCTTTGCCTCCTTGGTGGCCGCAGCGTTCGACCGGGTCCGCCTGGTCACGCAGCGCAACGCGCTCGACGAGCAGGCCAAAGCGCTTGCCGAAAAAGGTCGCGCTTTGGAGGACCAGGTCCGCCACCTGCAACGGCTGGAGTCCGCCGGTGAGCTCGCCAGCGGCATCGCGCACGACTTCAACAACCTGCTGATGGCGATCGCCGGTCACGCAGCAATTTCGCTCGACGAGTCGCCGCCGGGGCCCGTCGCCGAGTCGCTGCAAGTCATCGTGGAAGCGACCCAGCGCGGCGCGCATTTGACGCATAATTTGCTGTCATTCAGCCGGCGCCGCGTGCTGTCGCGGCACACCGGCGATTTGAACGAGATCGCTCGGAGGGCTCAGCAGCTGATTCTTCCCTCGATTCGAGCCGAAATCACGCTCAGCTTGTCGACTGCGCCCCAAGAGGTCCCGGTCTTCGTGGACGAGGTGGAGCTCGAGCACGCGGTCATCAATCTGGTGACCAACGCGCGCGACGCCATCCCCGACGCCGGCGCCATCAGCATCGAAGTCGGCATCGCACAGCTCAGCGACGATTTCGTGGCGCGCCACGAGGGCAAGCTGGTCGGCACCTGCGCGCGCGTGTCGATTCGCGATAGCGGCGTCGGCATTCCACAAGCCTTGCTGACGCAGATCTTCGAGCCGTTCTTCACGACCAAGAGCGCAGGCCGAGGCACTGGACTGGGCCTGGCCACCGTGCGCTCGCTCGTCGACCAACATGGCGGCGTCGTGGAGGTCGAGAGCGAGCCAGGGCGAGGCACGACGTTCACCATCTACCTGCCCCTCGTGACGAGCGCCGCGGCACACGAGCCAGCCGCCGCAACGGACAGCTCCGGCGGAGGCGGCGAGACCATCCTGGTCGCCGAAGACGACAACGTGGTGCGAGCCCTGCTCGCGCGCGTGCTGCGCGGCCAAGGGTATCGCGTACTCGAAGCGAGCGACGGCCAGGCGGCAATCGAGCTATTTCGCGCCGAGAGCGCGCGTATCCACCTCGTCTTGACCGATCTGATGATGCCACGCAGAACCGGCCTCGAGCTGGTCAACGCCGTGCTCGCGTTTCAGCAGCAAACGCCAGTCGTCGTGATGAGCGGCTACACTTCCGATCCGGCTGGTGCCGCCCACCTCACCGAGCTGGGGCTTCCGGTGCTCAGCAAGCCAACGACGCCCACCGAGGTCTTGCTCAAGATTCGCCAAGTCCTCGACGCCCGTCGGACGAAGCCCTGAGGGCGCACTCGGGGCCGCGACAGTCGTCCTTCGCGTCAGGGCGTGACGAACAGCGCGGTAACGATCGGCGATGGGCTCTTGCCCTTCCAGTCGAGCGCGACTGTCACGGTGGAGGTGCCGGGAGCGGCCTTCAAGACGCACGCGTTCTCGGCCTCTTTGATGCGTGGTACCCGCTTGCGCTTTTCTTCGCTGCCCGAGCCGGACGAGCCATCGAACGCGGCACAGCGCGCCGTAGCCTCGGGGTTCGAGGTAGTGACGGTCAGGGCGCTGCGCATCAGGTCGTCTTCCAAGTCGTTGCGATCCATCCGGCCTAGCGCTCGCACGTTCAGCAATACGCGCAGCTCGCCTGCCTGGGCGAGCTGGACCGAGGCGTGCGCGGCACCCTTCTCCATCGCTACGGTCGCCAGTACCGTGGGTGGCGGAAACAGCAGCCGAACGACCCCCACGACGAGCCCAACCGCGCCCACAATCAAGCCGAGGAGCACGAATCCCCAAAAGTAGTCTCCACGCTTGGTTGCCGCCGGAGCCTGGGCCGCACTAGGGCTAGTCATGGCTACCCTCCAAACGGCCGCGCCCGGCGGGGGAAAAGGGGCGGTCCGAGCCGCTGGTCGCGCTCCCTCCCCCAATGGTACGTTCGAGCTTCGTTGATCAAGCGGTCGGCTCTGGGATGGTTCGGGTGCGTTGCCCTGCTCGCGTGTGAACAGTCACCGAAGCAAGTCGTCAAGGCCAACCGCGCCGCGCCGCCACCTGACAGCGCTCTCACGCCAAGCCCCATCGCTCCCACGCCAAGCCTGGCTCTTGCTGCAGCCGTCCCGCCTGCTGCCGTAGCGGAAGCACCAGCGCCGTCTTCCGCCGCACCAGCGCCGCCCGTCGAGCCGCCCTCGCTTTGCAACGAGCAAAAACCGCAGCAATTCTTGGTCGACGCTCATTTCGACTCCTTCAACGCCAAGGGCGGCAGCGCGCGGGAGTGGCAGCAGGTTTTGAACCGTGCCGTACGCTACCGCACCGAGCAATACGGCTACGTGAAAGGCTTCGGAGACGAAGCCTGGAACGCGAGCACGCCTGCCGATCAGGCGATTGCCGTCACGTTCTTTGGCCTCTCGGTCTCGCTCCACCGCCGCATCGCGCCAGCGCTCGAGTGCGTCGAAACGGCCATCCGCGCGCAGTGTACGGACAAGCCGTATCAGCCGTACGTCCTTTCTGGGCTGCGTAGGCGCAACACCTACGTCAACGGAGAGGCCTCCAATCACGTCTACGGCATTGCGCTGGACGTGGACCCGAAGCGCAACCCGTGTTGCGGCTGCATCGGCGAATGGGGCCAAAGCGAGCGCTGCCAAAATGAGAAGACCAAGTTCCAGCGCATGGACATGCCAGAATGCTGGGTCACCCAGTTCGAGCGCTTTGGCTTCTACTGGCTCGGCCACGCCAAGATCGAAGACACCATGCACTTCGAGTTCTTGGCGGATCCGAGCCAAATCGTACGCAAAGCCGAGCTCGTCAGGTAGCGAGTGACTACCCCAACGCCGCGACGGCCTTGCGCGCGGCGCGCATGGCGCCCGGAAAGGACGAGACGTCACCGCGCGTATCGCTGTGGGCGAAGACGATCGGACCGTGGTTGCGGGACGCCAGCTCGGCGCGCGCTAGCTGGCCGGGAGTGGGCATGGGCAAGGCGTGACCGCGGCGATAAACGCGCGTTTCCACGACCTTTTTACGCACACCCGGAAAGTGCCGATCGAGCCGCAGCACCACCTCGTCAGCCAGGTGCACCAGGTGCTCGTCGTCGAGCAGCTTGTGGCGCTCCAGCTCCTGTAACGGGTGATAGACGGTGAGCACGGTTTTCCGCGTCCCTGGTCCCTTGCCCGCGTAGGTCACCCAATCGGCGGGGATGAAGTCGGCAAACGGCGTGTCCAAGAACCAATTGTCGTAGGCGGGCTCGGGACCGACGCCGTCCAAGCACAGGTTGCACACGGCGTACGGCGCGTAGCGAAATTCCAGCATGGCCGCGCGCTGCTCGGCCTTCACGCCGGGCAGTAGACGCGCCGCAAAAAACATGGGCACCGCGACGATGACTTTGCGCGCCCGAATCGTGTGCGGCTCCGCGCCGACCAGCGCGTGAACCAGCACCGACTTGCCAGCGGCTTCCACTTCGAGGTCGTGAACGAAAACCGACGTGCGCACTCGACCGGGCAGCGCGCGCTCGAGGTAGCTGGCGAGCGCGGTCGCCGCAAAGCCGAGACCGCCCGGATAGCTGAGGCGCCGTTCTTCACCGCTGAGCCACGTGTAGGCGCCTAGCCCGCGGCGAGCCGACGTGTGCTCGCTCGTCGAGCCCCAATTCGACGCGCCAAAGCGGTCCCAAAACGCGCGCAGCTCGGCCGGATAAGGGCGCAAAAAGTCCGAGAAAGGCTGCTGATCCAGCTCGGCGCCCGAGTGGCGGTGGCGCAACACGGCCGCGGCTTCACTCGAGCTCCGGAAGGCGTCGCGCACGTGCGGCGCGAATGGCAAGCGCTGCGCGCCGTCGCCCAAGAAGTCGAGGTACGGCTCACCGTCGACGATCAGCGCGTCGCCGCCCTGAATCGGCTGCCCCGGCGCCCCAATCGAGCTCATCAGCTCGACCATCTCGCGATCCCCCTCCGAAAAGAATGCGGCACCCGACGAGAACCTCACGCCCTCCCAGCTATCGCTCGAACAATTGCCGCCAGCCTGCGGCTCCTTCTCCAGCAGCACCACATCGCGCTCGCGCAGCGCGTGCAGCGCCGACAACCCACCAGGCCCACCACCGATGATGGCAACATCCACCGTCTCCTTCACGCTCGTCTTCGGAAACGCATTGCCATCGCGCTTCGAGTGCGCGTGCCCAAACCCCTCCCCGCGCAAGTGCATCGGGCAAGCCGAGGCCGCACCACCAGCCAGCGCCGAAAGCCGCAACCGCTCCACCGACTTCTCCGCCTCGCTCACCTCGTGGCACCCCAGCGGCCCCGCCACCGCCCCCGAAATCACCGTCTTCAACGCCGTACGGCGTGAAATCAGGATCTTGGCTGAGCTCGCCGGCTCCGAAGAGTCCATTCGGCGGCCGTCTTAGTTCGGATCTCGCCCCCGGTGAATACAGCTGGGGTTTCCGGGGGCAAATCCAGACAAGGCGCCGGGAATTGAAGCGGATTCCGGACAGCCCGAAATCACTATGGAGCATCAATCAGGCACGATCAGCACCAATGCCGATCCGGCCAACGTGTCAGATCGAGCCCCCAAGTGCGCGATCGTTCGTGGCGTGTGACGGAATCGTCCGAAGCGTACGAGCTGGGGAACGTCGTCGAGACGGCGCTCGCGAAGGCGCTGGTGCTGGCCGCGGAGGCGAGGCGGTGGGACGTGGTCGCGCAGATCGCGGAAGAGCTTCGGCGGCGGAGCGCGAGCTGGCCAGGGGCTATGGCCTCTGTCGACATTTCGAGTTCCGCAGCAGTCGAGTTGGGCATGGTACAACTCTCGGATGGCGTTCCAACGCTGGAGATGCTCGAAGTGGCGGCGTCCAAGCGCGTTGCTCGTGGCCGCGCAATGTTGTTGTTGCCATCCAGCCTATGAACCGCCTGATTGGTCGCGTGTCCCGCAAGCGTCCGGGCTCAACCCAACGAAGAGCCTTGTGGACCTCACCGCCGACGAGCGAGACACGCTGTGCGAGTGGAAGGTCGACGTGTTTGGAGGATTCGGCAGGAGCTATCGCAAGCGCGGTACTTGCCAGTTCTCGACGTACACGCGCGAACAGTGCCGTCGGCTGTCAGCTCCACCCCGGGGAAGTTGCACCGCCACCGTGGCTGACGACGAACGCTGTACGAAGCGCATTTCCGCCGGACCTTGCACAGCCCAATGGCAGTCGGCGCCAGAATGCAGGGCTGTCGAATCTAGCTGTTGGGGTAGCCGATGAGGGCGGATACGCCGGGTAAACGTGAACGCCTGCGGCGGGCGAAGCCGCGTGCACGCCCCGGCCGCAGGCCGTCCACGTCCACGGCCGCAGGCCGCTGACGCCCCCGGCCGCAGGCCGTGCACGGCCACGCCCCCGCGCCCGACCGAAGGTCGGCGCGTCCACGTCCACGGCCACGCCCTCGCGCCCGACCGAAGGTCGGCGCGTCCACGCTCACGTCCACGGCCACGGCGTCTCCACAGCAGCCGCACGGCTGCACCCGTTTCCGCCACAGAAGCTTCTGCAATCAAGCCGCCTTCGCTGCAGCCCCCTCTCCCATCACGGAGCCGCGATGCCCATGGCTGGGCCGTTGTCGCAGGGGATGAGCAGCTGCCCGTCGGTGAGCGCGAGGCTCCTGACGTCGCAGCTCTGCAGCGTGGTTTGGACCCAGCTTGCGCCGAGCGTGGGTGAGTACGCGACCTGGTCGCCGAGCACCTCGGCCGTGGCGATCAGGCTGGGCGTGTCGGGATGACTGACGAAGATGCGCCGGTCGACGGCGGGCAAGCCGCCTGAGCCGGCCACCAGCGCAAAGCTGGCGCCGTTGTCGAGCGAAACTGCGACTTTGCCGGTGGTGGAGATGATGCGCAGGTTCCACACGTTGCCCACTTTGACCAGGTCGATGCCGGCCGGATCCGCGAACGGGAGTCGAGCCGTGATGTTCGTGTCGGTGCCGCCGACGTAATCGTATTCGTAGAGGCGACCGGAATCGTCCCCGTACCAGGCGCGGTTGCTATTGGCCGGGTTCACGTAGGCGGCAGGCCAGGGGTACCAAACCAGTTGCCCACTGCCGCGCGATTCGGTGAACGACAAGCCGCCGGTCGTGCTGACGCGCGGCTCCCACCCGAAGTAGTAGATGCGGCTGGCGTCGGCAGGAGCCAGGGCCAGTACGCCTGCCCAGCTGTAGCAGCAATCGCTGGTGTTGCTCCAGCTGGTGCCGCCGTCCAGCGTGACGTCCACGCGCTCGTCGTAGGTGCTGTTCCAGCTTTCGGGGCGGGCGACCAGCTGCGCTGTCACGCCGGGGTTGAGGTGCAGCTCGGTGTCGGAGTCGAGCGGGGTGCTGGGGGCGTAGACCTCGGACCAGTTCTGCGCGGCGTCAGTCGACTTGAAGATGCGACCGTTGGCGGCGGCGTAGACTAGCGCGCCATGCGCAACGATGGACGACGCGGTGAGCGACGTGCCCGCAATCTTGAATTTGACCGGGCCCGTGAAGGTGCTTCCCGAATTGGTGCTGACGTAGAGGCGCCCTTCGAGCACCACCGCCACGGTCGTGCCCACCACGCTCACCATCGAAACCCCCAGGTTTGCCTGCACGCCGCTGAAGGTGTGCAGGTTGGACCAGACCGGAGCCGTCATGTCGGGTGCGCGCTCGAGCTGCACGCCGCCGGCGCCGCTGGTCAGGCGATAGCCAGCGCCGTTCGCGGCAACCTCTCGGCAAGCGTAGCCCGCGTTGTCGGCCCAGGTGAGGCCGCCATCTTGGGAGTAGTGACCGTCGCCCAGGTAGATCCAGCCTTTGGCCGCTGGATTGAAATGCACGCCGTCGCGGTAGTTCTCGAAGACGGCGTCGATCTGCTTCCAGGTCGCGCCTGAATCGACCGAGTTGAAGATGCCGACCGGGTCAGTGCTGTGCGAGCCGTGCACCGCGACCAGGTGCTTGTCATCGAACGGATCGACCTCCATCGAGTTGTACAGGCTCTGCGTGGTGTTGATGACGCTGTAGCTCGTGCCCTTGTTGATCGAGCTGACGAGGCCACCCGGACCAACGAACGTCCACGTGTAGAGCTTACCGGTCGAGTCGATGGCCAGCCGGTTGGAGTGGTAGTAGCTGGCCCAGGCGGCGCTGCTGTTGATGATGGTCGGGCACTCGGCGCCGCTGAGCGCCTCCACGCGCGCGAACTGCGTGTGGCCGGTGGCGTAGGCGGTGCCGTCGGGGGAAACCACGATGCGGCCGTAGCTGGTGCCGTACGACTCGATGTTCGACGACTTGCACTGCACGGTCCAGGTCGAGCCGCTGTTGATGCTCTTGTGAATCTCGCCGTTCATGAGCGAGACGTAGAGCGTGGCGGCGTTCTTCGGATCTACCCGCACCTGCACCACGGGTTGAACGAAGTCACCCGCGAACTTGGCCGTGTAGGGCAAGCCGCCCGAGGTCTGCATGGCAGGCGAGCAGGCCGAGGTCGCGCTGTTGCCTGCCAAATCGGTGGTGATGAGCTTGAACGAGTAGGTGGCATTGGTGGGCGTGACGATCGGAGATTGCTCCGCGGTGGCCGAGCCGACCGGAACCGGCGCGCCGATGGTGCTGGCGCACACGCCACCGCCAAAGAGCTGCACGGATTGCGAGCCGATGTCGCGCGAGGGCGAGAGCGTCCAGGTGCCGTGCACGGTGAGGGTGTCGTGCGGCGACGTCTCGACGAAGCCGAGGTCCGTGGCGGGCTCTGGCGGCGTGGTATCGACCACCAGCGGCGGCGAGCACGCCGAGACCAAGTCGCCGGTTTCCTGGTCGTGGGTGGTGATCTGAAAGGTGTAGGTGCCCTCTCCCGCTAGCGAGATGTCGAGGCTCGCCGTGCTGAGGTTGGCCAGCTCGACCGGAGCGCCGAGCGGGTCGCCGCAGCTCTCGTCGGCAAACAGCTGCAGCTCCTGCGCGGTTGCTGCGGCGGAGCTTCCCGGCGTCCAGATCGCGACCGCAGTCGTGTCGTTGGTGTAATTGCCCTGCTGCCAACCAAGACCCGTGGGGGCGTTCGGATCCACGATGGGTTCGAGCGCCACGCACTTCGTGCTGCAGGCTCCATCATCGGCGTTGTTCGGGCCTTCGTCGCACTCTTCGTGACCGGCCCAGACCAGGCCGTCACCGCAGGTGGCCTCTTTGCAGCTCGTGAGGCAGGCGCCGTCGGGAGCGTTGTCGACACCGTCGTCGCATTCCTCGCGGCCTTTGCGAATCTGACCGTCGCCACACACGGCGGTGCGGCACTCGCTGGTACAAGCCCCTTCGTCCCCGTTGCGGTCGCCGTTGTCGCACTGCTCGTTGCGATCTTTCACGCCGTCACCGCACACGACTGGATAGCAAGCGCCGTCGCGACACAGCTCGTCTTCGTCGCAGTCGGACGAGAAGTCGCAAACCACCCGACACTCGCCGTCGCCGCACACTTGGCCCTTGGGGCAACCTTCGTCGCAAGTCGGCGAGTCTCCGGCACCGCCTTGTGCACCGGTGTTACCGTGACTACCACTGCCGGAGCAGGCACTCAGCGCCAACCCCAAGCCGACCAGGAGACAAATAGGTCTAAGCATGACCTGAGATAGTACGGCGAGTTTGGGTCGAACCTCTACTCAGTCTGCAAGTCCAGGCCCGGCCAACGTAGCTTCTACGCGCGCTGCCCTCTGGCTAGGTCACGCTAGGCGCTGATGAGGCCAGACATGCCACTCTGTACGCGCAACGGCGCCGGTCGCGCCCTCTCGGCCCCTGGCGCCGCTTGGTCCACTTGTCATGATTGGGCGGCGGCGCGGAGCTGAACTGCACGTTCGAGCAGGGGCTGCCCGCCCATTTGCGTGACCCGTTCGGGGTCGGGGCTGTGGCCGCATGCCACGGCGCTGGCCAGCCAAACTAGGCTCGACAAGTCGGTGCCGGCTGGAACGCTGGGGTCGGGACCGTGGTGGCTCGCGACGGCTTCCACCACCGCAAATGGCAGCCCCCACAAACCGAGCAGGCACGCCCCTACTTCAGCGTGCGTCGCGCCGAGCAGCTCACGCTCCAGCGTGCTTCGGGGCTCGCCCCGTTCGGCAGCGCGCTGCCAAGCGTCCTGCAGCCGCTCCGGCAGTTTGGCGGCCAGCACTAGCTCGCCCACGTCACAGACCAAGCCGGCCATGTAAGCCGTGTCAGCAAGCTTGGTCGCCCCTGCGAGCGCAGCGGCAATTCGCGCAGTCATGAAGCCGCGCCGCTGAAGCTCGTCGATAGAGACCACCGGCGGCAGCTGCCACTGGCTGACCGTGTCGAAGATGCCAACGCCCAACACCAAGTTCTTGATCGTCTTCATGCCCAGCCGCATGACGGCATTGTTGAGATCCGAAATTTCCCGCGACTGCGCGAAAAAGGCAGAGTTGACGAATTGGAGCAGCTTGCTCGCCATGGCTGGGTCTTGACGAACGATGCCCGCCACCTCGTCGACCGAAGCGTCGTCTCGAGCGACTGTTTCCGACAGCTGCTGAAACACGTGAAGCGCGGAGGGCAAGCGGTCGACGCCGCCGACGATTGCCCGCAGTTGCGGATCGACGAGCCGGCGATTGAGCGCGTCGGTCCGCTCCACGGTGCGACGAAGTACTTTGGCGTCACAGGGTTTTGCCAGGAATTGGTGAGCCACGCGCACCATCGCCAGCGCCGACGCCTCGTCGGCTTGTCCGGAAAGCACGATGCGCACGGTCGCCGGATCTCGGTCACGGGCTGCGTTGAGCACCGCGGCGCCGTCGACTCGCGGCATGCGCATGTCGGAGACCACTACATCGAAGTGCTCGGCCGCGATGGCGGCGAGCGCCGCTTCACCGCCGTCGGCAAAACGCGTGTCCCATTCCATGCCCCCGACCAACAAAGCACGTTGAATCGCGTTGAGCACGCGCGGCTCGTCGTCGACGAACAGAACTTTCATCCCAGATCCCAGAACGGCGCAGGCAGGGCCACGGATAACGGCCGCGCCAGCGTTCCTCTCCGTCGTGACTTGGGAAATAGAGACGCCCGGCGCTAAAGAAGCAGCCGCGACGGCCGTCTTGGCCGGACAGACGCATGCCTGAGGACCCCCAGGGGCTGGGCTCATCGGGTGAGGCTGCCTCCTCGGAGGAGCTGGGCCGAGGAGCGCCGACCGTAGAGCAGTTGCAGGTCGAGCTGGCCGCGCGCGACAAAACCATCAAGGTGCTGATCGCCCGCATGCAGGGGCAGCTCGCCAACAAGACCTCGGCCGTTGCGGTCATCGAGCAGAACCTCTCGCTCGAGCGAGTAGTGAAGCGCCGAACGCGCGAGCTCGGCGAAAGTCATGACAGCCTGGCGCGTGCGCTGGAGAACCTGCGGCAGGCGCAGTCGCAGCTGCTCGAGAATAGCAAGCTAGAGGCCATTGGCCAATTGGCGGCCGGGATTGCTCACGAGATCAACACGCCCATTCAGTACGTGTCGGACAATGCGACGTTCCTCGAGACGGCATTCGAGAAGGTGACGCAGCTGCTGGACGAAGTTCACGATTTTGCCGCCGCTCTGGATGCCGAAGGCCTAGCGCCCTCGCGGGTGAGCGCGCTCCGAGAAACGTTGCAGCGGCTAAAGATTGATTGGCTGCGCGGCGAAATACCTCGGGCCCTGGCGGAGACCGCGGAGGGGCTTGGCCGCGTGTCGGCTATCGTGGGCGCAATGAAGGAGTTCTCGCACCCGAGCACGGGCGAGAAGGAGCCCGTGGATTTGCACGAGGCGATCAACACGACCATCACCGTGGCCCGCCACGAGTGGAAATACGTCGCCGACGTGGAGACGGAGTTCGATAGTGAGCTGCGGGCCGTGCCCTGCCACCGCAACGAGCTGAGCCAAGCGCTGCTCAACCTGATCGTGAACGCCGCTCACGCCATTGGCGAGCGCGGTGAGAGACCGGGCAAGGGGAAGATCGTCGTCATGACCGAAAAGGTCGGCCAAGAGGTCGAGATTAGAGTCAAGGATGACGGCGTGGGTATGCCGGCCGCAGTAGCGACGCGTGTCTACGACCCGTTCTTCACCACCAAAGAAGTTGGAAAAGGCACCGGCCAGGGCTTGGCGATGGCGCGTTCGACCATCGTCGACAGGCACGGAGGCAGCATTCGCTTCGAATCCGAGCCAGGGGTCGGCACTTGCTTCTTCGTGCGCCTACCCCTGGAGCCATCACCTATCCAGGCGCTGGAACGTTCGTGACACGCCGCTGAAGGACACCAATGACCAAGACCACCAATCGG
>DATAKF010000093.1:0-13767 GCA_036261775.1 Polyangiaceae bacterium | reverse complement strand
GGGGCGGGGAAGGGGCCTGAAACAATCGCTTCATGCCCAGCAATGCGGTGAAGTTCGATCGCGGGTCACCCACCATCGTCATCGTCAACGAATCGGCCGATGTCGAGCCGGAGCGCCTGAAACGAGTGGTGAAGGCGTTGCAGATTCAAGTGGATCGCGACTTCTTTCCGCTGTGGGGGTTCCGGGCCAAGTTGCGAATTGGCAAGGCAGTGCCGCCGGGCGCCATGGGCATCACGCTCATGAACCTCAATCCTGATAGGGACGACGCTCAGGGCTACCACTTCGTGAAAGGTCTGCCGCGGGCAGAGGTGTACACGCGCGATAACGACGACGAGCCGTACACCCCGCAAGAGGTGTCGGCGACGCTCTCGCACGAGGTGCTCGAGATGATCGCCGATCCGGGCGTCAACCTGTACGCGCGCGGCTTTCCGATCAAAGGCAAGCCCAACTTCAACGCCTTCGTGGGCTACGAGGTTTGCGACGCCGTGCAGGACGTCGTGTACAAGATCGACGGCGTCGAGGTGAGCGACTTCGTCGTGCCGGAGTGGTTCGAGCCTGAGCACAAACCCGGTTCCATGCAGTTTAGCTTCAAGCGCGCGGTCAAGCGGCCGTTCGCGCGCACGGCGGACGGCTACATCGACGTGCTGGTGGGCAAGCGCATCGTCGAGAAAGCTGGTCGCACCACGCGCAAGCGTCGCCACCGCATGGAGGCGCGGCAGCGGCGTCACGCCGCCACCGTGCCTTAGGCTGGCCGATATTTCACACGCCGCCTGGCCTCAGCCGCCGAACGCGCACTCGAAGAACGAGTCGATGAACGGCGTACACGCGGGCGCGTCGGTCTGGCCGTCGCCGGCGCCGGGGCTGCTCTCCGGGAAGCATTGCCAATTGGCCGCGCCAGGTGGCGTGCTGGCAAAGCAGGCGTTCCATTGGTCGAGGTGCGAGTTGCACTGTGGAGCTTCGAAGATCTCGTAAAAGCCCGTGCAGCCGCCGATGCAGGCTTCGTAAGGTTGTAAGCCGGTGCAGCCCGAGCGCAGCTGGGCGCGGCACGACTGTGCGCACACCGCCGATGGCTGGTCGGCCGCGCCGCAGCGCCGCGAGTTCTTGTTCACTGTCAGGGTGGTGGTTGGGCTGTTGTCGGGCGACAGCTTCCAGCTGACGGTTTGGGCTGGCGTGAAGTCGACGCCGAATACGAAGTGGTGCGTGCCGTGCTTGAACAACGTGGGCCGCAGGTTGCCCGTGTCGAGCGCGAGCGTGTTCTTGGCGCCGCGTGGCACCGTGACGTTCACGCCGTTGTCGTTCTTGTAGCCGAAGAAGGCGGTGAGCGAGCCGTCCGTGTTGGCGGTAACGCAGTCGAAGCTGGGCGTGACGACGGCTTGCCCCCCTCTGCGGTACGCCTCGTCGAAGAAGGGCAAGAACGGATCGATGCGGGTGTACAGGCTGTAGTCTTCGCAGAAGAGGCCGCCGAAGTACTCGATGCCGGCGATGTACGTCTGCCCCCACTGGCTGACGAGCAGCGGGCTGCCCGAGTCGCCGAAGCAGCCGTTGGAGTACGGCGCGTGTCCGTCAATTTTGATGATTTTGGCGCGATTGGCCGGCACGAGCAGGCCTGGATTCGGGTCTTCGGGGTGGTAGTCCGCGGCGGTGGGTGAGCCGAGCAGCCTGCTACGGCCAGTGCGCTGCACGCGGCCACCGGTAGCGGTGGTTGGTCCGGTGGCGACGTTGGCGCCCCAGCCGCTGATCGTTACCTCGCGGTTCAGCCAGGTGTTGTCGAGCGGAAAGCGTCCCAGCGGCAACGGATCGAATGGCAGCTTGCGGTCGAGATACACGATGCCGAGATCTGGATAGAACTGCGTGCGGTCCCACGCAGGGTGCGTCTCGAAAGAATCGGCCGCGGCAAACTTGGACGGTTGACCCGGAGCCGGCACGACGTAGGTGGGGCCGGGGTGCGGCAGCAGCGCGACGTCGGTGGCGAAGTCGTCGCCGTAGTAGGCCAGCACCTGCAGCACTGATTGATTCAGCGCTGGATCGGCGTCGAGACAGTGCGCTGCGGTGGCGACGACGCGCGGGGCGAAGTAGGCGCCCGAGCACGAGCGCGTGAAGAAGGTGCCGGTCGAGCCGTCGAAGATGACGGCCTGAATCAGGACGACCTCGTCGCGACCACCGTTCGAGGTGGCGCGCACGATGCTCTCATCGACACTGCCCGTGGACTCTTGGCCGCTGGAACACGCTGCCAAGCTCAATCCAAACACCGCCGCCAAACCTGACCTGCGCATCGGCTCTCCTCCTAGGGTAGGCGCCAGCATCGGCTGCTGGCGCGTACTGGAACCAGTACCAGGTCTCGCGCCGGCTGCGGCGTCAGATCGCGGGGCGTTTCCCTGCTACTTGACGATCACGCGCCGGCAGGCCGAGCCGCAGCCGTCGCCGTCCAGCCGGTTGCCGTCGTCGCAGAATTCGCCTTCTTGAACGATGCCGTCGCCGCAGTAGGCGCCGATCACGCAGCCTTGCGCGCACTCGCCGTAGCCGCCGTCGTTGACGCCGTCGTCGCACTGCTCGCCCAGGCTGACGACGCCGTCACCGCAGATGGGCGTGCAGTCGCTGCGCGCGGTGTTGAAGCCGTCGAGCGTGAGGCGGAAGCTGGAGCCTTCGGTCTTGCGCTCGGCGTGGAAGATGGAAATCGCGTAGACCTTGCCGTCCATCAGGCCAAAGCTGGCCGCGTTGGCGGAGTCCAAGGTCACGCTGCCGCTCTTGGGCGGGTGAACGCCGCCGATGTCGACGGCCAGCTTGCCGTTGATGAACACCCAAACGTCGTCGTCGCCCGTAAAGTCGAGGACCGGTGACGTAGCGGCCGCGTATTGGAACCAGTATTTGACCTCTGTCGTGAAGTGAAAGTTGTGCGTGCCGGCGCCCGGCACCACGTCTTTTTCCCACGGCCAGCTGCCGTAGCCGTAGTCCGGTCCGACCTTGGCTTCGGTGCGGGTGTCGGTCAAAGCTTCGGGTGAGCCGTCGAGTGGGAAGAAGAACGGCGTTCCGTCGTAGCCGACCAGCGTGCCCTTGCAGCCTTGGTTCTTGTTGTAGCTGCACGGCGTGCAGCCCGAGGCCTGGCACTCGGCGTAGGTGTTGGCGGCCCACTGCTCGTTGGTGATGGCCGTCCACTGCTCGCCCATGGCGCCCCAGCGGTTCACGAAGCCCGTGCCCAGCGCCTTCTTGAACAGCACGATGTCACCCACCACGGCGCGGCTCTTGTCCGAGTCGCTGTACCATTGCTTGAAGCTGGCCGCGTTGGCGATGCACGACGTGCCGTCGGCCACCAGCTGCGGCTTGCCGGCGGCGTCCAGGTCGGGCTCGACCAAGCCGGTCGTGACGGACTCGCCGCCGCACGCCACCTGAAAATCGGGGTGGCCGTTGGCAGAGTTGGCAGCGTTGAAGTCCCGGAACAACGCCGGGACGCGCAGCACGCACTCGCCGTTGATCTTCTCGCAGTCGGCGTCTTGCGAGCACTCGAAGCCACTCTCCTTCTTGCACTCGTGGCTGCAGCCGTCGCCGTCCTTGTTGTTGCCGTCGTCGCACTCTTCGTCGATCACCAGGCCGTCGCCGCAGTCGGAGCTGCAGCCGTCCGGGGTGCAGTGCGGCTCGGTTTGGCAGAACGACGAGCAGCCGTCGAACGGCTTGCCGTTGCCGTCGTCGCAGCTCTCCGCGCCTTCTTGCTTACCGTCGCCGCATACGGTCTTGCTGCACGTGCTCGGGCTGCCGTCGCACTTGTAGCCAATCTCGAAGTTGCAGCGCGCCGAGCAGCCGTCGCCCGTGTCTTTGTTGCCGTCGTCGCACTGCTCGGAAGAGCCCACGATGCTGTCGCCGCACACCACGAGCTCGTGGCAGGCTTGCCCGGGCGGGTTGCACGAATAGCCTGGATCGACTGCCAGGCAGTTGGCTTGGCAGCCGTCCGACCCGGTCGTGTTGCCGTCGTCACAGGCTTCGTCCTCGGTCAACACGCCGTCACCGCAGCCGGGCGGCGCGGGCGCGTCGGGGCTACAGGGCGAGCCCGGATCCTGCGGGTCGCACATGATGTCGGGCAAGGCGTCGGGATCGAGATTCAGCGAGCCGCCGCTGCTGCTGCCGCCGGTATCGGCCGTGCCTTTGCCGCGCTTGACGGGTGGTGGCTGGCAAGCCAGCACGAAAGCGAGAACCCCAAGACAGACCGGCGCCGTCAGACCAAGCCAAACGCGCATCTTTCATGTTTACGCGACGATCTCCGCCGTGCAAGCCGTTCCGCCGAGCAATTGCCGGGGTTTTTGGTAGTGCGGTGTCGGCGTTTAGTCCTGATGTGGGGGCTCGAGCGACGCGCGACCCAGGTCTATTTACATTCGTCGAGGTCGTCTTATGTTCTGCCGCGAACTGGAGAGTCGCATGTTGATCCGTCGCGCCAATGAACGCGGTTTTGCCGACCACGGTTGGCTACGTTCCTTCCACACGTTCTCGTTTGCCGACTACTACGCGCCCGCGCACATGGGCTTTCGCAGCCTGCGCGTCATCAACGAAGACCGCGTGCAGGGCGGCAAGGGCTTCGGCACTCACCCGCACCGCGACATGGAGATCATTTCGTACGTGCTGTCGGGCGGGCTGCAGCACAAAGACAGCATGGGCACGGGCTCGGTCATTCGCCCCGGCGACGTGCAGCGCATGTCCGCTGGCACGGGCGTCACCCACTCCGAGTTCAACGCCTCACCGACCGAGGGCGTGCACTTCCTACAAATCTGGATCTTGCCTGACACGCGCGGTGTCGCGCCCAGCTACGAGCAAAAGCATTTCACGGAGGCTGAACGCCAAGGCCGTCTCAAATTGGTCGCCTCCAAGACCGGCCGCGAAGGCTCGCTCACCATCCACCAAGACGCCTCACTATTCGCTGGCCTGCTGGCGCCGGGAGAGCGCGTTGCGCACGATTTGCCCAACGGCCGCTACGCTTGGCTGCACGTGGCACGCGGCAAGGTAGAGGTCGGCGGCATCGAGCTTTCGGCCGGTGATGCTGCAGCATTCGAGCAGGGTGGCGAAATTGCCGTCGTCGGCCGCGAGGCGAGCGAGGTCTTGCTGTTCGACCTAGCGTGAAATCCGAGCGTGTTGGCCGTCGGTCGGCTACTGTACGGACGGAGGTTACGGATGGTGCGAGCGGCTTTCGTGGGGTTGCTGTCAGGTCTTTGCGCGCTCGGCGCGTGCTCGGGCAAAACCGTGGAAGAAGAAGGTGACGGTGGTGGCTCTGGCACCGGCAACACCCCGTCCAAGCCTGCGCCCGTCCCCGCCTGTCGAACGTACGCCAGCACTTGGTGCACCAAGGCCTTCGGCTGCTACGTCCAAGTCGGCCGGCTCGACGAAGGCTCGCGCCAGTACAACGTCGACGAGTGTACGCGCCTCATCGTCGAAAAGCTGCCGTGCTCCGCCGCGACGTCGGTCGGCGGCGATTACGACAAGTGTCTGTCGCAGATCAAGGGCATTGCCTGTTCGAAGTGGGACGTACCACAAGCGGAGTTCGCGACCGTTCTTCCGCCCAGCTCGTGTGACAGCGCGCTCGGGTTCGACGAGTAGGCGCGCTCAGGGTTCCCACTGAAACTCGTCGAGCGCGCTGAAGTACGGCTTGCCGTCCACGTACTCGATGCTGCCAACCCAGGTGACCCAGCCGATCCCGCCTTCCGGATCGGCGTAGTGGAACGAGACCGGCGTGACGTTCGGAAACTGCTCGAGCGTCGGCGGCATGCTGGTGGAGCTACCGGTGAGCAGCTTGCCGCACACTTCCTTGGCGCCTTTGCCACTGACCGCTTTGACGAGCTGCGGCTGCAGCTGCTCCTTGAACGTACCCGTGAGGTCGGGGCCACCTCCGCCGCCGGGGCCCAAATTCAAGATCGTGGGCGAGCTGAACATCGTCTCGACTTGCGCGTACGGAAACTTGAGCACCTTCTCTCCAGGGCGCACGCTCAGGCCGCGCAGCGGAGAAACGACGGCTTTGAGCGCCGCGCCGTCGGCAGCCACGACGGCGCGCATGAACGCGCGAATGACCGCGGTTAGTGCAGGATCGTTACAGCCGCCGCCTGGATGCTGCTCCGATAGGTACAGTCGATTGACCCAGCCCTTGCCACCTTCGAACACCACCTCGACCCAGGGCGTGCCGCCCTTTTCGACGTGCTCACCCGTGGTGCGAATACCCTTCGACGAAGGCGCGTAACTGTAGACCTTCTTGCTGCCGGCGTCGGGCTTCTCGCGCACGTTGAGCACGTCGTTGGCGGCTACGCCGACGATGGCGTACTTACGTTCGGTCACGCTCGGGGTTGCGCTCGCGCCCTCGGCAGCAGCGCTCGCAGGGGTGCTAACGCTTGGTGCCGCGGGCGCTGCTGCGGCGGCGGGAGGAGTCGCGCTCGCGACCGGTGCGTCGTCTTTGGCCGGAGCCTTGTTGCACGCAACCAACCCCAACCAAACCACGGACAGAGCGAAGGTTCTCACTCTTTCCGTCTACTCCCGCCGTCCTCGGGCGTCCTGGCTCGGATGGCATGAGCAGGCGCGGTCGAGGCTGAAAGCCGCAAGAACGTTCACTGTCGGGCGTGTTGCACGACCCTACGACGGGGGAGTGGAGTCGCCCGTACTTCGAGCAACGGGCCGGAGCTACTCGGAGGTTTCGGTCAGGCGGTTGGCGAATGTCGTGAGCGTGTAGACCGCGACGCCCGTCACGACTTCGAGGGCCTGCTCGTGGCTGTAGCCAGCCTCACGAAAGCTGGTCCAGGTTTCACGCGGTACGTCACCGTGGTGCTCGAGCAGCGCCAGGATGAAGCTGCGCAGGGCTTCGAGCCGGGCGTCGGCCAGGGGGTGTCCGGCTTCCAGCGCCTGCACGAGCTCGGCGGGGGCCTTGTGAGCCGTGAGCATGCGTCGGTGGAAGTTGAGGCAGAACTTGCAGTCGTTGAGGCGCCCCATGGTCATGGCCAGCACTTCGCGCTCGAGCGGCAAGAGCGAGCTGGTCTCGAAGGCCTGCAGCCCGCTCAGCGCGGTGCCGAGCATCAGCGGGGACCCGGCGTAGCGCCGCAGCGGCTCGGGAATGGCGCCGAAAATGCGCTTGTTCGTCAGCAAAGCGTCGCGCGCCGTGCCGGGGGCGTTGGTCTCGTCGAAGCGGGGGAATTGTCGGTACGTCATGGGATCTCCGTGGGGTGTTGGTTGGTGATGGTTGTCAATGCAAGTATATGAACGAGCGAAGGAAGCGCCGTAGAGCGCGGCGCTTTCAGCGAAGGTTGTTCAGCATCTTGGCGAGCGTGCGGTGCGTAGTCTCGAGATCTCGCTCGGAGATGCCTTGCTCGAGGCGCGCCACGATGCGTTTGGCGATGGGCACGAGCTGGGGCTGCAGCGCCTTGCCGGCGCGCGTGAGCTTGACGAGGCGCGAGCGCGCGTCTTGTTCGTCGACCACGCGCGTGACGAGGCCGCCTTTTTGCATGGTGTCGAGGATGCGCGACATGGTGGGCGCGTCGCGCAGCGTCTGCTCGCTCAACGCCGACTGGCTTTGCCCGTCTTTTTCCCAGAGCTGGACCAGCACGATCCACTGCTCCGGCGTCAGCTCGAGACCATGGCTCGAGAACTCTTTGTACGTAACGGAGCGGATTTGTTGGTAACAGGCGTGAATCAAGAAGGGTAACGCCTTCTCGAGGTTGACCCGGTCACCTTCGAACTGGCCGCGCATGCCCTGAAGCTAGGGCCGCCTGGATTGGTTGTCAATGCAACGAATCGCGATTTCGCCTATTTCACGATCGGCTTTCTGACTTCGTCGGTCTCGGGCTGCACGCACGACGACAGGTCGAAAATCATGAACGCCAGCGCGGCTTGCTGCGGAGTCAGGTTCGGGTTGGTGCAGCCGCTGGGGAACGGCTCTTTGCCGGTGTCGCCGCTGCCGGAGGCCACGTGGATGTCGCTGAACACCATACGCCCGCAGGCCGGGCCAGCGATGGGTGTCGGAAACGAGAAGTAGATCGGCGCGCCCGGCGTCTTGGCGTCGGGCGAGGCGATCCACGAAATGGCGTTTGGGTTCAGCACGCTCTGCACCGTGTTCTCGGCGTCGATGATCGAGATTTGGCCGCGCGTCGTGGAGGCCTTGACGTTCACGAGCCAATCCGCCAGCGCCGCGCCTTTGGGGAAGCTGGTGTTGATGGTGCCGATGGCGGGCGAAGGCAGCGCCGACGCACCAGACTGGAACTTCACGACCTCGGGGTACGGCTTGTCTTCGGTCTTGTCGTTCCAGATGAATTTGTCGTGGTAGTGCGAGCCAAAAATGCGCCCGCCCTGGTCGGCGTAGTCGCGCACGTTGAAGTACTGCGTCGCCGGGCGGCCTTCGATGATGTTGTCGGTGCCTTCGCAGCCGAGCAGCAGCATGTCGTAGCTCTTCATCTTGCCCGGGCTGTCGAGCAAGCTGTCGTCGGTGCCCAGCTTGGTGCCGTCGGCGAGGGTGCCGGTCCCGGCCGTGGCGGTGCCGCCTTCGCTCACGTACAGGTGCACGCGGCCCTTGCCGCCATCGCCCGTGAACTCCGAGTCGTCGACGCCGAGCTTGTGCAGCAAGCATTCGAGCGCTTCCGAGCCGCCGCGCACGACCGCCATTTGGGGCAAGTCGCCCTCGGCTTGGCTGCGCGGCAGACGGAACAGCTCGGGATCTTCGATGACGTTGTCTTGGCAGGCCGTGATGCTGGGTACCGTAATCTGGCGGCGCCATTTGCCGACCTGAATCACGAGCGGCACGTCTTCAGTCGCCTTCAAGCCTTCGAGCTTGAAATGGCCGGCCGCGTCCGACACCGCTGCGGCCACCGGGTGGCCCGAGAAGTTGCCGTCGCAGGTTTCGCACGACGAGCCCGTCTTCAGCGGCGCGAGCGCCTCGCTAGGTTGGTAGACGACCACGTTGTAGAGCGGCAACTTGCCGGCAGGATCGTAGACCGTGCCGCTGATGGAAGTGGGGCACCCCGGATCCGTGGCGTTGGCCGTGCCCCCGACCGAGAGACCCAGCGTGCCTGCCGTGGGGTCCTTCGAGATCGGCCCGGAAGTGTGACCGCCGCTGGCGTTGCCTCCGGACTGGTCTCGATTGCCGGTCTTCTCGCCGCCCGCCGAGCAGGCTAGGGCCAAAATTACCGGCGAAACCGCGAGCCAGGTCCGTGCTCTCTGCAACATGACCCGGCTTAATGCCTCGAGCCCCCAAAACGATCACGCCGCCGGGTCTGGAGCAAGGCCATGGGCTTCCGGGGCTCGAAGCTCTAGCCTTTCGGCATGTTTGACTGGTGGCGCAAGCTCAGTCGCGCCGAGGTCATCGCGCACGAGTTTCCGGCGGAGTTTCGCGAGCACGTGCGGCGTCGCGTGCCGTGCGCGGGCCTGCTGGACGAGGCGGAGCTGAGCAAGCTCGAAGCCTTGATCCGCATCTTCAACTCCGAGAAGCACTTCGAAGCGGCGGGCGGGCTCACGCTGACGGAGGAGATGCGGGTGACGGTGGCGGCGCGCGCGTGCCTGCTCGTGCTGCAGCGCATGGAGCTCGACGAGCCGCTCTACCCTGAGCTCCAGACCATCATCATCTATCCGTCCGCGTACCGTACGCGCGGCAAACGCCAAGAGGGCTTCGTTACGGTCGAGGACGACCAAACGCGCCTGGGCGAGTCTTGGACGCACGGCGTGGTAGTGCTGGCGTGGGACGCGGTGCTGGCCGGTGCCGCCAACTTGGCGGACGGCCACGACGTCGTGATTCACGAGTTTGCGCACCAGCTGGACGGCCACAGCGGCGCCATGGACGGCACGCCCGAGCTGGACGACATGGACCACTACACGGCTTGGTCCAGCGTAGCTGGCGAGGCCTACGCGGAGCTCTACGAAGCCGTCGAGCATCACCGCAAGACGGCGCTCGACGCCTATGGCGCGACCAACGCCGCCGAGTTCTTTGCGGTAGTGGTCGAGCACTTCTTCGAAAAACCGCTGATGCTCGCCAAGCGCTACCCGGACTTGTACGCAGAGCTGGCCCTGTTCTTCAAATTCGATCCGGCTTACCGCATCAAAAGCCAGCGCGAAGCGCGGTCTGGCCAGCCCTAGAAAGCGCGGCTGAAACGCAGCGCCAGCGTCGGTACCCAGGGAAAGACGGCGTCTCGCTCGGCAGCGAGCAGGTCACGATCGATGTGCTCCCCGTTCAAGGGCGAGCTGTCCAGGATGCCCAGGTAGGCGCGGTAGCGCACGCCGACGCCGAGAGACAGGCGGTAAGTGTCGTGGATCACCCAGGTGTAGCCAGTCTCGGCGAATACATCGTGCGTGAAGGTGCCGAGCCGGTACACGTGGTTGTACAAGTAGCCCGTGGCAACGTACGGTCGATAACCCCAGAGGTTGAAGTCGTAGCGTAGGGTGCCGGTGTAGTGCCGGGCCGGGTTCAGCTCGAGGCCGAAGCCGGCGTACACACCCAGCCGCCTGATGGGCCAGTTGAGCAGCCCGACCAGCGCCGCGACGTTGCCTTCCGGACCGGCTCCGACTGCGGCTTCGACCACGAAGCGACGCAAACGCGTGTTGCTGACGTCGCCGAACTCTTCGTCGTCCTTGTAAATGCGTCGACCCGAAGGCGTGTGCACGCCGTAGTCCTTGGCGGCGACGGGCCAGGACAGCAGCGTGAGGCCGAGGCAAAGCGCGCCGCTGACGAAGAGCCGCACCTTCAATCCAGCCTCCGCGAGATCACCAGGCGAAGAAAGCCGTGGAAGCGATCGCTGCCGGTGGCGCGATCGAGCACTGCTTGCGCGCTTTCGTTCTGAAAGCCGTTGGGATCGAGCAAGAACGAGTCGATTAGGCGCCCTGTCACGGCGCCGCGTGCGCCGACGAAGAGCTCGATGTCGAGCGTGCGTTTGCGGAACACGACCGCGCTGAGCTCGAGCGGCGTGAGGTGCAGCAACCAAAAGTGGTCTTCGAAGCGGAGCTCGCCCTGCACGCCGGTGCCATAGCTCACGTCGACGCCCCACAGCTTCACGTAGCTGCGCAGCCCAAAACCGAGCACGAAGCGTGACTCTTCGTAGCCTTCGGTGCCGAAGCGCGGCTTGGCGAGCAGCAGCAAGTTGGGCACGAAGGCGCGGTAGCGATACGCGACCGACAGCGCTGCCAGGTAGGCGCTGCCCTCGAAGCCGGTACCAAAGCGCTCGAGACCCAGCCCCACTCTCCAGAATCCGGGCCGCTCCGCGACCAAGTGCGCGGGCAAGACGGGCCCAAGCATGACGGCTTCGTCACGCTTGGGCGCGTCGTCGGCTGCGGCTGCGGGGTGTACCCAGAGCAAGCTCAGCGCGAGCAACGCCAGCAGCGCTACGGCGCCGCGCTTCACGGCTTGGTCGCGGCTCCCGTGTCGCGCTCGCAGATCAGCGTGATGCGGCTGACCGGAAACGCCACGATCAGCCAATGATCGGTGTAGAAGTCGAGCTGCGCGTGGTGCATCCGGTCACAATGAAACTGCCGACGCGCGCGCTCGAGCAGCACCGCGTAGTGGTCCGGCTCGGCCAGCGTGAACGCGCCGAGGATCATCAGGCCGCTGTCTTCTTCGGTGACGAAGGTGGCGTCTTTGCTGGGCGCCGGCTCCGTGCTGGCCCAAAGCGCCTGCTTGCTGTGGTTGAAGGTGCAGCCTGCGCTGCTGAGCGCGAGGGCGAGGCTGGCGATGAGGGCGGAGCGCGTCATGGCGGGCTTTCTGGGTTCGATAGCGCGGTAGGCAGCCAGTCGGCCAGCACGTTGGAGATGCGGTCACGGGCGCTGGCCGGACAGGCCTGCAGTAGCGCTTGGATGGTCGCGGCAGGCGTGTCGGCGGCGCTGGCGAGGCCGCTCTCGCCGTCGAGGCACGCCACCAGCGCGTCGAGCAGGGGGCCACGGCGCGGCTCCGCGGCGTACAGCCGCGCGGCGAGCGCCCAGCCCATGCGATGCGCGTCGAAGCCACTTGGCAAGGCCAGGGTCGCCCACTCGCTTGGGGTGACTGGCGGCGGCGCGGTCAAGTCGCGCAGCTCGCGGGCGTCACCGAGGCGTGGGCTGCCGCTCACGCACGCCGCAAAGTAGTCAGCCGCGCCTTCGTCGATGGCGCGAAAGAGTCGCCCGCCCAAAACGCCGTGTGGGCGAGCGCCGCGCATACGCGCGTGACCCAGCTCGTGAAGCCAAACGCTGCTCGGCAAGTCTTCGGCGCCTGGCCCTAGCAACAAGGCGCCCGAAGCAAAGTCGAATTCGACGCTGGCAGCGCGCGCCGGATTCTGCCCGTCGAGCCGCAAGGCAGCGGGCCTGTGCTCCACGGGCACTTGCGACAACGCCCGGCTCAGCGCGGCCTCGACCAGCGCGTAGCGCGTCGTGGGCTGCCGTTCGTAGCGCGCTGCCGCGACCGCGCCGAAGGACGCTAGCCCCACGAGCACGACCGCGATGCGCGTGCTCCATCCGGTCATGGACACAACGTCATGTGCTGGGCCAGAAAGTCGTCCAGCTCTTGGTGAAGGGCGGTGTCGACGTCTTCTCCGGCCGCGTAGAGAGCGACCACGCGTCTCACCGCCGCAAGGTACTCTTTGGTCGCAAAGCGCGCACGCTTGGCGGCTACCGAGAGGCAGCGCTCCACGTCTTTGGCGCTGGTAGGCTCGTGGCAGTCGCGGCCGGGGCGATACAGCGAGTCTTCCGGCGTGGTGTGGCCGATACTCTGCCCCTCGTCTGCGCCGTGATACTGAAGCCCCGGCGTATCGAAGCCGTCCGCGCGCTCGATGTACGCCTTGACACTGCGTACGCACCAAGGCGCTTCGGCGTTGTCGGGCTCGCGCACCGAGTGCGCCTCGCTGAACGAGTCTTGCAGCAGGTGGTTGGCCTGGCCAATCAAGGTGAGCGCCCGCGTGCGCCGGGTGGGCCAAGCCTTCACGGCCTCGCGCGTGATGTTGGAGAGCGCTTCTACGGAGTCCGCGAAAGCTGCAGGCGTGTCGTTGCGATCCGTCAGCAGGAAATGAAAACGTTGGTTTTCTGGTCGATCGGTGTACTCGGTGAGCGCCAGCAGGTAGGCAGCCGCGCCGTTGTTGAGGTGAATCAACAGCTCTTCTGGCCAATCGACGCGTCGGTTGCCCTCGACGATGGCGTGGACTTCGGTCTCCGTGAAGCGGTCCTTCTCGTCCAGGTCGCGGTTGCCGAGCCACGTCAGCCACTCGTGCCCCTGGAAGAAGCTCGCGCGAGTGACGAGGCAATCCCCCTTGGAAAAGAAGCCCAGCCGCGCTTCGGTCGGGGCGCACAGGTCCAGCACGTCGCTGCACTGCACGTTGCACAAGGTGAAGCCGACCAAGGCGGCCGCGCTCACGAAGCGGCGAACCACGGGCCTGAACATCGTGCCCAGGTTCATGTGCCAGCTGCGCGGATGCCGCAAGTGTCTGCCGCGGTAGCAGGCGGCGTCGGCGAGCCGAGCGCGCTGCACCACAAAACGAAGACGCCCCGCGAGCTGCGAGGCGTCTTCTGGATTGGCCTGCGCGCTCCGTTTCGGGAGGGCGGCAGGTGCGGCTCAGCGGCGCGCGAACGGCGTCTTGCCGCTGTACACCTGCTCGTCGCCGAGCTCGTCGGCGATGCGCAGCAGCTGGTTGTACTTGGCGATACGGTCGCTGCGCGACAAGCTGCCAGTCTTGATCTGGCCGCAGTTGGTGGCCACCGCGAGGTCCGCGATGAACGAGTCTTCGGTCTCACCCGAGCGGTGCGACGCGATGCTGGTGTAGCCGGCGGTGGCGGCCATGCGCATGGTGTCGAGCGTCTCGGTGAGCGAGCCGATCT
>DATAKF010000087.1:0-6905 GCA_036261775.1 Polyangiaceae bacterium | reverse complement strand
CGTGATTGACGGCTACCGGCGCGGCGCCTCCGACATTCACATCGAACCCAACGGCAAAGAGCGCACCGTGACGGTGCGCTTCCGGGTCGACGGCGATTGCATCGCGTATCAGGAGATTCCGGCCAATTTTCGGCTGCCGCTGGTCGCGCGCTTCAAGATCATGGCGCTGCTCGACATCGCAGAGCGCCGTAAGCCCCAAGACGGAAAAATCCGCTTTCGCGTCGGCGAAAAGCAGATCGAGCTGCGCGTCGCGACGATTCCGACCGTCAACAACAACGAAGACATCGTGCTGCGCATCTTGGCGGCGTCCAAGCCCATGCCGCTCGAGAGCATGGGTATGAGCCCCACCGTGCTAACGAACCTCAAGCAGGTCGTCAGCAAGCCGTACGGGCTCGTGCTGTGCGTCGGCCCCACCGGCTCCGGCAAGACCACCACGCTGCACTCCGCGCTCGGCTTCATCAACACGGTCGACATGAAGATCTGGACTGCGGAAGACCCGGTCGAAATCACGCAGCCGGGCCTGCGCCAGGTGCAGGTAAACGCCAAAATTGGCTTCACCTTTGCGCACGCCATGCGCGCCTTCCTGCGCGCCGATCCCGACGTGATCATGGTCGGCGAAATGCGCGACCTCGAGACCGCCGGCACTGCCGTCGAGGCTTCGCTCACGGGTCACCTCGTGCTGTCCACGCTGCACACGAACAGCGCGCCGGAGACCGTGACTCGCCTCATCGACATGGGTCTGGATCCGTTCAGCTTTGCCGACGCGCTCTTGGGCGTGCTGGCCCAGCGCTTGGCCCGCGGTCTTTGCAAGCAGTGCCGCGAGCAATACGCCCCCACCCAAGCGGAGCTGGACGAGCTCGGCGCCGCGTACGGCAAAGAAGCCTTTCGAGCGCTGCTCCAAGAAGAGCATCCGTTCGGCCTCAAGCTGTGGAAATGCAAAGGCTGCCAAGCCTGCGGCGGGTCTGGCTACAAAGGCCGCGTTGCGCTGCACGAGCTGCTCGTCGGCAGTGACGACCTGAAGCGCTGCATCCAGCGCAAAGCCCCGATCGACGAAATCCGCAAGGTGGCGGCCGAGGGGGGCATGATCACGCTGCTCCAAGACGGCGTGCGCAAGGTCATGGACGGCCTCACGGATCTGAAGCAAGTGCTCGCCGTCTGCAGCCGCTAGGCGGCGCCTGACACCTACACGCGCCTACGGCGCGCGGCCGCAATTCGTCGCGAAAGTCCCGGCCACGTTGGTCCGTTTTCCGGGGTCGGCACCACTAGACGGCTGACCCATGCACTACCGCAGGTTTTCTGGGATTTTTGTGGGTGTCCTGGGCGCCGCGCTGGGGCTTTTCGGCTGCGTCGCCAACATCAACGGTGACGCTCCGGGCGGCGCGGGTGGGCCCGGCGGCGGCTTGGGAGGGCCGGGCGGCGCGGGCGGCCCCGGCGGTCCGGGTTCGACCCCTGGTAGCTGCGCCGGCGGCCAAGTCGGCCCCGAGCGCATCGATCGCCTCACCCCGGCCGAGTACACCAACACGTTGCGGGCCTTGTTGAGCAATGACTCGCTCGAGCCGGTGCTCGACGCCGATCGCGAGCCCATCGCGACACTGGACGCCGTTCGCAAGTGGTTCAACGCCGCCGACAGCGTGGTGCCGACGGCCCCGGCATGGCTGAGCGCGTACGGCAGCTGTGACGTCGAGACCGATCAGTCTTGCGCGACCGCGCTGTACGAAGCCTTCGCCGAGCGCGCGTTTCGTCGCCCCCTGACGACCGATGAGCGCAGCTGGTTGTCCGACAGCTATGCCGCCCTGCCCGCTCGGGCCTCGATCGCGCAAAAGCTCGAGACCATCTCCGAGCTGATCTTGCAGGCCCCCCAGTATCTTTACCTTTACACTCCGGGCACCGCGGCGGTCACTGGGTCAGGCGCGGTGAGCGTGCTGGACGGCTACGAGCGCGCCCAGCGCCTGGCGTACTTCTTGTGGGACGGTCCGCCCGACCAAGCCTTGCTGGCAGCTGCGGGCGGCGGCGTGCTCGATACGCCTGCCGGCATGCGCGAAACCGCTGCGAGCATGCTGGCTGACGAGCGCGCCAGGCCGGTGCTTCGCACGTTCCTGGCCGACTGGCTCGAGCTCGACGGCGCAACCATCCTGCCCGGCCTCGAAGAGACGCCGAAAGACGCGGAGCTTTACGGCGGTTTCGACGACGTGCTGCGCCAGAGCATGCGCCGTGAAATCGAGATGTTCATGGACCGGGTGATGTTCGAAAAAGACGGCTCGCTCGAAGCGCTGTTTACGGACACGCGCGCCTACGTCAACGCGCCGCTCGCGGCCATTTACGGCGTTGCTGGCCCCAAGTCCGCTGACGACTGGGCGTGGGTCGATCTCAACCCGGCTGAACGCGCCGGCATGCTGACCCGCGCCGGGTTCCTCGCGGTGCACGCCTCGCAAAGCGCGACGTCGCCGATTCGACGCGGCGTGTACATGCTGAAAGAGGTGCTTTGCGTCGACCTCCCATCGCCGCCCGCCAACGTCGACAACTCGCCCATCGAGGTCACCAAAGACGACATGGCCGACGGCATCACCACGGTGCGCGAGGCGACGCTCAAGCGCACCGGCAACCCGGCCTGCGGCGCGTGCCACACCTCGATCAACGAGCTGGGCTTCGCCTTCGAGCACTACGACGCGATTGGCCGCTGGCAACAGACCGAGGTCGGCAGCGGCGGCACCATCGACGCTACCGCTAACCTGTCGCACGCCGGTGACGGCATCGATGGACCAGTGGATGGCGCCATCGCGCTGAGCGCGAAGCTGGCCAAGAGCCCGGCCGTCGCACGATGCGCCACCCGCAAATGGTTCGAAGTCGCGCTGCGCCGCAGCCCCGTCGCGCTCGATGTGTGCAGCGTCGAGAAGGTTCAAGCAAAAGTGGCCGAGACTCACAGCATCCGAGAGCTACTGCTGGCCCTGGTCGAAAGCGAGGCCTTTTTGGAGGTGAACCATGGCGAGTGAGCATCGGAGCCCCATGCGAAACAGCGGCAGGCGTGCCTTCTTGCGAGGCCTGGGCGGGCTGGCCCTGGGCCTACCGCTCCTCGAGTACACGCACGAAAAAGCCTGGGCCGCGCCGATGGGCGGAGCCAAGCGCCTGGTCGTGGTGTTCAACCACGGCGGCGAAACCATGTGCATGCAGAAGAGCGGGCTCCGCGCCGGCAACCCCAAGATCCCCGACTACGATCCGGCCATGCCGATGATCGATCATTGGCTGCCCAAGCCGGGCGGTACCTTCGGCATCGCCCACGAGATCTTCGAAGGCACGGATCTCGCCGCCAAGTTGATGGTGATCCGCGGCATCGACAACGGCGCGGCCACGCACGGCCGCTACGGCGGTGACCACGGGCTCTCCAACTGCACGTCGCTGGTGGCCCGCGCCACCGGCTGCGACGACGGCGCCTCACCGGCGGACGGCAAATGCCCGGCGGGTGACGAAGGCGAAACGGCGACGGGTCCGTCCATCGACTGGGTCGCGGCGCAACGGCTGCAGCAGAGTCAGGGCGGCCCTGGCAGCCCGCTGGCGCTGTTCGTTCCCGGCCACTATTACGGCTCGGGCTTCTTTTGGGGAGCGAAGGGCGAGCAGCGCACCGAGGGCGAAGTGAACCCGCGCACCGCATTCAACACCCTGTTCGCCGGCGTCACCACCGGCGAGCCCGATCCGGAGGCGGTGCTGCGGCGCGAGCTGAAAGTCAGCATGCTCAACGGGCTGATGGACGGCTACAAGCGCTTCTCCGGCAAGCTGGGGCAAGCCGACAAACAGATCATCGACGCGCATTTCGAGCATCTCTCGTCGCTCGAGAAAGAGATCACGGGGCTCGAGCTGAGCGCAGAGTGCGTTGTCCCCACCCAACCTGCCGACTTCAAAGACGGCGGCGGCAAGCAAGAGCAGCTGGCCCCCGTGCACGCGCAGCTCATCGTGGCGGCCTTGCGCTGCGGCGCCACCAACGTCGCCAACCTACAAATTGCCGACATTTTAACGCCCTGGGCGCCGTCTGGCCTGCAGCTCAAGTCCGATTACGACATCGGTCACTCGCTCGGACATTGGGTCAGCGCGCTCGACGATCCGGCCAACGTGCCCAAGTGGGAGCTCGAGATGAAAGAGAACCGCGCCTGGCGCATGGGTCTCGTCAAGCTCATCGCCGACGGCCTCAACTCACCCGACTTCCTCGAAGGCGGCGTGCCGCTGCTCGACAACTCGCTCATCTTTTACTCGAACGAGTTCAGCACCGGCGGCATCCACTGCTCGACCGACGGCCCGTACATGCTGATCGGCGGCGCTGGCGGCTACCTCAAGACCGGCCGCTTCGTCGAGCTGCACAAGGCGCGGCTGGCCAACCCCGCGTCGCTCGAAAAGGGCTCCACCGCCACCACCAACGACCTTTACATCACGATCCTGAACGCCCTAGGCGCCGCCGACACGGAGTTCGGCGACATGCAGTTTTCGCTCCGCAAAGGCCCGATCAGCGAGCTTTTGGCCTAGGTCTTCGTCACACCCGCACGTCGTAGACCTGCACGCGCTCCCACGTGTGCTTGAAGCGCTCCAGGAACTCCAGGTGCAACGGGTGCTCTTGGTAAGCGTCGTGATCCGCCAGGCTGTCGAAATGCTCGACGAGTCCCCAAGCGTAGCTTTGATCGATGACCGGTCGCGGCGGGGTTTGCTCAGGCCTGCCGAAGTTGGCCTGCTTGATCTGAGGAATGCTGCACAAGCGCCGCAAGCCCTGCTCGAAGTCGGCGACGAGCGCCGGATCAGCGTCGGGTTTGAACCAGAAGTAGACGGAATGAATCAGCATCGTTGATACCTGAAACCTGGGGCAATCTTGGCGTCAAGCGCCTGGAATGTGCTCGCCGTCGTGGGTGCGCGCCGCGACCGAAATGCGCCCGTGCAGTGGGTGCCGCGCACGCTCCGCGTCAGACAGCGTCAAGTACTCCAGCTGCCCCAGCCGATGTAGCTCGTCGAGCGCGTTGTAGCCGCCGATGAACTGGCCCCGTACGTACACGTACGGGACCGTCTCCTGCTTCGTCTCGAGCTTCAGCTCGCGCAGCACGCTGTCGCTGCCGTACCCATCCAAGTCGAAATAGCTGTGCTCGATGCGGCTGGACTCGAGCAGCGCGATCACGCGCCCCGACCACGGACACGACTCGCGCCCAAACACCTGCACCGGGCGCCCCGGATCGCCCAGGCCCATCGGCGGCGGTTTCACTGGGACTGGCGCCGGCGGCGGCGAGGCGGGGCGTGCAGCCGGCGAGGCGGGCGTGGGAACCACAGTCTTCAAAGCGTCCAGCTTTTCGACCACGCGGTCTCGCACCTTGCCGCCCAGCACGTCCGCGCGCGAAAGCGCGTCGACCACCTTGCCGGAGGCTCGCTCCAGCAGCTTCTTTCCGAGCTCACGACCAAGGCCCATGCGGCAGAGCCTAACCCAATCTGCTCCCGGCTTGCCGCGCGCTCATGCGATAGTTTGTTCCGTGGGACCTGAGAACCAGCAAAAGACGGGCTGGGGGTGCCTCGCCAAGGGGCTGTTCGCGCTCGTTCTGGGCACCAGCATGGTCACGCTCGTCGTCGTCCTCGTGCACGCCAGGGACGCCGGTCGCGCCACCATTCAAGCCTACGTCACCAGCATCAAGGCCGGCTCCGAGGTAACCGCCGGCGCCGCCGGCCCCGAGGCTCCTCGCATCACGGACACCATCCGCCGCTCCTCGTCCTTCTCGGTCGGCAACTTTCAGAGCCAAAGCGACACCAGCTGCTTCTCGGTCACTTTCAGCCTGCCTGGAGCCAAGCAAGACGCCGCCTTCGTCATCGACGAACGCCCGAGCCCCGCGCGCGTCAAAACCGTTACGTTCCTGCGTGACTGCGACTGCCCCGACGACGTCAATCAGCCCTGCCGGCTGCAGTGAGCGGGAAACGGCCGCTCGGGCGCGCGTACCCACGCGTTTGGTGCGGAGGACACGCGGAGTCACGGAAATTGGCCGCCCAGGCAACAAACGGCGGTCATGCAATCCCTGCGTCGTCTTTCCGTTTTGGTGGGTCTGGGCACATTTTTCAGCCTGGCCGGCCTGGGTGGCTGTTCGGGTGAGGATCCGGTCACCCCTGGCGGGATCGCCGGCAGCGCGGGCACCACGGCTTCTGGTGGGTCCGGCGGGGCAAGCGGCGGCATGCTCACGGCGGGCACTACCGGCACGGCGGGCACTACGGCTGGCGGTAGCGTCAGCTCGGGCGGCGCCAGCGCGGGCAGCGGTAGCGGCGGCGCCAGCGCGGCCGGCTCGGGCGGCGCCAGCGCGGGCAGCGGTAGCGGCGGCACCGGCGCGGGCCTACCCGGCGCCAAGGCCAGCAAGGGCTGCGGTAAGGCCGCGACGCAACCGCTCGAGATGTTCGTCAACTACAAGGAGACAATCACGCCCAGCGCGCTCGTCACCGAGAAGTGGCAGAACCGCGAGTACTGGGTGCGGCTGCCCGCCGGCTACGATCCCAACCGCCCGTACCCGACAGTGTTCGTCGGCCCCGGCTGCGGCGGCAAGGGCAACAACGCCATCCCGATTCAGAAGGCGTCAGGCAACGACGCCATCGTGGTCGGCATCGACTACAGCAGCGCCGCCACCGGCCGCGACTGCTTCATGACCGAGTCGTTCCCGGATCCCGAAGTGAACTACGTCGAAGAAACGGCCGCCAACGTGAAGGCAGCCTTCTGCGTCGACGAAAGCCGCCTCTTCATCGAAGGCTTCAGCAGCGGCTCTTGGATCGCGTACATGATGGGCTGCGTGGGCGGCGGTCCCGGCGGTCTTTTCAAGGGCAACGGCACCGCTACCGGCAACTGGCAAGGTTCGCTCCCAGACTCAGCCTGCAAGGGCCCCATCGCCTTCATGGGCAGCCACGACAGCGGC
>DATAKF010000169.1:0-9030 GCA_036261775.1 Polyangiaceae bacterium | reverse complement strand
TAGCAGGGCGCTCCGCTTTTCAGGCTTTCCGAACAGCCACTGCCGATCTCGAGCGCATTTGTGTGTCGTCCGGACACGGGGAGGCATGACGGGAACTTGCCGCGTTTCGTTGCTCGCCGGCCTGGGAATTATCGCTTGTAGTGGCACGCCGGACGACACCGGCACCATGCCCGGTCCCACGACGGCCGGCACGACTTCGACCACTGCCGGCACGACTTCGACCCCGACCGGCGGCTCCGCCACGGCTGGCAGCGGCACAGGCGGCTCTGGCACCGCGGGCACTGGCATGGCGGGCGGCACGACGGCTGGCAGCGGCGGCGCTGCGACGGCCGGCAGCAGCGGCGCAGGCCCCGTGGGTGGCAGCGGCGGCAGCGCGGGCGGTGGCGGTGACCCACTCGACACTCCCCCCACCCATACGCTCGACATCCAGGCTGCCAAGGGCGAGCACCAGCACAAGGCTACCGGCATTCCGGGTATGCCGAACGGCATGCCCGCAGCCGTCGACAACCGCCTGCCCAAGATGATGGGTAAGCTGATCGTCAACGTCGAGGTCGACGGCGGCGGCATCTACAACTACGGCTTGAAGCACGGCTTCCACGTGATTGGCCCGTCGATGTTCCACTGCAACATCGCGCAAGAAAAAGGCACGTACGCCTCCGAGGGCCGCGACTTCAACGGCAACTGCCGGCTCGAGACCTTCGATGGCGTCGATCACGACAAGCCCACCACCACCGGCCATGCGCAGGTGGACGCTGCGAACAGCATCATGGGCAAGGTCAAAGCCGCGCTCACGCAGCTGCAAACGCAGTTCCCTGAAGAAGACTGGGGCTATTTTCTGGCGGCCGACGGGTCCGTGCGCTGGTCGGACGTCGGCCTCACCGGCTACTCGCACGGCGCCAGCAGCTCGGTGCGCTGGGCCAAGCAAGTGCGCGTGTGGCGCGTCGTCGCCCGCTCGGGCCCCCGCGACAATCTGTGCGGCTCCGCACCAGCCGGCCAGTGCAGCGAAGACGTGATCAGCTCCTGGCTCGACGAAGCGAGCAAGACTCCGCTCGATCGCCTGTACGGCCTCGCCGGCACCACCGACAGCGAGTACGGCGACATCATGTACGCGATGGAGCGCCTGAAGTTCCCCGGCGCCCCTGTCGACATCAACAGCGCCGCCGCCCCCTACAGCAACTCGCACCGCCTCATCGCCCAGGGCGACGGCCACCTGGACTTCAACGACAAGAAGTTCTGGCCGGTGATGGATGTGATCTGGGGCACGCCCGCCGAGAACATCGCCTACGCAAATTCGCATTAGTTCCGCCAAAGCGGAGCGCTCTGCCAACGGCGCGAGCTCGCGCAAAGCGCGAGCCAGAACCACCTCGACCGACTTTGGCAAGGGCAGATCACGATTCGCGCTCGAGGCAAGGCCCGCCACAAACTCGGCGAGGCCGAGCGCTGGACTCCCTCGCCGGTCGCGCAGATCGCGAGGCGATCCACGCAACGCGCGGAGGAAAACTAAAGCTCAGTACTGCGAATCGCGCAATCCTCCGTCGCCCAGTACACCTTGGTGCCGTTGACGACGACCGACGTGGGCACCTTCTGGTCGCGCGCGATGGCGGCGGGCTCGACCGGCTCCATGCCCTCGGCCGGCGGCGTGAGCGAGTGCCTCAGGATCAGGCCGTCGGCGTTCGCGGCGTAGACGTTCATGGCCGTGATGGCGAACGACTGAATGACCGAGCTCTTGGGCGACTCCATGATGGCCGGATCCGGCACGGGCGCGGTGGCGGCCAGCTTGTTGCGTACGAAGCGCCCGCCGTCCGTCCAGTAGGCGTAGGTCGCGTCGACCGCGATTTCGTAGCCCAAACCGCCGACGGACTGGGCCAGCTCGACGTAGCCGCTCTTGTCGGTGAGCGGCGTGGCGCTCTCCACCAGGATGTCGTCGCCCTCCACCCCGTTGCGATCGCCCTGGTCGGTCCAGGCCAGCATCGTGTCGTTCACGGCCACGCCGTGGGGAACGCCCTCGATTTTGGCGGGCGCGTCGTAGTTGACGGCAATGCCCACGATGATGTCGGCGCCGCCCTTGGTAGTCGAGATCTGGTGAACCTCGTTACCGAGCGTGTAGTAGAGCTTGCCAGCGCCCACCGCGATGCCGAGGATCTTCTCCTTGTCGGCGTTGGTCTCACCGGTGGCGTCGAACTTCACCAGTTCTTCGGCGGCCCCCGCCGCCAGCGGCAGCGCTTTCTTCATCACCGAGCTGACCTTGCCGTTCTCGCTGATCCAGTAGACGCCCGTGGCGTCGGCCGCGATGCGAGTCGGCGTTCCGGTGTCGGTGACCACGTCCGCCGCGGCGCCGCCCGCGAGCGGGATGGTGCGGACCTTCTTGCTCATGGCTTCGATCCAGTAGAGGTTCGTCCCGGAAACGGCCAGGCGAATGGCGCCGCAGCCCGTGCCGGCGGCCAAGACATCGACCGGCTTGGTCGTGCACTTGCTGTCCACGCACGTCGCGCCGGCGTCACACTTGGTGGCGCAGTCACCGCAATGGTCGGGGTCGCTCTTCTTGTTGACGCAGGCCCCTTCGGCGCCGGTGCCGCAAATGTCGGGCACGTCGGCGGTGCAGGCGCACATGCCGGTGCGACAGACGAAACCCGTACCCATGCAATCGTCGGTGGTAGTGCAGGCCATGCCCGAGCCGCCGCCGGTGGTGGCTCCGGATGACCCACCCGTCGCGGTCGTGCCGGCCGCCGCACCGCCCGAGCCTGCCGACGAGCTACCAGCGGACGATGAACCGCCCGTGGGAGGCGCCGGAGTCTTGGTGCCCGCCCCGTCGTCCGTGGACGAACAGGCGAGGGGCAAAAAGGCCAATGCACACACCGGGAGGAGAAAGCGGGAAAGGGCCATCCCTCCCTTGATGTCCGCCTCCGGCAAAGACGATCGCCTGGTTTCGAATCCGCAGCGAAATTACCAGTCTCGCACGCTCCGCCCGAGGGCTCCGCTGGCTCGCCGCCAAAACACGCCTCCCGGCTCGGGGCCCAAGGCCCCGAGCGAGGAGACGACACGCTTTAGTAGCGGTAAATTTCGGGCTTGTAGGGGCCCTCGACCGAGACGTTCAGGTAGTCGGACTGCTTCTTGGTCAGGGTGTCGAGCTTCACGTTGAGCTTGCCGAGGTGCAGGCGGGCCACCTTCTCGTCCAGCTTCTTGGGCAAGATGTGTACGCCGGCCGACAGCTTCTCGTTGAACAGCGTGATCTGAGCCAGCACCTGGTTGGTGAAGCTGGCGCTCATCACGAAGCTGGGGTGACCGGTGGCGCAGCCGAGGTTCACCAGGCGGCCCTGAGCCAAGACGGTGATGCGCTTGCCGTTCGGGAACACGAAGTGGTCCACCTGCGGCTTGATGTTCTCTTCCTTGATGTCTTTGCGGCTCTTGAGCCAGGCCATGTCGATCTCGCTGTCGAAGTGGCCGATGTTGCAGAGAATCGCTTCGTTCTTCATCTGCTCCATGTGCTTGCCCGTCACGACGTCGCAACAACCGGTGGCCGTCACGAAGATGTCGCCGACCGCGGCCACGTCGTCCATCTGCTTGACTTCGTAACCTTCCATCGCGGCCTGCAACGCGCAGATGGGGTCGATCTCGGTGATGATCACGCGAGCGCCCAGGCCTTTCATGGCCTGCGCGCAGCCCTTGCCCACGTCGCCGTAGCCCGCGACCACGCACACCTTGCCCGCGAACATCACGTCGGTCGCGCGCTTGATGCCGTCGGTGAGCGACTCACGACAACCGTACAGATTGTCGAACTTGCTCTTGGTCACCGAGTCGTTGACGTTGATGGCCGGGCACTTCAGCTCGCCCTTGCGGAACATCTCGTAGAGGCGGTGCACGCCCGTGGTGGTCTCTTCGCTGATGCCGCGGATCGGGTCGTTGCCCGAGAACAGCAGCGGGTGCTTGTCGTGGATCCAGATGGTGAGGTCACCACCGTCGTCCAAGATCATGTTCGGTCCTTTGCCGCCCTCGAACGCGAAGATCTGCTGCTCGAGGCACCAGTCGTACTCTTGCTCGGTCTCGCCCTTCCAGGCGTAAACCGGAATGCCGGCCTTGGCGATGGCCGCGGCGGCGTGATCTTGCGTCGAGTAGATGTTGCAGCTGGTCCAGGTCACTTCGGCGCCGAGCTCTTTGAGCGTCTCGATCAAGACCGCCGTCTGGATCGTCATGTGCAAGCAGCCGGCGACGCGCGCGCCCTTGAGCGGCTTGGAGGCGCCGAACTCGGCGCGCAGCGCCATCAGACCGGGCATCTCGGTCTCGGCGATGGAGATTTCTTTGCGACCCCAGTCGGCCAGCGACATGTCGGCCACGCGATAAAAGCTGCCAGCTTGCGTGGGGAGCTTGGTCTGGATGTCTTTGCCCTTTTGAGCACCGCCCGAAACAACACTTTGCGTCATGACTTGTTTACCTTTCACTTCTCTTCCGGCTTGGTCGCTGCGAGCAGCTGCCAGCCAACGTGTCCATCACTCGCCGCTACCGCAAAGCTCTGCGGAATCGGCACAACCCTCGCGTCTTGAAAGCCCGCCTCGCGGCTGAGCTCCAGCAGTTCGTCCGCCTCGAAGCCGAGCCACACGTCGGCCTGAGCGGCGGCCATTTGTTCGTCCGTATGGCGCGCGTAGTCAATCACCAGCAGCTTTCCACCCGGCAAAAGCAGGCCAGAAAGCTCGGCTAACGCGACGCGCGGCAGCGGCGCGTGGTGCAGCACTCGCGCGGCCACCACCACGTCGGCACCCTGCCCCGTGCGCGCCAACAGCTCTTCGGCGCCCAGCTCGGCTTGCACCAGCTCGACGTTGACGTAGCCGCGCTGCTTCACGCGACGCGACGCGCGCTCCAGCTGGGCCGCGCTGCGATCGACCGCGATGACGCGCTTGAACACAGGCGCCAGCAGATCGAGCAAGACGCCGTCGCCGGTACCGGCGTCGACCGCTAGCTCGCGCCGCGGCAAGAGCGCGCCGAACGCCGCCAGGTACGCGGGCAGCTCCGGCGCGAGCCCCAGCTCCGCGCTGTCGCGCGAGGCCTTGGCGAAGAACTCGCGCGTCTTCTCGTCACGGCCGCGCAAGATGGCGGCGACGCGCTCCAAGCTGCCGTCTTCGACGCACAGTGCGCGCCCCGCCGCGACGGCGTCGCGCACGACCGCGTCGGACAGAGCCTCGACCGGCAGACGTACCAGCGTGCGGGTGCCCTGCTTGCGCTCTGCCAACAGGCCCGCCTGCCGCAAGGGCGCTGCGTGCCGAGACACGTTCGGCTGCGACTCCCCGAGCAGGTCCGCCAGCTCGCCCAGCGCCAGTTCTTCGACCCCCGCCAGCGCCAAGAGCCGCAGGCGAAATGGGTCGCTCAGCAGCCGATAGAGCTGCCAGCGACCGTCAAAGCCGGGTGTTGCGGCGTGCACGGGCAGATTCTTACATACTTTCACATATTCGCAAGTAACAATAAAAGCAGGGAAATCAGCTGGTTACGGAAGCGGGTTCGGGGCGGTCCGGCGCCCGATGTGAACCTAACCTCCGCAATGGCCGCCCAGCGTCGGAACCGATTCGCCTAGACTAGAAGGTCATGGATCGGTTTCGGCGCTTCGACGAAGCGTACTACCACCGCTTTTACGAGTCGCCCCAGACGCGCGTCGTGTCGGCCGAAGAGCATCACCACCTCGCTCAGTTCGTGTTCGCGTTCGCCGAGTACAACAAGGTCGAGATGAAGAGCGTGCTCGACATTGGCGCGGGCATTGGCCTTTGGAAGAACTGGATCGAGAAGCACCGCAAGGGCGTCTCGTACACCGGCACCGAGGTGTCGGCGGCCATGTGCAAGAAGCACGGCTTTCAACACCGTGACATCGCGCGCTGGCGCGACCGCAAGAAGCACGATCTCATCATCTGCCAGGGCGTGCTGCAGTACCTGCCCGATCCTGACGTGGCGCCAGCGGTGGCGAACATTGCCGCCATGTCACGCGGACTGGTCTACGTCGAGGTGGTGACGCGCGCCGATCTGCGCGACCGCGCCGACAAGGCCAAGACGGACACGGACGTGTACGTTCGCAACGGCTCGTACTACCGAGGAATTTTGGCCAAGCATTTCGTCAGCGTGGGCTGCGGTCTGTGGTGGGCCAAAGACCGCCCGCCGCCCTTCTGGGAGCTGGAAGTCGGAGCATAAAGCATGGAAGGCAAGACGCTGCTGAGGGTGTTCGTGTTCGTGAGCTGCATCGCGGTGACCGGCCTGGGCTACCGCAACAGCAACGGCGACAACTCGGACGCGATCGCGCTGGCCACGCGCGCGGCCTGCAGCGGCGAAGGCTGTTCGGCGACGCTCGAGCAGCAGGCGCGCGGCTCCTTTGGTCACGAGTATTCGTTCCGGGTCGAAACCACCAACGGTGCCAAGAAGTCGTCGCAGCAGGTGATCGTGGCCTGTTCGCGAGAGCTCACGCTGATCGGTGACTGGAAGTGCGCGCCCAAGCAGAGGTGATTTTGGTCATCAGCTCGGCGGCCTCGCCGGGTATCCGACCCGCCTCTCTCTTCCGACCGTGAGCTTTTCTTCCGAGGTTCGGCTGAACTCTTGGCAGCTCCCGCGGCAAGCCGCGCTCGCGTTAGGGCCCGCGAATGGCCAAGTCGGTCGAAGATCGTGGTCGAGGCGCCCGGCCGGCGAGGCGCGACGAAGGCGCATACTGCTGTATGTAACTGAGGAGCAACGAAGCCCGCCGGGATGGATCGGCCGCGAGATCGATCGACTTGGCCATTCGCGGGCCCTTAGTTCCGATTGGCTCCGAGCGCACGCTCGAGGCGTGCGATGGCTTGCTTGGCCAGGTTGCGATCCGAGCCGTCGGGCTCAGCGCTCAGGTAGCGTTCGTAATCTGAGAGCGCCGCCGACGGAGCGCCGAGCTTCTCGTACAACTTGGCTCGCTCGAGCAGCTCGGAGCTGAGCTCCGGCAAGAGATCGATCAGGCGATCGAGCGTGAGCAGCAAACGCGCTCCGTCGCCGCGCGACGTGTAGATGCCGCGCAGGTTCATCAGCATGCGCGCGACCACGTGGCGCGTGGGCGCTGGCTCCAGCATCTCGCTCGACAGCGGCGCGCGCACGTTGGCGCGACGCAAGAGCGCGCCCAGGGCCCCCGCGTCCAAAAGCCGCCCGTGGTGGAACGGATCGACGATGACCGGCTCGTTCCGCTCGCCGCTCGGGTCGCCGGGGCGTTCGCCCAGGCGCACCAGGAAGTGCCCCGGGAAGCCCACGCCCAGCGCCGATACCCCGAGCCGCCGCGCCACTTCGATATAAACAACCGCAAGGGTGATTGGTATGCCGGTTTTACGGTCCAGGACCTCGTTCAAAAACGAGTTCCGTGGCTCGTAATAGTCGGTCTTGGCGCCGTGGAATCCGCACACGACATAGAGATAGTCGGACAGCAGGCGCGCTTGGACGCTGGGCGGAAACCCCTGAAGTCCGCGGCCTTCGAGCGGGCGGGCCAGCTCGTCGAGCCGAGCGCTCTGCTCCGCGAGGTCCAGCCCCGGATGCGCATCGCGCGCGATCAGGAGCGCTCCGGTCAGGAGGTCGAGCCGGTCGTCGCTGGAACGCGCGTAGTCGCGAAACTCCACGCCGCCATTATACCGCGGCTGTAGCGCGTCCGCCGCCGAGTTTTGGGAGTTTTGGGGTGGGGAGAAGCGCTGGGGTTGCTATATGCTCCACCCGCTCTGTCACCCGGCACCTCGGCGCTCTCGGCCGAGGATTAGGGTGCTTGCCCGCAGCGATTCCCAGAAAGAAGCCGAAGATGAAGGTCGAAGACATCATGACCCGAGACGTCCGCAGCTGCGCGCCTGAAGAGAGCCTCAGCTCGGCCGCTCAGATCATGTGGGAAGTCGACTGTGGCGCCGTGCCGGTCGTCGACGCCGAACGCCGTGTCATCGGCATGATCACCGATCGCGATATTTGCATGGCCAGCCACCTGCAAGGCGTGCAGCTGGGTGACGCCAGCGTGAGCAGCTCCATGGCCCGCGACATCAAATGCTGCGGCCCCCAAGATTCTCCTGCCACGGTTCAAGCGCTGATGCAGCAGCACAAGATCCGCCGCGTACCCGTGGTGGACGCCGAACGCCGGCTGATCGGCATCGTGACGCTGGCAGACCTGGCCTACATTTTGGGCAGCAGCCAAACGCTGGGGGGCGACGGCATGACCTGGAGCGCCGTCGGTCACACGCTGGCGGCGGTTTGTGAGCCGCGGGGCGGTCGTTACACGACGCGTTACGGCGGTTCTCGCTAGAACTTCAGCGGCCGCCTCGGCTGTTCGTGGCAAAAAAGAGCCAAAACGAAACAGCGAGGCGAAGCCGAACCACGGGCAGACGGAAACTATTACCTTTTCCTGACGCCGTCGTGACTAACCCTTCGCTATGAGAGTCGCTAGGAACCTCATGGCAGCCAAGCCCGAGCATCGTCTCGACGTAGTCCGCTCCATCCCCTTCTTCCTGGTTCACCTCGTGGCGGTGGCCGGGGTGTTCTGGCTGGGCTTCTCCTGGTCAGGCCTAGCGCTGGCGCTCGGCTTGTACGCGGTGCGCATGTTTGGCGTGACGGGCGTCTACCACCGCTACTTCTCGCATCGCACGTACAAGACGAGCCGCCCGTTCCAGTTCGTGCTGGCGCTCTTGGCGATGAGCAGCGTGCAAAAGGGCGTGCTGTGGTGGGCGGCGCACCACCGGCATCACCACCGTATGTCGGACCAGCCGGGCGACACCCACTCCGTCTTGCATGACGGCTTTTGGTGGAGCCACGTGGGCTGGATCTTGGCTCCTCAAAACGCCGATACCGACATGAGCAAGGTGAAGGACCTAGCGCGCTTCCGTGAGCTCGTCTGGCTCAACACCTACTACTACGTACCGGCGATCGCGATGGCCGTAGGCTTGTTCTTGGCGGGTGGCTGGTGGGCGCTGTACTGGGGCTTCTTCGTATCGACCACGCTCTTGTGGCACGGCACGTTCACCATCAACTCTCTCACCCACGTGTTCGGCAGCAAGCGCTACGTCACCACCGACAACAGCC
>DATAKF010000049.1:0-82937 GCA_036261775.1 Polyangiaceae bacterium | reverse complement strand
CTAGGTTCGAGTCCTAGAGTCGGAGCAACGAAACGCCTCGAGGTGAAAGCCTCGGGGCTTTGGTGTTTGGGACCCAGCACTTCCGGACGTCTCGGCGCTCGCGGTGCTGCAGCTTTCGACCATGCTGCGCTGCGGCGAGCCGAGCTGCGGCGACTGATAGTCGGCTGGCCCACGCGCGGCGAGTGACGTTCGGCATGCCTCGGTGAGCGGGTGGTCGCTAGCAGCCGCAGGTCGTGGCGGCATCAAGTTAGAGGGGGCAAACGAACTCGCAAACGTTCTGGAGGCAAGCCGGAACCGCGCACGCACCATTCGGACACATGGGGCATGGGCCGGCGGGCATCGGACACTCATACGCTTGCTTGCAGAGCCGAGACGTGTCCGGCGGGCACTCCAAGACGCACTGGTTGTTCACGCAATCGGGCGCCGCGCAGGTGTCGTTTGTACACGGTACGCAATTGGCGGGGGCTGCTCCGCAATCCTTCGCCGTGTCGCAGCTACTCGCGCCGCAGTTGGCCAGGCCAGCTTGGCACTTGCCTCGGTCGTTGCAAAAGCTCTGCACGCCGACGGGGCAATCTTCATCCGGCCCGCACGATGTGCAGTAGTAGCCGCAAATTCGATCCTCGCACGGATCGTAGCCGCCACAGCCCGGATAGATCGTCTGACAACGTCCCCCTACGCACTCATTCGTCGGGCAAGCTCGCGTTCCGTCGTTGCACTCGGTGCAGGGCAGGTCCACCTGGGGACAGTCGCGGTCGTCAGCGCACTTGGCTGGGCACATGTCACCCAGGCGCTTGCAGGTCCCGCTGAACTCGTCGCAGTAGCCAGTGTTGGTGCGGAATGTGCCGTCGCCACAGTCTTCGGGCAGGTCGTCGACCCCAGGACAGTCCTCCCGCACCATGCAGCGCTGGATGCGCGGGGCTCCGCCGCTGCCGGTCCCCGCGCCCGAAGGCATCCCCCCCGTGACAGGCGGTGCTGCCCCCGTGTCGCTGCCGCCTCTCGGATTGGAACCGGCGCCGCCGTTGGTTCCGGCATTGGAACCGCCCGCCGGCGCGCCCACGTTCGCCCCGCCGCCCGTACCCGTGCCGGCACTACCCCCGCCTCTCCCACGCGAAGACGTGCCTCCGCAGGCCACCAGGCAGCTGATATTGACCAGTACGACCCAGCGCAGGCACGTAAACGACTTCATAGGCCCATCCTTTTCCCCGGCTAATCCCCACCAGCCCGCCAAAGCGATCACGGAAAGCGCACGGCGCCAACAAAAGGCAAAGGGCCTCATCATTTCTCGAGGATCGACTCGAGCACGTCCCGAAGCCAGTGTTGGAGAGGATCGTCGTCGTGTCGGCGATGCCAGACCGCCTGAAGCACGAAACCGGGAACGGCCACCGGCGGCTGCAGACACACAAGCGCCGCCCGACGTCGGCTCCCGGTGTCCGAGCACACGGGCGGGTTGCCGAGCGCAGCTGGGATCGTGGCGATGTAGTCGGTCTCGGCGACGATCCTCAGGGCGCTCTCGAAGTACGGCACGCGGACCGCGACGCGCCGCTCGAGGCCGCGCTGCGTAAGCACGCGGCTCACGAGGCTGTCTGCGTCGCCACCGAGGGGATAGACGACCACGTGCTGGAGCGCACAGAAGCGTCGCAGCGTCAGCCTCCGCTGGGCGACGGGGTGATCCTGGCGCACGATGCTGACGAAGCGCTCGCGGAGAAGGTCTGTGGCCCGGAGCTCCTTCGGCAGGCGGCCGACCTTGGGCACGACGAGGAGATCCAACCGGCCAGCCGCGAGCTGCGAGAAGACGTCGCGACCTGCGGGTTCGATCTGCACGTCGAGCAGCGGTGCGCGTCGCACCAGTCGCCCGACGAACTCGTGGACGACGGCTCCGAGGGCGTGCTCGGTCGCGGCCATGCGCACGGTCCCGGTCGCAGTGGCCGGGTCGAACGCCTGCGGCGGGCGAAGGAGCCCGCGGAGCCCGTCGAGGCTGGCCGTGAGCGGCTCGCGCAACCCCACGGCGCGAGCCGTGAGCAGCATCTTGCGATCCGCAGGGACGAGCAAATGATCGTCAAACCACTCGCGGAGTTGCCCGAGGCTCCGGCTCATCGCCGATTGCGTCACGCCAAGGCGGACCGCCGCAAGCGTGACGCTTCGCTCGACTAACAGCCAGTGCAGCGCGAGCAGCAAGTTGAGGTTCATTTGCTCGAGCCGGGGCTCGGAGCCCGCGCGGCTCGGTCGAGAATGATTTGCAGTCATGGCTAACCATACCAACAATGCATTTGAGTAATGCACCTGTTCGGCGCAGCCTCGACCCATGGACTCCGACGACGGCGCAACTGCGCGACGCACCAAACGACGCCGCCGATTCCTGAGATACGCGGCACTCGGCGCGACGCTGGTTCTAGGCGCGGTGCTCATACTCGTCCGCGCTGGCTTTCGATCGCTCGATGTCGCCGCGTACCCGCTGCCCGTTCAGGGGCCGACCACCTGGGAGGAGATCCTCGCGCGACCGCGACCGGTCACCGTCGAGGTCCTGCTCACCGGCACCGTCGATGGTGATCGTCGAGTGGTCCTGGACGAGCGCGATCCCAACATCGAGGAGCTAGCTGACCCTCATGCCCCGAGCACGGTGTCGGCTTACTGGGTGCATCACCCAAGCGAGGGCGACTACCTGATCGACGCCGGCCTCTCCCGCGCGTTCGCCCGCGAGGGCGGCAACTACACGGGCCTGCTGCGGATGATCCTCGCGCTGATCGGTGCCGAAAGCCGCAGCACCGACGGGGCCGATGTCGCGTCGCAGCTCAGAACGCGCGGCGTCTCTCCGCGAGCCGTGTTCCTCACCCACCTGCACGGTGACCACACCTCGGGGCTCGTCGACCTCCCCGCTCAAGTGCCCGCGGTGTTCGGGCGAGGCGAGCTCACGTTCATGCAAAAGGCGCTGATTGGCGACCACCTCGACGGCAGACCCCTCTACGCGTTGGACTTCGACGAAGCTCACGCGCTGCCGCCCTTCGAGCGCGTGCTCGATCTGCTCGGCGACGGCTCGATCTGGGCGATCTCGACGCCCGGGCATTCACCGAATCACGTGTCGTACTTGGTCAATGCCCAGTCCGGCCCGGTCCTGATCACCGGTGACGCCTGCGCATACCACGCACAGTTCGAGCACGGCATACGCCCAGCCCCTGGGGTCGACGATCAGACAGCGGCGATCCGCTCGCTCGCCGGTCTTCGCGAGCTCTACGAGCGGTTCCCGCAGCTGCAGGTCATGGTCGGACACGAGCCGGCCCGACGCCGCTGAGCTACAAGGGGCGCTGGGCGTATCACGAGCCCCTTTCGAGGACAGCGGAGGTGGGCCGGGGAACTTCTTCTGGTCGGAAGACCCCGCTGCTCGCGATCACGTCGCGCATACCGGCTGTCAGGAGGACGAACACGCCGTCCTCGCCGCCGCTGAGAAGGTGGACGCGTCGATGCGCACCGCTCTGGCTGCCTCAGCCACGATGTGGTCCACGACGCCGACGGATTCGACATTGTCCCATCGAGACGCGGCAGCTGCTTGTCGTCCGTGCAATCGGACGCGCCTTCGGTGCAGGTCGACCGGCAACCCAAGCGCGGCGCCAGCCGCGGTCAGGGCGAAAATCGGCCAAAATGATGCCCCCTGGTCACCGAAGTGAAAGGCGGCAAGCCAGGCGAATCCGATCACCAGGCCCGCGGCACCACCCAAGAAGGCATACTTTGGCTCGAGCGCGACCGTGCCAACGTCGCGCTGCCGGTACTGATCGATGACACGTCGATCTTGGTCCCGAAGCGGGCGTTGAGATCGCCGGAGCACAAGCTGAAATTTCCGACATCTCCGGCTCCGGAACAAGCGCAAAGATGCAGCGCCCGGACCGCGGATCTGGGGGCGTCTTTCCTCGCGAGTGAGACTTGGTCGACCTTGAGCGCGCAGGCGTTCCGTTACGAGGAGCGGGGCCGCCCCGTCCCAGCAGCTACGGCTTCTCTGCAATCGCCTTGAGTCTGGCCAAGCGTGACTCCCATTGCGAGGCTATCGCCTCCAGGGAGGTGGCTGCCTCGCGCAACCGTTCGACACGTGCCTCGTAGCGAACGCCGGAATGCTCGACGCGCCGCGCTACGACGCGCGCGCCGTACAACACTCTCAGGTGCTTCGCGATCGCCTGCCGGCTAATGGGAAGGAGGCGTGCGAGCTCCGACGCGGTGGCGGAACCGCGGTGTGCAACGGTCGTAACCAGCCGCAACCGCGTAGGATCGCTCAGCGCTGCGAACAGACGCGCATCAGCCGCGACGCTTTCACGCTTCGGCATGGGCTCTCAGGCTGGCAAACCCGGCGCGCCAACCGCCGAGGCTGATAGTCGCCTTCGGTGTACCTCCCTCGTCGGGTGGAATCAGCGTCGCGAAGCCGCTCTCCACCACGCGCACGAGGGTTCCACCGTCGCGTTCCTCCAGATGAAACTCCACCAGCGTCGAGTTGCCCACCTGTGGCTCGACGTCCGGAACATGGCCCACGAAGCGGAACGCCAGGTAATTGGGCGCCGAGACACGCTCGATCCGGCCACGGAAAGCGCCGTGTTCGTTCCAGCGAAAGACGAGAACTCCTTGAGGTCGAAGATCGATTTCGGCGCCGTCGAAAGCGTACCAACGGGCAACGTTCTCGGGGACCGTCAAGAGCGACCAAACTCGCTCGATTGGCGCCAGTATGTGCACTTCGTGCTCGATGCGATCGACCATGGATATTCCTGAAGGGCTGGGCTGCAACCCTATGGTTGCACGGTAGGTCGGTACCCTGCAACCATGGGGTTGCAGGGTAGCCTGCGGCGAAATAGCGCGAGCGGTCTGCTCGTCGACGAGGGCCCGCCTCGAGCTGCTTCTCTGCTGCGGCGATTCACTGCGGCGGTTCCCCGACCGGGCACTCGAAGCTATGGTCGTCGCGTGCCTGGCTCATGTTCACTTGCGCGAGCGATTCGCGTCCCCCTGGTCGGACTGGCGGCGCTGCCAATCACGCTCGCTGGGTGCAGAAAAACGCCCACGTTGGCCGAGACGTCGGATCCTTGTGCAGCTAGCGCGATGGCTCCTGTCGAGCTCGACCTAGAGAAGGCCTTGCCGGTAGACGGCGGGGCGGGCTTTCAACCTTCGGGATTGCACTTGTCGTCGGGGCGGCTGCTGACTGTTTCCGACAAGCATGACGACGCGGTCTTCGAGCTGAGCATGCAGGCCGACCGCGCTGTAGCTCGACCGTTCGTCACGTTCCAGGCGCCAGCGGGTGAAGCGCTCGACCTCGAGGGGCTCACGGGCGGCGAAGACGGCTCATTGCTCTTGGTGAGTGAGGCCCAGTTTCGAGTACTCACCATTGCCCCGTCCGGTCGGGCGTCTTGGTCGACCCCATCTCTCGAGAAGGCAGGGCAGGCTGATGGGCTATTCCAACAACGCAACGCGGGGCTTGAAGGCGTTGCGAGAGTGGGAACGCAGCTCGTGCTTGCCGCTGAACGGGAGCCCCGCGGTTTGTTGGAGCTTGCTGACTCTGGCGCAGGCAAGCTCCTGGCGTATCGCTTGCCGAGCGCGGCCTGTCCCGCGCGCGTAAATCGCCCCGACGACGTCGCGGATCTCTCGGTTGCGGGCGGCGAGCTGTACGCTTTGGAGCGCAACGCACATCTGGTCGTGCGCTTGACGCGCTTCGACGGGCGTTTTCGCGAAGCCGAGTATTGGAGCTATGCGCAAACCGAGAACGACCCGCGCTATCGGTACCCAGACCGAGCCTTTGGTCTGGCGGAGGGCCTCGCCCTGGACGAAGAGCACGTTTACATCGTGCTGGACAACAACGGCCAAGCGCGGGAAAGCGCCAAAGACGATCACCGCGCCCTGCTCTTCGTGTTCAAGCGCCCGCATTGACGAATAGGGCGGGGCGGCGCGGTGCGTCTTCGGTGGACACCTCGCGGGGCCGCCGTTCGCCTCGACGTCGGGAAGGTCGGCTCCTTCGACGCCTTCGCTGCTGGGGACGACGGCATCTGCTGCTCTTTTGGCTGATCCTGGTGGAGGAATTTGCTAAATCTGGCGGCGTGTTTGGGGTTCGAAGCTTGGTGGTGATGAGACGATGACAGATGCGTTCCGCGAGCATCGGCCTTGGCTCGAGAGCGCGATGTTGCAGGGAGCGCCTGTCGACCCCGAATCGATCTCGCTTGCATTTCTGGCGCTGCTCGAACGACTCTCTCCGCTCGAGCGCGCCTTCTACGTGCTGGTCGAACTCTTCGACTATTCCGCTGATGAAGCCGCGAACGCGCTGGAGCGTGAAGCGCCGGCGGTGCGGCAGCTACTGCATCGCGCTCGCGCACACGTGCAGGCGGGCAAGCCGCGCTTCGCTCCTTCGCGCGAGGCGCATCTGGCGGTGCTGGGGGCATTTTTCGCCGCCGTTCAAACGGGCGACGTGAAGCAGGTGGAGTCGTTCTTGGCCAAGGACGCGCGGGCCGTGCAGGACGGCGGCGGACAGATCAAGACGGCGCTCCAGGTGATAGAGGGCGCAGACAAGGTGGCGCGGCTGTACGCTGGCCTCTCGAGAAAGGTGGACCCGAGCGTTCGCTACGAGATCCGTGAAGTGAACGGCTGGCCGGCGCTGATCATGCTCCGCGACCAGGCCGTGGTCGGGGTGGTCTCCTTGGAGACCGACGGCCGGCAGGTGTTTAGCCTTTCGAGCTGCATGAACCCGGACAAGTTGGGGGGGATGTCACGAACGGCGGGGCTACCTCGTCCAGGAGCCGAAACGTAGTTTTCCTAGGCTTAAGGAGCGTCTGTCCCGCATGTCCACGAGCATTCTCGCCGCCGTCGTTGCCGACAAGATCTGGACCCTGGAGCGCCCGGTTTGGTACAGCGGCATCCGTCAGCGCGCCCGCACCACGGTCGTGCGCCTCGACGACGGCAGCTTGCTCCTGCACAGCTCGGCCCCACCGACTGACGACTTCGTCGAACAGCTGCGACCGCTCGGCGCTGTCCGCTGGCTGGTGGTGCCCAATTGTTTTCATCACCTCGGCACGCCGGCAGCAGCAGCCTGCTTCACCGAAGCGCGCGTGGTGGGACCCGAGTCCGCGCTCAAGCGCAACAAAGAGCTGAAGCTTCAGCTCGGGATCCAGGACGCGAAGTTTGCCGAGCTCGTTCCTGAATTCGAGGCGCTGCCGCTAGCAGGCGTTCCGTTTCTCGACGAGACCGTGCTCTACCACCGGCCGACGCAAACCTTGCTGGGTGCGGACATCGCTTTGTGCGCGAGCCCGCACGATCATTGGACGTGCCGTTTTGCCGCCAGAGTGACCGGATTTTACGAACGGATGCGCGTTCCGCCCGATGTCAGGTGGTCCAAGCCGGACAAGCTCGCGGCGGCGCGATCCATTCAGACCATGCTCGATCGACCAGCGAAGCGTCTCATCGTGGGTCACGCCGACATCGTCGAAGACGGTTGTCGCGACCAGCTGGCGCAAGCTTGGCGTCAAGAAGGCGTGCGGGTCTAGCGCTGCGGAATTCGATGGCGCTCACGCCAAGTGCTGGGCGCGGAGCTCGTCTTGGCGCTTGGCCCAGTCGCGGGGGCCGGCTTCTTGGAGCTCGCGCAGGAACTTGCGTGAGGGCGCGTCGAGCTTTTTGGCGTCGGGTACCCAGCGCGAGCCCCAGGCGCCGATTTGCACGATCACGGGCAAGAGCGCGATTGCCTTTTCGGTGAGCGAATAGATGGCCTTCTGTTTGTGAGTCGGATCGTCTGACTTGGTGAGCAGGCCGTGCTCGACCAGCCGCGCCAGCCGATCGGCCAGGATGTTCGACGAAATGCCCTCGTCGGACTGCAGCAGCTCGCGAAAGTGCCGCTTGCCGCCGAACATCATGTCGCGGAGCACGAGCAGGGTCCACGAGTCGCCAAAGATCTCGAGCGACAGGTTGATGGGGCAGTACGAGCGCGGCTCCGTCGATGACATGAAGTGACTGCTTGCATTTTAAAACCAGTCGAGTAGTTTGGCAACTGGTTGCAAAATGCAACCAGTGAAGGCGAAAGGAACCTGCCATGCCCGTCAAGACCTACACAGGAAGCTGTCACTGCGGCGCCATCCGCTTCGAGGCCGATATCGACCTTACCGAGGGCTCCAACCGCTGCAATTGCTCGTACTGCGCCAAGGTGCGGGCCTGGTTCGCGTTCGCCAAAGGGCCCCAGCGGTTTCGGCTGCTGCACGGCGCGGGCGTGTCCGAGTACCGCTGGACGCCCCCAGGTGAACCGGAGCCGCACCTGACCTTCACCTTCTGCCGCACCTGCGGCGTGCGCACGTTTGCCCAGGGCCATCTAGAGCACTTGGGCGGCGTGTTTCACGCCGTTTCGGTGCCCACGCTCGAGCTTTCACCCGAACAGGTCGCGGCGATTCCGGTCAACTACATGAACGGCCGGGAAGGCCGCTACGACCAAGCTCCGCCGTACCCTGAAGCGATTTGAGGCGGGTCCTAAGCGCCGATGCCGAGCGCGTCGACCACGATGCGCCCCACGCGGCCGATGATTTCGGCGCGCGCGTCCAAGGTACCGGGCAGCCCCAAACTGTAGGCGGCAATCAGCACGGGCTTGCCCGACGCCCGCCAAGCGATCGCGACGTCGTTGGTGATGCCTTCTTCGCCGGTTCCCGTCTTGTCGCCGGCGCGCAGGTTCGGTGGGAACGCCGAGCGCAAGCGTTTGAGGCCGGTCGAGGCGCGCGACAGCCATTCTCCGAGCTGCTGCCGGGACGCAGCGCTCAGGGCACGTTCCGAGATCAGCAGCTCGTGCGCAAGGTGCAGCATGGCCGAGGGCGTGGTGGTGTCGCGCTCGTCACCCGCAGCGTACGTGTTGAGCTCCGGCTCGTTGCGATCGAGCCGCGAGAAATTGTCGCCCAGCGAGCGAAAGAAGGCGGTCATTGCTGCGGGGCCACCGATGGAATCCAGCAGCAAATTGCCGGCTGCGTTGTCGCTGACCGTGATGGTCGCTTCGCACAGCGCGGCCACCGTCATGCCGCCCTCGGCAACGTGCTCGCTCGTGATCTTGGAGTTTTCTAGCAGCACCGACGCATCGTAGGCGATGCACCGGTCGAGCTGCTCTTTGCCGGCGTCGACGCGCTGGAGCACGGCGCCGGCGAGCGGAAGCTTGAAGGTGCTGCAAAACAGGAACCGCTCGTGTTCCCGGTAGTTGACGCGTCGGTCCGTCGCCAAATCCCACGCCGCTACGCCTAACCTCCCGTGCGTTTCTTGTTCCAGCTTGGCGAGCCGCTCGCTGTAGCCGGGGGCACTGGCTACCGAGGGTGCGGCTGCTGCTGGCGGAGCCGCGTGGGATTGACAAGCCAAGGCTGCCAGTCCGGCCAAGACGCTGCGTCTCTCGATCGCTGCTCTCTGCTCCGTCATGCTGACGGCATAGCGCGGCTACGGCGCTTTCAGCAAGCTCACCCGCGCCGCGAGAGGCTTCGCCGATTGCCAAATCGCGGCGGTCGTCGTATCCGGCTGATGGACGATGGCGAGCAGCATTCTGGAGGTCGCGAGCGTATTCTTGCGCCTCGGCTGCTCGTCGTTCGGGGGCCCCGTGGCGCACTTGGGCTACTTGCGCGCCGAGCTCGTGGACAGGCGAAACTGGCTCGACGACGCGCACTACGGCGATCTGGTCGCGCTGTGCCAGTTCTTGCCAGGGCCAGCTAGCAGCCAGGTGGTGTTCGCGCTCGGCATGCAGCGCGCGGGCTTGCTCGGAGCGCTCATGGCGTCGGCGTGCTTCACGCTGCCGTCGGCTCTTTTGATGATCGGATTTGCGTACGGGGTGGCGCAGGCCGCCGAGCTCGATCGCGCCGGCTGGCTGCATGGGCTCAAGCTCGCAGCGGTCGCGGTGGTGGCGCAAGCGGTTTGGGGCATGGGCAAGAAGCTGTGCCCCGATCGCGCGCGGCTTTTGCTGTGCCTCGGAGCCGCGACGCTGCTTGTGCTCGTGCCCGGCGCCCTGGCTCAACTCGGCGTGCTCGTGCTGGGAGGTGGGATTGGTTGGTGGCTGTATCGCGATGGCATCGCGGTCGGCGCGGTTCCGCCCGAAGCTGGCTCGGGTCGTGGACACGTCGCCGCCGCAGCGGCGCTCGCGTTGTTCTTCGCGCTGCTGCTGGTACTGCCTGGGTTGGCTTCGCTGACCGGTTCGAGAAATGTCGCTGTTTTCGATAGCTTCTACCGCTCGGGGGCGCTGGTGTTCGGTGGCGGGCACGTCGTGCTTCCGTTGCTGCGGGCCGAGCTGGTGCCGCGCGGCTGGCTCACGGACGCGCAATTTCTAGCTGGCTACGGAGCTGCACAGGCGCTGCCGGGGCCGCTGTTCTCGGTCTCGGCCTACTTGGGCGCCGCGATGCAGCCCGGGGCTGGCAGCTGGCTCAACGGGCTTTGGTGCTTGCTCGGAATCTTCTTGCCCGCGTGGTTGCTGATCGGCGGGGCGCTGCCGTTCTGGCACGTGTTGCGGGCCAAGCGCTGGGCCCAAGCAGCGTTGGCAGGCGCCAACGCTACGGTCGTTGGCGTGCTGCTCGCGGCGCTCTACAATCCAGTCATCACCGAAGGCGTGCGTGGTCCGCGTGACGTGGTGGCCGCAGGGATTGCGTTAGCCCTGCTCGAACGCCTGAAAGCGCCGCCCTGGGTCGTCGTCGCTGGTTGCGCAGCGGCCGGGCAGTGGCTGCTTTGACGGGCGCGGTCATTGAGCGCGAAAGTCGATGCTCAGCTCGAAGCTGGTGGGTGCGCCGAGGGTACCCAAGTCGGCTTGAGGAGTGGTCTCGACGAACGAGCTGGAGAGCTTGGCGACGACCCGATTTGCGGTGGAGTCGAAGGTGCCTTGGAAGCGATGCTCCGCCGCGCCATTCGAGCTCAACGAACCGTCCAGCTCCCCGACCGGAAACTCGGCATAGAACGAGACGCGCTCGTCGTTCATCAGGTCGAAGCTGGGGCCGAGCTCCAAGAAATTTTGGACGCCGAAGCTGATGCCGAGCCGCGCGTTCCCGAAGCACACCGCGGTGAGCTCGCCGTCGTCTTGCACCAGCGTGGGGTTGCCCTGCGCGTCGCGCAAGATCTCGTTCCCCCGGCAATCCGTGGAGTGCACGTCGTCGCCGTGGTGAATGGTCAAGGTGCCTTGGCGCCGCGCGTCGCCGGGGTCGGACGTGGACGAGCAGGCGGTGGTGGCCAAGAGTGCGACGACGGTGAAGCAAGACGCGCGAGTCATGCGCACTCATGGTACATGAATTAGCGACGGCTCGTAGTTCGACGCGTGGATAGCGGACCTGCGCGCGCGACGGAGGGGGAGCTGGGAGAACGGATCAGACCGCGGTGCTGGCCTCCGTGAAGCGGTTGCGTCGTTACAAAAGGCGCTCTGATGCTGCGCTCGTATTGCCCCTCACGATCGATCACGCAGCCGATACCCGACACCGGGCTCGGTGACCAAGAGCTTGGGACGCGCTGGATCGACTTCGATCTTTTTTCGGAGCTCGGCCATGTGGACGCGCACGTAGTGGGTTTGGGTGGCGTAGGCGGGGCCCCAAACCTCTTTCAAAATGTGCCGGTGGGTCAGCACTTTGCCGGCGTTTTGGGCGAACAGGCCGAGCAGCTTGTACTCGATGGGGGTGAGGTGAAGCGCTTCGGTTCCGCGGAACACCTCGCGCCGAACGAGGTCGAGCTTCAGGTCCCCGAATTCCAGCGTTTGGGGGGCGGGTTTGGGGTCTCCGCGTTGGGCGTGGCGCAGCGCGACGCGCATGCGGGCCAGCAGCTCGTTCACGCCAAAGGGTTTGGTCAGGTAGTCGTCGGCGCCGGCGTCGAGCGCGGCGACTTTGTCGTCTTCGCGGCCGCGGGCCGACAAGACGATGATCGGCACACGGCTCCACTCGCGGGCCTGCTTGGCGAGCTCGATGCCGTCGCCGTCGGGCAGCCCCAGGTCGAGCAACACCAGGTCGGGGTTGTGGCTCGTCAGCAGGCTTACGGCATCTGCAGCGCGCTCGGCTTCGAGCACTCGATAGCCGTGTGAGGTCAACGATGCGCGGATGAACTTTCGCATCTGCGGCTCGTCTTCGACCACGAGCACGAGCGCTTCGTGCTCGCTCATGAGCCGTGCTCCTCGGCGGCGACGGACGGCGGCGTGCCAGCGCTTGGCAGCGAAATGTGAAAGGCGGCGCCTCCGGAAGCGCGTGTTTCGGCGCGGATGCTGCCCCCATGCGCCTGCACGATGCCTTTGCAGATGGCCAAGCCCAGGCCGGCCCCCGAGGTCCCGCTGTGCGGTCCGCGGTAGAATTTCTCGAAAATGCGCGCCTCGGCGCCCGCAGGGAGCCCCGGGCCCCGGTCCACGATGCTGATTTCGACGCGCTGGCCGTCGCTGTGCGCCGCGACTTCGAGCGGGCTGCCAGCGGGCGTGTACTTGTCGGCGTTCTCCAGCAGGTTCACGAACACTTGCTCGAGCAGCACTGGGTCGACGTTCAAGAGCGGCACCTCGGCGGCGATCGATACCGTCACCTGACGAGCGCCCAGGCGACTCTCCAGGCGCGTCAGCGCAGAGCCGATCATCTCGTCGAGCGGCACCCAGTCCCGGCGCAGGGCAATGCCGCCGGATTCTAGGCGCGTCATGTCGAGCAGATTCGCTACCAGGCGCTCGAGGCGCTCGGCTTCGCCCACGATGGACTCCACCAGCTCGCCGCGCGTTTCGGCGCTCAGGTTCGTGTCGTCGCGAAGCGACGTGGCGGCGCCGGTGATGGATGCCAGCGGCGTGCGCAAGTCGTGCGAAACGGCGGACAGCAGGGACGAGCGCATTTCTTCGGTTCTTGCGCGCAGCGCCGCCTGTTTTGCCTCTTCCGCGAGGCGCGCGCGCTCGAGCGCCGCCGCGACTTGGCGGCACAAGACATCGAGAAAGCTGCGCTGATCCGCGCGCAGCCCCGACCCGTCTCGCGGCACCAACGCCAGGACACCCAACCGCGACTGCGCGGCTTTGAGCGGCGCGCACAGCGCCGCGGCTCCGGGGAGCGTGTCGGTACCCAGCCCCGCCAAGGCTTCGTGCTCGTGGCACCATTGCGCGACGCCGCGAGCTTTGGGATCGAGCTCGGCGCCCTCGGGCGACGCGCCCAGCTCGTGCAGGTCGCCGTTGGGCGAGACGCCGAGCACCAGCGCCTTGGCCGAGAAGATGTCCGCGGCGTGCCGTGCGGCGATGCCAGCGATGCGCGCGGGCTCGTGCAGCGAGGCGAGGTCTCGCGTCAGCGCGTAGAGCACGGCCGTGCGCTGCTCGCGCGCCTGCGCGTCGCGTTGCTGACGTCGAAGCCTTCCGGCCAGCTCACTCATGGCAAAGCTCACGGCGAACATCATGCCAAAAGTCAGGAAATAGCGCTGGTCTGCGACGGAGAACGTGTAAAACGGCGGCACGAAACAGAAGTCGTAGCTGGCCACGCCGAGCGCCGCCGCTAGCAGCGAAGGGCCGCGCCCGAACCAAACGGCCGCGACCATCACCGCGAGTAGAAACAACATCTCGAGATCGGGCAGGTGTGTCAGCTGACGCAGCCCGAGCGCCAGCCCGAGCGTGGCGGCGATGAGCAGCGTGGCCGACACGTAGTGGCGGGCCCGAGCTCGCTCGCTTGGCGACGCGCCGTGGCGTGGAGGAGCGTCACCCGCGCCGTCACCGCTGATGACGTGCACGTCCACGTTGCCGCTGCCGCGCACGACGTCGTCGACCAGCGAGCCGCGCAGCATGTCCCAGAACCGGGAGTGGGTCGGCTTACCGATGATGAGCCGCGTGACGTTGTGCCGACCTGCGTACTCGAGCAGCGCTGCGGAAATGCTCGGTCCAGAAAGCCGGGTCACGGCGCCTCCCAGTACCTCGGCCAAGCGCAAATGTGCCTCCAACTGCTGGCGCGCGGCTTCGTTCATCGGGCGCGCGGTGGCGGGCTCCACGTAGGAAGCGACCCACGGACAGCGCAAACCGGCCGCCATGCGCGCCGCCGCGCGGATCAACCTGCCCGAGCTCGGCGCCGGACCGACGCAGACCAAGATGCGCTCTCCCGCCGGCCATGGCACCGAAACGCCGTGCTCTTCGCGGTATTGCAGCACGTCTTCGTCGACGTGCTGCGCGGTGCGGCGCAGCGCCAGCTCGCGCAACGCCAGCAGGTTACCGCGCTGAAAAAAGTGCTGCGCGGCGCGCGTGGCCTCGTCCGCCAAATAGACTTTGCCCTCGCGCAGGCGCTCCAGCAGCTCCTCGGGAGCGATGTCGACCAGCTCGATCGCGTCGGCGCGGTCCAGCACGGAGTCGGGGACGGTTTCGCGCACCTGCACCCCCGTGATCTGCGCGACGACGTCGTTCAGGCTCTCCACGTGCTGCACGTTCATGGTCGTGAAGACGTCGATGCCGGCTCCGAGCAGCTCCTCGACGTCTTGCCAGCGCTTGGCGTGCCGGGAGCCGTCGGCGTTGGTGTGCGCCAGCTCGTCTACCAACAAGAGCTTGGGTTTGCGCGCCAGCGCGGCGTCAAGGTCGAATTCGTCCAGGGTGTGGCCGTGGTACTCGACCTTGCGCCGAGCCAGCAGCTCGAGCCCCAGCAAGAGGCGCGCCGTCTCGGTGCGGCGGTGAGCTTCGACCAAGCCGACCACCACGTCGAGGTGCTGATCGGTGACGAGATCGCGGGCCACCTGCAGCATGCGGTACGTTTTGCCGACCCCAGGGGCGAAGCCGAAGAAGATCTTCAGCTTGCCGCGCTTGGCGCGCGCGTCGGCCTCCTGCACACGGCGCAGGAGGGCGTCGGGGTCGGGTCTGTCCGCTGGGTGGCTCATCCGTGCATTGCGTCCGGCGAGCTAGTTAGGTGCCGCCTCCAGCCGGCGCGTCAAGGGCCAGGTAGAGCTGCTCAACGCGCCAGGCTGGGTCCGCCGTGCTGGGCCAGCCAGTCGCAGGCTTTCACTTGATCCTTGCGATAGAGCTCCAGCATGCCGGGGCTGTCCTTCCAAAACGGGTCGGAAGCTTCGGGGCTGCCGTAGCGGCACAAGCGTTCCATCTCGACCATTTGGCCTTTGGGTACGCACTCGAGCTTGGCCCACTCCATGTTGGCGGGGCAGGCCTGTACGGCTTGGTTGCGATCGTGGGCGACGATCAGCGCGGCGATGTAGCCTTTGATGGCGCGGGTCTGCTGCACCTGGAAGGAGCGCGTGATGCGCCCGTTCACGACCGTGTAGTTGCCCTGCACCTCCGCTGTCGCTTCGGCGCCGGCGGCGTACTCGCCTTCGCCGAAGATCAACGATTGCACGTAGCCCCAGCCGCAATCGTGCTGCTTGCAGCAAGCCAGGTACTCGGTCGTGTCGAGCTGCGTGAGCTTGGCCGACGTGCTGACCTTGTAGAGCAGGTGCGTGGCGCTGCTGGCGTGCGCGTTGAACCCGTAGGTCGAAAGCAGCGCGCCGGCTTGGCCGGAGCTTCGCGTTGCGACGGCGTTTTCGTAGTGGTTCGGCATCTGCGCGCGGCGAGGCGCTGTCAGCGCGGCAGCGCACGGGTTCGGCGCCGATTGCTCCTCGAGCGAGAGCGCGGTGTCGGGAGGCCGTATGAATGTCCGGCTGAGCAGCGAGGCGTCGTCGCTGGGCGTGGGCACCATCCAAAACGAAGGGCCGAGCGGATTGTCGTTTTGAGCGTCGTAGCCAGTGCGTGGCTCGCAGCCGAGGAGCGCCACAGTCAGCGCCACCACGCACCCTTTGCCAAGACCGACTCCCATGATCGCTTCTAGCTTAGACGGCGCCCGGTCGAGAAGATGCAGTCTGGCCGCAACCGAGCTGGCTCTGCTGGTCACGCGACGAAAGGCTGGCACGCAAGTTGCGATGTTTCATGGCATGAACAGGCTTTTGGGCGGACTTTCGGGGCTGGCATTGGGTTTCTTTGCATCGAACGCGGGCGCGCAGGCTGCTCAGGCAGAGGCGGCTGGGGCGGCCGCGCCTCACACTGTGAATGCGGCACCACAGGAGAGCGCGCCGTTCGAGGTCGACAACCGGCGCTGGTACGGCTGGCAAGGCCTCGCGGTCGACGCGGGCGTTTCTGCTGCCTGGCTCACCAGCATTGCATTGGTCAGCAGCGACGAGTCGACCGGCTACGAAAGGCGAGAGACCACCGCGCAGGCGTTGATGATCGCGGGTGGCATTGGCTACATGGCGGGCGGGCCGACGACGCATTGGCTGCACGATCGCAAGTGGCAGGCCCTGGGTAGCTTTGGCATGCGCGGCGGCTTGCCGGTCGTAGGCGGCTTGATCGGCTTGAACGCGGCGACTTGCCCGCCGCCGAGCGGCGACTACGGCAACTGCGGCTTGCCGGAGCTGCTGCTCGGTGCCGCGGCCGGCGCGGTGGTGGCCATGGCGCTCGACGCCAGCTTGTTCGCCTGGGAGACGCCTCGGGAAGACCGCAAGCCGCAGGCCACGCTTGGCCTGAGCCCCGTGCTGTCGAGCGACGGTCGGCGCGAGCTGCGCGTGTTCGGTACGTTTTGACGCCCAAGGCCCGGTGACGATCGCGGCCGGCGGTACTATCCGACCAGCCATGAGCAGCGTGACGGCGCCCCAAGCTACCCCTTCGCGGGGCCTGAATTTTGGTCTGTGGGCCGTTCAATGGCTGCTCGGGCTAATGTTCGTGGGCACGGGGCTGTGGAAGGTGGCGACGCCCATTCCGGAGCTGGCTGCCAAGATGCCTTGGATGGGGCAGGTGTCGCCCGCGTTTTTGTACACCACCGCGCTGTTCGACGCGCTCGGTGGCTTGGGCATTTTGCTGCCCTCGGTTACGCGCATCAAGCCGGGCCTGACGGTGCTGGGAGCGCTGGGCTGCGTGGCGCTGATGGCGGGTGCCATCGTGTTTCATTTTTCGCGGGGAGAGGGGGCGAACACGCCGTTCAACTTCGTGCTCGTTACGCTGTCGCTGTTCGTGGCCTGGGGCCGCCACTTCAAAGCGCCCATCGCGGCTCGCTAACTCGGAAAAAAGCTCCCGCGCGTGTCGATCTGAGCCGGGCCCGTTCGTCGCCCCTGAAAGGCGGCCAATTTGCGACTAGGGTCGACCCCGCCGGAAGGAGTTACGTGCATGTCGAGGCTTCGGGTCAACGCGTATTCAATCTCACTAGATGGTTACGGGGCTGGTACCGACCAGGCACTCGATCGGCCCATGGGCGCAGGTGGGATGGCGCTGCATCAGTGGGCCTTCGGGACCAAGACGTTCCAGAAGTTGATGCCCGAGTTGGGCAACGCCGACCAACCAGGCCGGGGGGGCCCAGACGACGACTTTGCCGCGCGCGGTTTCGAGAACGTCGGCGCGTGGATCCTGGGGCGCAACATGTTCGGTCCGCAGCGCGGCCCCTGGCCCGACGACGGTTGGAAGGGGTGGTGGGGCAGCAACCCGCCGTACCACGTGCCGGTCTTCGTGCTCACGCACCACGCTCGCGAGCCGCTGGTCATGGAAGGTGGCACGACCTTTTACTTCGTCACGGAGGGCATTCGCGCGGCGCTCGAGCGCGCCAAGGCTGCTGCGCAGGGCAAAGACGTTCGCCTGGGTGGCGGCGCCGCTACCATTCGCCAGTACCTGGTGGCGGGCCTCATCGACGAGCTGCACCTGGCGATCTCGCCCGTGGTGCTCGGCCGCGGTGAGCACCTGCTCGGCGGCATCGACACCGTAGGCCTTGGCTACGAGTGTACCGAGCACGTCGCGTCCGAGAACGCGCTCCACGTGGTGCTGACGAAGTCGGCCTAGGGAGAAACGATATGACCAAAGCGAAGGCTACGAGGCCACAGAAAAAGGTCGCTGCCGCGGTAAAAAAGGTGGCAAAGAAGCCTGCCAAGGCGCGCCCGCCGCTGAAGCCGAACAAGGACGGCGTCGTCTTGCTCAGCGGTGGCAATCCGCAGATCGCCAAGGGCGACGGCGACGCTCCTGTGCAGGCTTACATCGCTGCGCTGCCGGGTTGGAAGAGCGCCATGGGCAAGCGGCTCGACGCCCTGATCGTGCGCAGCGTGCCGAAGGTCCAAAAGTGCGTGAAGTGGAACTCACCGTTTTACGGCATCGACGGCCAAGGCTGGTTTCTGGGGATGCACGCGTTCAACAAGTACCTCAAGCTTGCGTTTCTGCGCGGCTCCGCCTTGAAGCCAATGCCGCCTGGCCCCAGCAAAGACAAAGACGCGCGCTACCTGGACATTCGCGAAGAAGACGAGCTCGACGAGGCTCAGCTCGTGAAATGGTTCAAGCAAGCGGCTGCGATCCCGGGCTGGATTCCGTAGCGCACTCGGCGGAAGGGGCGCCGACCGGACATACAGGGCGAGCATGAGTCAGACGAAGCATTGGGTGTTCGTGGGCGGGTACGGATCTACCATCGAGACCTTCGAGCTCGACCCCGCCACCGGGACCTTGACTTCAACCAACCTCACCGAGGGTGTGGCCGAAGCTCCGACGTTTCTGGCGCTCGACGAGGCGCGGCGGCTGCTGTTCGCAGTGAGCGAAAAGGGCGGCGCAGACGCCGCTCAGCCCGGGCGCGCGGTGTCGTTTCGTATCGACGCGGTCACCGGCAAGCTCAGCCAAATCAGCGAGGTTTGGGCTGGGGGCAGCAATGCGGTGCACGTCGCGTTGACGCATTCCGGGCGGTACCTGCTCACTGCTAGCTCCAGCACCCTCGAAGGCCGCGTTGCGGTGATTCCCGTGGCGACCGACGGCACGCTGTCGGAGCCGACCGACTCGCAGATCGCGGGCAAGAACGCGCACGGCCTGGTTCAGTCGCCCGACGGGCAATTCGTTTGGGTGGTGTGTCGGGGTGAGGAAACGGTCGCGCAGTACCGGCTCGACGAGCGCACCGGTAAGCTGTCACCGTTGCGCGTGCCTAGCGTGGCCCTGCCGGCGCCCTCGGGCCCGCGGCACATCGCGGTGCACCCGACCGAACAGGTCGTCTACGCGCTCAACGACTGGTCCGGCGAAATCGTCGCCTACCGTTACTCCACCGACGGCTTGCTGACCGTGCAGCAGGCCATCTCGGTTTTCCCGCAGGGCAAGCAGCCACAAGCCGTCAAGGGCAGCATGACCGCCGCCGAAATCGAGGTCTCTCGCGACGGCAAGCGCGTGTACGCCAGCACCCGCACGCCCAGTTGCCAAAGCCTAGCGGTGCTGGAGGTGAACGACGGCGGCCGCTTGACCCTGGTTGCCAATGAAGAAGCGAACGGGCTCATCAAGGGGCCGCGGCACTTCATCTCTAGCCGCGACAATCGCTTCCTAATCCTGGCCAATCAGGACGACGACACGCTGTTGGCCTTCAAAATGGACGAAACCAGCGGGCGCCCGACGCTGCTCGGTACGACGGCTACGCCAACCCGCGTGAAGCAACCCAACGCCTTGGCGTTCGGCGCCTTCAAGGTGTAGGTGCGCTGGTCGCGTTCTCGAAGTCTTTGACGTTGAGGCCCAGACGCGTGGCGTGGCGACTGCTGGCGCGAAACTCATCCGAAAAGTGGCCGACCCGGTACTCCTTGGCCGTCGCGCGCGCAGGGCTTGCCCCCAGCATTGCCGACAGCGCGAGGGTTCCTGTGAATGATGGTTTTCTGCAGTCCATCCGCGTTGGGGTGACAGAACGCCCGCGTGTAGGCGGGGAGTTTCGTGCTAAACGTCCAGCCCGTGCTGGCAAGATGCGGCTCTGGCCTGGTCGGCGCGGTTCTGGTGCTCTCTGGGCTCATCGCGCTCGAACGACCTGCCTGGGCGCTCGACAAGCAGGGCAGCGCTCATGGCGGCCAAGTCGGGGGCGACGCCAAGGAATTCAACCTGTCCGGCGCGGCCATGTTGGGCGCGTCGCTCTACAACCCCACCTACGCGGCGCGCCCGAACAACACGGGCCTGGCGCTGTTTCGCTATGCCTTGCACCTCGACATCGATCTGTTGGGGCGCATGCTGTCGATTCCGATCGACGTCAACATGCTCACCGACCGGGAGCGCAAAAAGGCGCTGATCTTCGCGCCTTCCGAGCTGGATCTGATCGGCGGACTCACGTCGACCAACAGCCTGGCCCAAGGCTTCGATTGGGAAGCAGGGGCGCGCGTCGAGCACGATCGCCCGGTTGATCGCGGAGACTTCACGCAGACGTACGTGGACGCGCGGGCGCGCTTGCTGTTTTCGGCTGCCGCGCTGTCACCCAAGCTGGGGCAGCGCTTGAGTGATGGTGACGTTTCGGGCTACGCGACGCTCGGTTGGTTCATCGTCAACCCCACGTACGGCGCGCGCCCTGATAACAGCGGCCTGGCATTGCTTCGCTATGCCGCTCACTCCGAGGTTTCGCTGTGGCACCGGCACCTGGCCGTGGGGGTGGACGGCACGTTCTTCAGCGATCGCAGGGCCGATGGTCCGCTCGGCCCGAGCGAGCTGGACTTCACGGGCGAGCTGATTGGGCGCGCCGCTCCGTTCGAAGCGCACCTGGCTTACGAGCGCGACATGCCCATCGATCGCAGCGGTTTGGTGCAGTCGCTGCTCTACGTGGTCGTGGCGTACGGCTTCGATTTTCACGACAAATTGCACCAAGCGGCGCCCGCAGCGGCGCCCGCACCTCCGCCCGCCCAGCGCGCGCCTCAGTGACTGGCGGCGGCCAGGCGCTTTTGCAGAAAGTGCCGCTCGGTGTCGTTGCGCGCCAGCGTGAGCGCGCGGCCGAAGTGCTCGCGAGCGGCATCCAGGTTGCCGAGCCGTAGCTCGAACTCGCCCAGGGCCGCCGGGTAGAACGGGTAGGCATGCAGCCGTTCGGCGTCGGCAATGCGGCCGAGCTCGGTAATGCCTCGAGCTGGGCCCGCCCCATGCCCGACCGCGATGGCGCGATTGAGCGCCACGACAGGCGAGGGTGCGACCTGCATCAGGCGATCGTACAGACCGACGACTGCGGCCCAATCCGTCTCGGCAAAGCTCGGCGCGCTGGCGTGGGCGACCGCAATGGCGGCTTCGATGTGGTACTGACTGAGCTCGCTGCCGCTCGCAGACGCCTCGAACAAGGCCAAACCTTGCGCCATCAGCTGCGCATCCCAGCGTGCCCGATCCTGTTCGTAAAGAGCCAACAGCTCGCCTTCGGAGTCGACGCGCGCGGGCAGACGAGCGGCGTTCAAGCACATCAAGGCTGCGAGCGCGGCGGTGGTGGGGGTCGCTGCAGGCTCGTAGTCACCCAGCAAATGCGTGAGCCGTAGCGCTTCCTGACACAGCTCGAGCCGTATGGCACCGCTCGCGGCAGCGCCGTGATAGCCCTCGTTGAACAACAAGTACAGCGCGTGCCGGACGGTCGACAGGCGCGCCATGAACTCGTTGTCGCCTAGGTCGAACAGCGTTTTGCTCTCGGCCAGCGTCTGCTTGCCGCGGCTGATGCGCTTTTCGATGGCGGCCTGCCCGGTCAACAGCGCGCCTGCGATCTCCGCCGCGCCGAAGCCGCACAGGATGTTCAGAATCAAGGCGACCTGAGCTTCTCGTGTGAGGCGCGGGTGGCAGCACGAGAACATCATGCGCAGCTGCTCATCGCGCATGGTGCCTGGCGAAAAGGCTTCGTCCACCGCGCCGGAGAGCGCGCTTTCTTCGTCGATTTGGCGCGAAAGCTGCGGCGCAAAGGCGCGCGCCGTGCGGTCTTTGCGCAGCAGATCGAGCGCCCGGTGCTTGGCCGTGGCCAAGAGCCAAGCGCTGGGGTTCTCCGGAATACCGCGCACCTTCCACACTTCGAGCGCGCGACAGAAGGCGTGCTGCGTGACGTCTTCGGCCAGCGCTAGCTGGTGCACGCCGAACAGGCGAGTCAGGGCCGCCACGAGCCTTCCGGACTCGTGGCGGAAGAAATGCTCGCCGAGCTCCACCGTTAGCCTGCGGTGCGCTGGTAGGTGAGCATGACGTTGCCCGTCTTGAACGCCTTCGCTTCGCGCAGCTTCAAGCTGACGCGCTCGTTCAGATCACCCAAAAGGGTGACGCCTCGTCCGAGCAAGAGCGGGCACACCACGAAGCGGTACTCGTCGATCAAGCCGTGCTCGCTGAGCTGCGAGACGAGCGAGCCACTGCCAAAGAGCAGGATGTCCCGACCCGGACCTTGCTTGAGCTGGGTCAGGCGTTTTGGATCGATTTTTCGGGCGATTTCGCTGTTACTCCAGCTGGCCTTCTTCAGGGTCTTGGAGAACACCAGCTTCTTGCTGTCGTTGAGCCAATGCGCCATCGCCGCGAAAGCCGGCGCCTGCTTGCTCTCGCCGTGGGGGCCCGGAGCCTCGAGGTTCTCTAGCGCTGCCGGCCAGAACGACGCGAACTGCTCATAGGTGCGGCGCCCGAACAGGATGGTGTCGGTGCCCGGCATGCCCTCCACGGCGCGCGCGTGGATCTCCGGATCGGAGACGACCCAGTCTAGGCCGCCGTCGGGATCGGAGAAGAAGCCGTCGGCCGACACCTGGTTGAACATGATGATGCGGCGCTGGCTCACGGGGTACCGCCTTCCATGACCGGGCGGATTTCGACGCCACCCCCGCCTTGGGCGAGCGGGCAGCCCTTGGCTATTTCGACGGCATGGTCCAGGTCGCGGGCCACGACGATGATGAAGCCGAGCACGATGTCTTTGGCTTCGGTGAACGGCCCGTCGGTCACGGCCAGCTGCGCGCCGCGCACGGTCTTGCCGGTGCGTTCCAGCGGCATACCGCCGCTTTTCAGCTGGCCTTTGACCTCGAGCTCTTTGATCCAGGCGATCCAGGCCTGCATGCTCTTTTGGGCGCGCTCGGGCGTGCCCATGGCCTGCTGGTAGTTTTCCTCGTCACTGCGGAGCAAGAACACGAATTCGCTCATGATTCACCGAGGACGTTTGGGCCGGCCGCCGCCGGACAATTATTTCGTGGGCTCGTTTACTTCGAGCAGGTCGACTTCGTTGCCTTCCAGAATGGCCGCGTAGCGCTCGGCCCAGGCTTGCGCGTCGGCGATGCTGGGCAGGTTGAGGAGGGAGAAGCCGGCGATCAGCTCCTTGGACTCGGCGAAAGGGCCGTCGACCCAGATGCGCTTGCCGGTTGGCCCGGACGGCAGCCGCATGCCGCGGGAGCTGGGGGCAAAGCTGTCGGCGGCCAGCACCGCCGCGTCGCCTTGGAAGGAGTCGGAGAGCGCGCGTACAGCCGCGGCGTGCTTGGCGGCGGTGCCACCGTGCTCATCAGCGGCCGTCGCTTTGCACAGCAGCAAGAAGCGCTCCGGGGCGGTTTCGGGCTTGGGCATCAGGCCCAAATCCCAAGGCTCCACCACCGGCCCAACCTCGATTTCGACGTCGCCGAGCGAGGCTGCCAGCTTACGCGCGTGCTTGACGGCGTCTTGCTTCGACTTGGCGCTGATCATCGTGAAAGAGGCGATCAGCTCGTTCTCTCCGGAGTACGGACCTTCGGTAGTGGTCGTCTCGCCGCCCTTGGCGCGGAGCCGCACACGCTGGGCGCTGCGGTGAAGACCGGCGCCGTTCAGGAACTCACCGTTCTTGAGGCTGCTCTGCACGAGCGCGCCCATCTCCGAGACGATTTGCTGACTCGGCTTGCCGCCGGCTTCCATGTTCGCGTCGACCTTGTGCATGACGATGAAGCGCATTTGCCCCTCCTAACATGAAAAAATGGCGGCTAGCGCTCCAGTCCAAGTTGCCGTTATCTTGCAAGATTATCGGCCGTTTTGGTCTTGGCATGCGTTGGATCCTGAGCCTCGCGTTGGCGTCGTGCGTGCTGGCGCAGTCGGGCGCTGCGTCAGCGGCCGAGCCCGTGCCGGGGCAGGCGTACTCGTTGCGCGACGAAGCGCGGCGCGCGCGTACCTGGCGCTACGTTTGGTCGGGCGTGAACGCCGGCTTGATGGTCGGCTCGTTTGCGGCAGTGCCGTTGGTCGAGCGCGAGGCACGCCCGGATTGGATCATTTCAGGCATCGGCTCCGGCATCACGGTGGCGGCGACTTGGCTTTGGCCGCTGAGGGTCGAGTCGGCCTCCGAAGAGCTCGACGCCTTGCCTGACGCCGAAAGAGCGAAGCAATGGCGGCGGCTGCGCACAGAGAGCGCCGAGGACGAGCGCGCGCGGGTCACGTGGCCGTGGCACGTCATCAATTTCGGGTTGTGCGCCGGCACGGGCGCCATCATCGCCTTTGGCTACGACCACTACTGGAGCGGGCTCATCACGACCGTGGGCGGCACGGCGCTCGGCGAGGTTCAGCTCTTCACGCAGCCGACAGGGCTAGTCAAAGCCGGAGCCGAAGCTGCGAGCTTCAGCCTGGTGCCGCGTTTGGCGTTCACGCCGGGGCGCCCTGCAGCGCCCGCCACCTGGACGCTTTCTGTGGCCAGCGCTTTCTAGACCGCTGAGAATGGCCGCGCCCATGGCGACCAAGAAGAAGGCCACGAAATCGAAAGCGCCGAGGAGCGAGCACGATGTCGCGGACGTCGTGCAGATGCTGAAGAAACGCGCCAGCAAGAAGACCAAGGACGGCATGGCTCGCTACGGCATTCCGTCCGACAAGGCGTTCGGTATTCCGGTCGGAGTGCTGAAGCAGTTGGCAAAGGGCCTGGGCAAGAGCCACACGCTGGCGGCCGCGCTGTGGAAGACCGGTCACTACGAGGCGCGCATGCTGGCGACGTTCGTGGACGAAGCCGACCAAGTGACGCCCGAGCAGATGGAGCGCTGGTGCAAAGACTTCGACAACTGGGCCATCTGTGACACCGCCTGCTTTGCGCTGTTCGATCGCTCGCCGCACGCCTTCAAGAAGATCCCCGTGTGGGCCAAGAGCAAAGACGAGTTCGTGAAGCGCGCGGCCTTCGCGCTGCTCGCCAGCTTGACGGTTCACGACAAGGCAGCGCCGGATGCTGCCTTCTTGCGTTGCCTGCCGCTGGTCGAGAAGGCGGCGCTGGACGAACGCAACTTGGTGAAAAAGTCGGTCAATTGGGCCCTGCGCTCGATCGGCAAGCGGAACGCGCTGCTGAACCGGGCGGCCCTCGAGGTCTGTGAGCGTCTCGCGGCCAGGCCCGAAGCCCCGCCGCGCTGGGTCGGCAAGGACGCCCTGCGCGAGCTGAAGAGCGCGTCGGTGCTACGGCGGTTGAGGCCGCAAGAAGACTGACTGATCTTGGCGATGGGGTGCGGCCACGAAGGCAGATTCGCTGTAGATTGGCGCTTGTCGGGCGCAGCCAGGCTCAGCTCATTGCGTCGAGCCGGCGCTCGGCTAGGACGCGAAATAGACGCTCACGACGGTTGCCTTCGCTCCACGTGTAGAGCGCAACGCGATCGAGAGTGGCGCGGACGGCGCTCAAATCGAGGCTTTTGGCCCATTCTAGGCCAGCCTGTCGCCCCGCGTCGGTGACGCGCATGCGGGGACGGGCGACGGTGACGTGCGGCTTGGGCGCACGCTTCTCACGACGCCCGAGCGCGGCGTCGCTCAGCACGTCGCGCCACGAAGCCAGGCACGCGGTCGTCGCTTCTCGGCCTTGTTCCAGCAGCGCGGACAGCGCGGAATACGCCCGCGCCGAGCCCATGGGCACGACAGAGCCGAGCGAGACGTCGATGCTCGGAAATGCGCTTTGCTCTCGCGCGTCGTCGAACGCTGCGAGCGCGCGCAGCGCCGCTGCTTCGCCGCAGCCCCCCAAGAACGACAGCGTCAAGTGCACGTCTTCGGGATGGAACAGCCGGAACGCAGGCGGGAGCGGCGGCAGCTCGAGCACGAAGGCGCCGTCAACGGGGAAGGCGAAGAAATAGTTCGGGCGCGCCACGTCCTGAGCCTTTGCCAGGCCCCGCGGCGGGGTGCAAATGAAGGTCCGGGCCTGCAGCTGCCATGCTCCTAGGTTGGCTGATCCAGCGCTCACGCCCCGAACGAAGGCTTGCGGTTGTGGTGGCGCTCCGCGGCGCCTGTGCGACGTTTGTTACTCCACGGAGCAGGTGTTCCTGGCTTGTTCTAGCGATTGTTTGGCGCGGCACCAGGCCGCCCAGCACCCCGGGCACGCCGGACTGGACGCCGTGGCGCGGGCTCGGGCCTTTGCCGAATCCGTGAACGGGCGCTTTCCTGACAACTGGCAGCGCTACGCGCCGCATCGCCACCGGCTGATGCAGTTGGTCGAGCAAGCAGGCACGGGCGGTAGGCTGGCTGTTTTCGGCGCCGGCAACGCTTCGGATCTGGAGCTTGCATGGCTCACCCGTTGCTTCGACGAAGTGCACCTGATCGATCTCGACGGGCCCGCCCTGAATCGCGCTCGCGCGCGGCACGCGATCGCGCACCCCGAGCGGCTCGTCCTGCATTCTGGCGTCGACCTATCCGGGTTCTTGGAGCAGCTGGACCCGTGGGGTGAAGCCTTCCCAGAGCCCGCGGAGCTCGGCGCGCGTGCGGTCGAGGCAGCGGGCAAGCTGGTGCGCGAGCTGGGTCGCTTCGAGGTCACGCTCTCCACGTGCGTGCTCAGTCAGTTGGGCTTGCCGTTTCGGCGGGCCTGGGTGGCGTCGCGCGCCGCTTGGGCTCATCTCGGCTCGGCCATCACCGCCGTGCACCTGGCGACGCTCGCGGGCGTGACCTCGCGGGCCGGCGTGCTCGTGTGCGATGTTGCGACCACGCAACGCCTGCCCGAGCTGGATGCGTACCGCGAGCGGCCGTCGGCGGAGCTTGCGGCGTTCGTGGCGACGCAGCAAGCGCAGGGGGCCCTGGGCCTGAACCCGGACCCGCGCAGCTTGTTGGCTTGGCTAACCGCGCCTGGGCTGCGAGGTATGGTCAGCGCGCCCCGCTTGCTGGAGCCCTGGCTGTGGGATTTGGGGGACGTGCGGCAGCTGGTCTACGCTCTGACGTTCCGGCACCCGCGGTAACGATTGCGGAGTGACGCGGCCTCCCGCACGGTGACGGACTTCCCGCCGAACGCGTGGTATCCACGGGGCCTTGTCGTTGGATACCGAAGGCAAGACGGGCTTGGAGCTATTGCAGGAGGCCATTGCCGGCAAATTGCCGACTGGCCCCTTGCTGAAGGGCCTGGGCTGCGTCCTGGCGGAAGTGACGGACGGGTTCGCGCGCTTCGAGCTCACGGCCACCGACGAGCTGCACAGCCCAGCATACGCGCTGCACGGCGGCGTGCTGACGACGCTGCTCGATGCTGCCCTGGGCGCGGCCGTGCTCACCACGCTCGACGCCGCCAAAGGCTATTCGACGGCCGCGCTGACGGCCCATTTGACGCGCGCCATCACCGGCCGCACCGGCAAGCTCACGATCGAAGGGTGGGTCGTGCATCGCGGCAGTCGCTTGGTCACCGCCGAAGCGCGCGTCAGCGACGAGCAAGGCCGCTTGTTCGCGCACGGCTCGGCGACGTTTTCGATCATCGACCGACCGAGCAGCTGAGGCTATCCACGTAGCGCGCTACTCCGCCTTGGGCGGCCGCTTGGCGAACTGCAGCTCGTCCGTCGAAATTTCGTCGATCCAACCCGCGCGCGACGTCGGGAAGGCGTCGGCGTAGGGCAGGTACGGTTTGATGTCGAGGATGGGGGTGCCGTCGAGCAAGTCGACTCCGCGGACGTGCAGGCTCAGCCGCTCGACGCGCACGAGCTGCACCGCCGATAGCCCGAGCGGGTTGGGCCGATCGGGTGAGCGCGTGGCAAACAAGCCGCGACGCACGCGCGGTCCACGTGGCGGGCGGACCAGCGGGCCCCAAGTGCCGCTGCGGTGCAGAAAGCTCAAGACCCAAATCCGCTCGACGCCGACGAGATCGCGCAGCGCCTCTTCTGGGATCTGCTCGCCATCGAGCTCGAGCACGGCGTCGCGGTCGGAGTCGACGGCAGCCGCCTGCTGGGGCGTGCCGAAGCGCCGCTGGTACGGAGACGACACCCAACCAATGGGCGTGACGGAGAAAGGACCACGCGGCCGGACGCTGTCATCGTCGGTACCCGACATCCGGGCGTCATAGCCGAGCGAAACTCAGCGCGCCATTGCCAGGCCAGAGCGGGTGGTTTGCTGCAGCCGCGAGCGCACCTGGTTCAGGTAATTCACGACCGTGCGCCGTGAAACACCGAGCGTCTCGGCCACCTCTTGCTGCAGCATGCCGTCCACGTAGGTGAGCCAGGCGATGGCGCGAGCGCGTGGTGGTAGCCGCTCCAAGAAGCGCTGCGCGTCATTGCGGGCTGCCATGGTGTCTTCCAGGTTCGCAGTCGTCATGCCGATTAATTGCGGAGGCGTGCGAGCTCTGACTCCCCGACTCCGCAGCTCGTTCAGGCAATGATTGGTCGCGATTCGAAACAGCCAGGGCCGCATCTCGGTTGGGCTCGGCAACCGGTCCAACCGGTCGCTCGAGCGACGCACCCGCAGGAACACCTCTTGAGTGGCGTCCTCCGCCGACGCAAAGTCGCCCAAAATCCGCGCGCAGTGCGCGAGAATGGCGCGCCCATGCTCAGCGTAGAGCTGGTGCAGATCGTATTCTGCTCGTGGGCCGAAATTGCCGGTGACGCTCCCCCGGTCGTCCTCCAGCACGTCGGCCCGTTTCTCAAACTTAGATTTTTCAGTCACGTTCCACCACACCCACTTGTGATTTGACCGCCAGGCTCGCTGGCTCCTTCGGTACGTAACGTCGTGCTCGGAAACTCAGGCACCCCCCGGGCGCGAAAAAAGCGCATCCGCCCCGCCGTAAGCGAGGACGTGAATCAGGCCCCGTGTTACGAGCGCGATTGACTGGTGATCCCTGTAGTGAGTCTCGATGTGCTGCCGGCCGATGTGCCAGCGGAATATGCGCCGGCGATGGTAGCGGCTTGCAGTGACGCCTTGGCCGAGGGCCGCTGCGCCATGGCGCAAACCCTGCCGGAAAGCACGCAGCCCGAGGCTGTCGCGCTGGTGCTTTGGCAGGGTGAAGGCTTCCTGCAGGTCACGGTGCGAGTGGGTCGCGGTGGTGGGCAATGGGTAGCGCGCGCGTTGAGCTTCTCTGAGAGAGATTCTATTTCTGAGCGCTGGACGACAGTGGGTCTCACCGTGGCAACGCTGGTCGGCGAGACACGAGCGCGTAGGGCCGGAGACCGCACCGGTCAGGACGAATCGAACGTGCAACCCGGGCCGGCGCCTGCTGCGGACCACGAGGCGGGTGGCCCATCGCAGCCCAAAGCGGAGTCGACGCCCGCTGCAACGCGATCGCTTCAAGCAGCTGCTTTACCGCCCCGCTGGCAAGGGCGTGTCGGTGCGCTGACGGGGCCGGGTTGGGATAGAGGTGATTGGCGTGCAGGTGGCTGGCTGTCGATCGGCTTCAAGCTGCGCGGCACTCCGGTGGTCGTCCACGGGTTCGGCAGCTACGCCTGGAGTCAGGGGCCAACGGTTCAGGGCGCGGAGCTCTCGACGCGCTGGATAACCCTGGGTGCGGGCGCTGGCATGACGGGAACCTGGCAGGCTCTGAACCTGGCCGGCACGACGGCTGTCGAGATCGGGTACCGGCGCGTGGCCGTGGACGTGCGCGGACAGATGGTCACCGACGAAGAGGTGCCGGTGAGCCTGCGCGCTTTGGCGAGCTTTCCCGCCGACGGCCAGCTTGCCGCGACGGGCGGGGCGGTGGTGCGGCTGCCCCCCGGTAACCCCAACGAAAGCAGCGGGTTACGGGTGCGTGGTCCCGCAGTGGCGCTGGAGGTGGTGGCTGGGCTGGAGGTGCGCCTATGACCTCGCCCGGCGAACGTCCGAAGAAAAGTGACGCTCAGGTGGCTACTTCTGACGGGGTGGCGTTACTTCCGTCCCACGTGACCAGCGCCTCGCTCAGCTACGACTCTGCCGCTGCCGGATGGCCGTCGGCGGAGGTGCGCGCACGCATTGCGGGTGAGCTGTCGGACGACGACTTGATGGCGGCGATTCAACGCGGTGATCAAAAAGTCGGGCGGCTCTTGTACACGCGGCTGGTGCGGGTCATCGACTCGACGTTGACGCGGGTGATCGGCCCCGCTCAACCGGAGCACGACGACCTGGTGCAAGCGGTGTTCGAAGAAGTGCTGCGCACGATTTACAAAGGTCAGTTCAAAGGCCGCTGCAAGCTGACGTCGTGGGCAGCTAGCATTGCGTGTCACGTCGGCCTGAACGCCATTCGCTCGCGCAAGACCGAGCGCGGCGTGTTCGATCGCAACGAGGACGTGTCGGATTCGAACTTGCGCCACGCCCCGCGCGACACCGAGCGCGCGCTCGAAGCGCGCGATCGTTTGCGCCAATTACGGCTGGCGCTGGCAACGTTGAGTCCGGGGCGAGCCGAGGCCGTGCTGCTGCACGACGCACTAGGTTACGACTTGGCTGAGGTAGCGCGCATGACCAGCTCGACCGAGGCTGCGGTCCAGTCGCGGCTGGTGCGCGGCCGGCGCGACTTGCAGGAACGCATGCCTCCGGGCAGGCCCAAGGAGGGCACTTGAGCCGTAGCGAGCCAGCGGCGTTCGAGGCAGCCGCCGAGCTGCGGCAATTGTTGCAGCAACTGGGCAGCGAAGACGCGCCCGCCGTGCGCGAGTCGGCGCAAGAAAGCGCCCGCGAAGCTCGCATCGCCGCGCGGCTGGACGCCGAGCTCGGCAGCTTGGTGAAGGCGCGCCGGTTGCGGAGTCGAGCTTCCTACGGCTTGCTCGCGGCAGCCGCAGCCGTGGCGCTTGCGGTGGGCGCGCGCCAGCTGCATTTCGGTCCTGGTAGCTTGGCCATCTCGGCGGAGCCGGGGTCGGGGGTCAAGCCTGCAGCGCCTGAAGTTGCGCCTGAAGTTCCGTCGGCCCAGCCAGCCATGACGCCGGCAGTTCCGGCAGCGTTGCCACGGCCACCGAGCAACGCTGCAGTCGTCCCGTCGACGTCGGCGTCCACAGCCGCATCGGCCGAGCCGGAGAGCACGTTGGCAGAAGAGAACCGGCTGTTCAAAGAAGCGGCCGAGGCTGGCCGCAACGGTGACGTGCACGGGGCGGTGTCGCGCCTGGACAAATTGCTGCACGACCACCCAGCATCGCCGCTCGCGCAGACAGCGCTGGTCCGCAAGTTCCGCTTGCTGGAAAAGGCGGGCAGGCTCGACGAAGCGCGCCGCGAGGCTGAGCGCTACCTGCAGGCCTATCCAACCGGTTTCGCCGTCAAAGAGGCGCAAGCGCTCAAAGCGGGCGCCGGGCAAGGAGCGCCTTGAGTCGTCGCGGAGCCTTCCGTTGCGGGGTGGCTTGCATGGGTTCGGTAGGCGCGCTCCTCGCGGGTGTGAGCTGCTACCGGGCCGAGGTCGATCTTGCGCCTCTGCTAGACGACACGCGATCGGGCGCCGGCGGCAGTGCGAGCGGCGGCACAGCGCTTGGCGGCGGCGCGGGAGACACCGCGAGCTTTGCCGGAGAGCGTGGTGGTGGTGAGAGCGGCGCCGGAGGTGAGCTAGCCATTGGCCGCGGCGGCGCGGGTGGCTCAGCCGCGGCGCCTGAGTGCGATCCGACGCCCGACGAGCCGATTCAGGCTCAATGCCGACTGCGCCCGCCTGCCAAGCTGGTGTGCGACGAGCAAGACAAGCCTGGTTGGGCTGGCTGCTACAACGGCGGCTGTTCCATCTGCACCGAAGTGCTCGTGGAGTTTCCGTACTACCTGACTCGGCACCCGTGCTGCGGCCCGAACACGGTGTGCGGCGTACACAGCCCGCTTTTGTGCAGCCCGCTGTGCCCGCCGCCGACCGAGCTCGACAAGAAGCCGCCGTGCTACGAGCTCGAGCGCTAGGGAGTTACGGCGTGCGCGCCGCGCCACCCGAGCTCGCGCCAGCGTCTGAACCGCCGGCCCCGCCCGAGTTCGCGCCGCCCGCCCCGCCTTGCCCGTCGTCGCAGGGGAGCGTGACGGTCCCTTCCGGCACGGCGTCGCACACGCCTCGGGCGCCGTAAGTTTCTTCGGTCAGCGCGTCGCCAAACGGCACGCAGCGATCGACCGCGTGCAGGCAGTCACTGTCGCAGTTGCAGCTTTGCGCGCAGTAGCCGACGTCACCCACCGAGAAGTTCTGAAAACGCGGCATGACGCAGGCACCAGTGCCTTCTCCGCACGCCTGACCGATGGTGCAAGACTGCGTGCAGGCGCGTTTGACGCGCACGCCCTTCGCGTCCGAAAGCTCAAGGCAATTGCCGCCGCCGCAGACGGTAGAAGTTTCGTCGTTCGGGCAGTCGGCTCCGACCGGCACCGGCTCGGGAGCCTCGACGTCGCACAGGCCCGTAAAGGGGTTGCAGTGCCGGCCGGCACTGCAGTCTTGGTCGGCATTGCAGCGCGGTCCGCACGCGAGCTCGCGGCAGGCGCCGCGGTAGCAGAAAGTGCCGTCGGGGCAGACGTCGGTCTTCTTGAGGCAAGTCGCCGGCTGGTTGGGCGCAAACGGGCGGCATGCCATGTCGTTGCGCCCGTGGCACTTCGTAGAGCCGCTCGGCGCGCCCAGCTCACAGCCCTGCATGCACAGGCGCGGTACGGCCTTGGCGGCGTATCCCAGCACCAGCGGCGCCTCGGCCAAAGTCGCGCAAACGGCCGTCGTATCGAAGCGGCGGCAGTCGGCGTCGGTCTCGCAATCAGCCGTGCACAGGCCGCCGCCGGGAGCGCCTTGGCCGTCCATGAAGTCTTCGTTGTCGCTCAAGCAGCGCAAGCCCTGCTCGCCGCAATCTTCTGCCTTGCTGCAGGCCATGCCGAGCCAGGGCAAGCCATCCGGCCTGCCTGGCAGCGTCGCTTCCGCCCCCGCGCTTCCGCTGGCGCCGCCGAGCGCGGCGTTGCCGCTGCCTCCGCCTTCGCCGCCGAGCGTTTGCGCGCCCGCGCTACCAGTGGGGCGCGATGTCTCGTCGGTGCCGCAGCTCGTCGCCAGCACCGCAATCGTCACACCCGACACCAACCACGTCACCCAACCAGAACCAGCCATCCTGAGCGGCTCGTACGCGAAAGCGCGGCGCGCGTCACGCTCAGATATCTCAGAGTTTCGAGCTCTTCAGTCTGCTGACTGGTAAAAGGGGTACATGAGCGAAATCGCCCAGGGGAGTTTCGATGTCACTGCCACGCGCCAACCGCCTTACGACAGCGCCGACGGCTTGGTGCTCGGGCGCACCAGCTTCGTCAAGTCGTTCAAGGGGCCGCTCGAGGCTTCGAGCACCGTAGAGATGCTGAGCGCCGGCACGCCCACCAAGGGCTCCGCGGTCTACGTGGCCCTAGAGCGCGTGAACGGCAAGCTGGCCGGACGCACGGGCAATTTCGTGCTCGTGCACTACGGCATCATGAATCGCGGCACGCCGACGTTGCGGCTCGAGGTAGCGCCGGACTCGGGCACGGGCGAGTTGGTGGGCCTGACCGGGCAGATGCAGATCGACATCAAAGACGGGAAGCACTTCTACACGTTCGAGTACAGCTTCGGCGCGTGACCGCAGCTTGCTGGGGCTGCCAAAATGCAGCCCGAATCGCAGAATCTCCCGTGGCGGCGCCAGGCCACCCTTTGAGAGCGAGAGCGAATCCGCAGGAAGGCGGAAAGGAAGGCGGGGAGGCGGGAAGGACCAGCAGGAAAGCGAGAACGCATTTTTGCTTTTGGGGGACCAAAATCAAAATATTCGCTTGGAAACGAGCAGGAACAGGCAGCTCGAGCCCATAGTGGCTCGTCTCGTGGCGCGAAGCGCGCGACCCCTCCCCAAAAATCTCGCTTCCCGCCTTCCTGCGGATGGCATCGATGTCTTGGCTGAAGCCGCGTTAGCTCGGCTGGTTGCGCATGAAGTCGGCGACGTCGCCCAGTTTTTCGTCCAAGAAGGCGCGCAGGCCGTCGTCGATGCTGGGGTGCGCTAGCGCGAGCCGCATAGCGCGCATCCAAGCGTCGCGCATGGCTTGAGTCACGGCGACGTGGGCGTGGCGCATGCGCAGCCGCGGGTGGCCGTACAAGCGCATGTAGTCCTGCGGACCGCCGAGCCAGCCGATCAAGAACAGCGCGAACTTGTCGCGCGATGCGCGGCTGACCTTGCCGTCTTCGAGCACGTGAATGGCGGCTAGCGCCGGCTCTTGCTCGTCCATGGCGTCGTAAAAGCGCTCGACCAGGGCGCGCACGTTGGCTTCACCGCCAATGCGCTCGAAGGGCGTCGGGTTACCGGCAGAGTCGGGCATTTCGTGGCGCTTTTAGCACGCGCGGGGCGGTGCGCTGCTTCATAGCCGAAGGCTCATGGTCAGCTCCGCCCGGGGCGTCGGGTCGCGAAAGGCGTCCTCTTCGCGGCCGATGCTGCGAAAGCCTTCCGACTCGTACAGCCCCACCGCGCGGCTGTTGTGCGCCGCGACGGTGAGGTTCACCTTCTCGACGCCCGGGAGCTCCCGGGCGCGCGCGACGGCTGCGCGCAGCAGAGCCCGACCCAGGCCGGCTCCGGCGCTCGCGGCGCCTACGTACATGCGCAGCACCCAGGCAATGTGCCGACGCTTCTCGCGCCCCTGTTCACGCTCCACGGTCACGACGCCCAGCCACTGGCCGGCTGCATCTTGAGCGACGAAGGTGGAGCCTTCAGCGCCGTGCGACGTTTTGAACGGCGCCGCCGCGATGTCGGCCACCGTGATGCGCAACGTGTCGGGATGAGCGAGCGTGCCCTGGCCGAAAAACTGGTTGTACTGAGCTGCGTCGTCGGCGCCCAGCTCGCGCAGCGTAAAGCTTGGTCCTTGGGTCGTCATCAATCGAGCGGCCAGGCGAGGGGAGCGTTCGGATCCAGCGCGGGCTCGGATTCGCTGGGGAGCGCCGTGTTGGCGGTATCGGTCGCGACGCCTGGCGTGCGCCACCATGGCGTCGGCGCGCCCGTGCGGGTCGGCTCCACTGCCTCACCCAGGCGCGGCATCAAGAGCGGCACACCCGCGCCCGCTTCGAGCAGCACCTCGGCCGGTTCGTCCCAATCGTGCATGGCCAGGTTGAAGGTGCCCCAGTGCACGGGCAAAAAGCGCGCGCCGCCCAGCAGCTCGAAGGCCTTCAGCGCATTCTCTGGGCCCAGATGGATGTCGCCCCAGGCCGGATGAAAAGCTCCGACCTCGAGCGCGACCAGATCGAACGGGCCGAGCTTGTCCCGAATGCTGGCGTACTCGGTGGTCAGGCCGGTGTCGCCGCTGAAGAAGAAGCCGTGGCGCTCGCCGCGCACCGCGAACGACGACCAGGCGGTGGTGTTGCGCAGGCCAGGCGCGCGCCCCGAGAAGTGCTGCGACGGCGCGGCGCTCACGCGGGCACGGCCGCCACCGATCGGCGTGCTCTCCCACCAATCCAGCTCGGTAATGCGCCTCTCGGCAATGCCCCAAGACTCCAAGTGCGAACCGACACCCAGGCTGGTGATGAACGGCACGTCGCTCTTGGCCAGCTCCAAAATGGTCGGGTAGTCGAGGTGATCGTAGTGGTCGTGCGAGACGATCACCGCGTCGAGCGGGGGTAGCTGGCTCAGCTTGACGGGCACGGGGTGAAAGCGCTTGGGCCCCGCAAAACCGACGGGTGACACGCGCTCGCCCCAAACCGGATCGGTCAAGACGCGCACGCCGTCGAGCTCGACCAGCAAGGTGGAGTGGCCGAGCCAGGTGACGCGCAGGCCGGTTTCGGGCGCCTTGCCCCAGCTGGGCCGCGGATCGAGCGTAGCGAGCGGCGCACCTGGCGTGCGCCGGCCGCTCGAGCAGATGAAGTCCCCGATGGACGGCATGGCCGCGCCGCCTTTGAGCCCCGGCAGGATCGGGTGCAGGTTGCGAAACTCTCCGTCTCGGTAGCGGGCCGAGGCCTGCATGCGCTCCAGACGAAGGCCGCTCGGCTGCTTCCCGAAGGGCGTTTTCATGCCTTCTGCCTAGCGCTGGCGGCTCGAAACCGGAAGCGTTGGGGCCCTGCGATCGCCATTTTTGCTCAGAGAAGGTGCCGCTCCCGTCGCGCGAGCAGCGGAAGCCCCTGCGTCACGGCCGTGAAACGCGCCGGGGCCTACCTCCATCAGCGATTCACGAGGATTTATGGCCAACGCTTCGGCACGTCGCTCGTTCCACGGTCCCTTGCTCACAGGTCGCCTGGCAGCTCCCAAACCCGCCGCTCGCGCCCCCTCTCGCCCGCTCGAGCTCGTGCCGCCGCCGCCCAGCGCTAGCTCACTCGGTCGCGCGGTGCTGGCCGCAGCGCGCGTCGAGGCGCCTACGACTAGCGAGCGCGAGCGCATTCTCGCGAGCGTGCTCACTGCGCTGCAGCGGCTCACCAACGCGAACCGCTGAGCGCCTGCCGAAACGGCGCGGCGCGTTTCGATACAGCGCGGCCTCCCGGCAAATTCTTGTCGCGCAAGCGGCAAGGACCGACGACTATGCGGACCGCTGATGGGACAGGTACCGCTTCTCGACGAACTAGCCATCGTGGCGGCTCTGGCGGTGTTCGTCACCGTCGTTTTGGCGCGGCTCAAGCTACCCACGGTCGCAGGCCTGCTGTTGGCGGGCGCCCTGCTCGGTCCGTTTGGGCTGCGGTTGGTCTCGTCCGTGCACGCCATCGAGGTCCTGGCGGAGGTCGGGGTGGTGCTGCTGCTGTTCTCGATCGGCCTGGAATTCTCCCTGGCGCGGCTGCGCGACGTCTTGCGGCAGGTGGCGCTGGGCGGCGCTCTGCAGGTGGGTTTGACGACAGCCGTCACGACGCTGATCGCCGTGCTCCTCGGGCAGCCGCCGGGGCGCGGGTTGTTCTACGGCTTTGCCTTCGCGCTCTCCAGCACGGCCATCGTGCTGCGGGCGCTGTCCGAGCGGCGCGAGCTGGACGCGCCGCACGGTAAGTTCATCGTCGGCACGCTGATCTTTCAGGATCTGTGCGTGGTGCCGATGGTGCTGATCGTGCCGCTGCTGGGCCCCGGCGCGCAGGCTGGTGACGCCGTTGCCAGCGTGGGCCTGGCGCTCGGCAAGGCGGCGGTCGTGGTGGTGGGCACGGTGGTGTTGGCGCGCTTCGTCGTGCCCAAAATTCTGGGTTGGGTCGACGCCAGTCGCAGCCGCGAGGTGTTCTTGCTCGCCATTTTGGCGCTGTGCATCGGCACGGCGTGGCTCACGTCCATGGTCGGCTTGTCGCTGGCTTTGGGCGCGTTTTTGGGCGGCATGGTGGTGGCCGACACGGAGTACAGCCACCGCGCCATGGGCGACATTTTGCCGCTGCGCGACGCGTTCGTGAGCGTGTTCTTCGTGTCGCTCGGCATGCTCTTCGACGTGCGGGTCGTGGTCTCGCAGCCGTTGCTGGTGGGCGGGCTGCTGCTCGGCTTTCTGGTCGCCAAGGGCTTCCTAGCCACGTTGGCCGCCATGGCCATGCGCTTTCCGTCGCGCGTGGCGTGGCTGGCGGGCGTCGGCTTGGCGCAGTTCGGTGAGTTTGGCTTCGTGCTGGCGCGCTTGGCCCAATCCAACAAAGTGGTCGACGACGCGGCGGTCAGCCCGCTCTTGGCGGCCGGTATCGCCAGCATGTTCCTGACGCCCCTGCTGGTGCGTGCGGCGCCGCACATCACCGCCGGTGAGCGGCTGCTCGCGCCGCTCGAACGCCTGATCGGCGTGCGCAGCATCGACGAAGCCGACGAGAGCCGAAAGCTCGAAAATCACGTCATTATCATCGGCTTCGGCGTCGCCGGAAAGCTGGCGGCCCGCGCTTTGCAAGGCGCAGGCGCGCCGTTCGTGGTGCTGGAGCTGAACGCCGACAACGTGCGTCGCGGCAAGGAGATGGGCTTGCCGGTGTATTACGGCGACGCCACCAGCGAAGAAGCGCTCGGCCACGCCCACCTACGAGAGGCGCGGCTCGTGGTGCTGCTCATGAACGATCAACAGGCGGCTCAGCGGGTGGTGGACATGTTGCGGCGCGTGTCACCCAACGTGCCCATCTTGATGCGTACGCGTTACCTGGCGGAGCGCGAAGGTTTGGTCAAGATGGGGGCGCGCGACGTGGTCGCCGAAGAGGTCGAAGGCGCGGTCGAGGTCATCGCGCGGCTCTTGCGCAGCATCGAGTTGCCGCGCAACGTCATCGAGTCGAGCATCCAGACCATCCGCTCCGAAACACAGACCAGCGAGCGCAAGCAGACGCTGCCGCGCGCGCAGCTGGGCGAGGTGCGCGCGCTGTCCGAGCTGAAGATCGAGTCCGTGCTGGTGCGCGAGAACAGCGCCGCCGCAGGCGCGTCGGCCGTGCAAATGCACTTGCGCAGCACCACGGGCGTGCTGGTCGTAGGGGTGCAACGCGGCGAGCAGCTGCTGCAAAACCCGGACCCGCACGCGCCATTCGAGGCCGGGGACGTCGTGTACTTCGTCGGTACCAGCGGCGCCATCCGCGAGGCTCTGCCGCTCTTCGATCCCGCCTCGGCTGGTTCCGGCACTGGCGCCCCCGCCGACGCGTAGCTCGGGTCTTGCGCTCAATCCTCAATCCTCACGCCTCACTACTTCAGCTACAGTCCCCGGCGCATGCGTCAGCGCGACGGCTTCGTGAGTTTTTCGGCCACCGAGGTCGGCAATTTCCTGGCTTGCCAGCACCTGACGTCGCTCGAGCTGCGCGTCGACGCGGGTGAGCTGACGCGGCCCGCGCAGAACGACATCGAGCGGCGTTTGCTCGAAAAGCGCGGCGACGAGCACGAAGCGCGCGTGCTCGAGTACTTCGAGGAACAGGGGCGTCAGATCGTGAAAATCACGAACGCGCCCGGTCAAGCAGGCATGGAGCGCGCGGCTGAAGCCACGCTTGCCGCCATGAGCGCGGGCGCCGACCTGATTTACCAAGGTACGCTGCTCACGCCCAGCTGGGTCGGGCGTCCCGACTTCTTGCAGAAGGTGCCGGGAGGAGGCGGCCGCTGGGCTCACCACTACGAGCCGGTCGACGCCAAGCTGTCGCGCGAAGCCAAGGCCCGCGCCGTGCTGCAGCTGTGCGCGTACACGGATCAGCTAACCCAGCTGCAAGGCGTGTTTCCTCGGCAATTTCACATCGCGGGCGGCGGAGCCGAGCTGGCGCCCGTCAGCCTGCTCACGGCTGACTACGACGCCTATTTTCGCAGCGTGCGCGAGCGCATGCAGGCGTTCGTGGCGAGCCACGGCGCCGCCACCGAGCCGTACCCGGAGCCGGTAGAGCACTGCGGCGTGTGTCGTTACTGGAAGCGCTGCGAAGATCGACGACGCGAAGACGACCATTTGGCGCTCGTAGCCGGCATCACCCGTCGTCAGCGCGATCGACTCGGTCTGGCCGCGATCACGCGCCTGGCAGAGCTGGGCAAGCTCGATCGCGAGCGCGGTATCGACGGCATTCAGAAGGACTCGCTCGAGCGGGTACGTGAGCAAGCGGCGCTGCAGCTGCGTGGTCGTGAACAGCAGCGCCCGCTGTACGAGCTCCTGCCGCAAGAGACGCCTGGGGTCGGGCTCGAGGCGCTGCCGAAGCCCACGCCGGGCGACTTGTTCCTCGATCTAGAAGGCGACTCCTTCGTGTTCGACGGTGGCCTCGAATACCTGTTCGGGTTGGTCGATTTCGGCGAGCCCGAGCTGGATTTCACGGTGCGCGACGCCGCAGGACCCGCGCGCTACAGGGCCTACTGGGCCGTCAATCGCGCGGAAGAGAAGCGCGCTTTCGAGCAAATCATCGACCGCGTGCTGCTCGGTCGCGAAGAGTTTCCGCACCTGCACTTGTACCACTTTGGGCACCGCGAGGCCGACGCGCTGAAGAAGCTGTCGTGCCGCCACGCCACGCGCGAAGCCGAGGTGGACCAGCTCTTGCGCGATGGCGTGCTGGTGGACTTGCTGCCGATCGTGCGGCACGGCTTTCGCGCTTCGGTCGAGAGCTACAGCTTGAAGGAGCTGGAGAGCCTGCACGGCTACACGCGCAAGACGGCGCTGCGTGAAGCGGCGCGCGCCATGCAGCTGTTCGGCTGGTGGCTCGAGACGCAGGACGAAGTACTGCCCGTCTCCGAGCTGAAGGCCCAGGTACAAAGCTACAACGAGGACGACTGCCGTTCGACGGCGCAGCTGCGCACGTTCTTGGAGCGGCTGCGCGGCGAGCTGGAGCAAAAGACGGGAGTGACGCTGCGGCGCCCGGAACGCGCCGAGTCGAAGCCGCCGGAAGGCCTGAACGAGCGTCAGCAGCTGACGCGCGCGCTCAGCCAGCGCCTGACCGCCGATGCGGCCCATCCGCAGGCAAAATCCCGGCAATTGCTCGCCGATTTGCTGGAATTTCACTGGCGTGAGGCCAAGAGTGGCTGGTGGGAGCACTACCGCACGGCAGAGCTTGCGCCGGCTGACCGCCTGGAAGACCGCGGCTGCATCGCCGGGCTGACGTTCGTCAAAGAGCTTACGCGGATCAAGCAATCGGCCGTCTTGCTCTACGAGTTTCCCGAGCAAGAGCACTCACTGCGCACGACGCCCGAGCCGTGCGATCCGGACACCGGCAAGCCTGCTGGCGTGCTCGAGGTCGGAGCGCGCCACGTCAAGATCAAGCGCGGCTTGCGTTCCACGGCGCCTCATCCTCGAGCCTTGATCGTGGGCAAACCGATCGACAGCAAGCCTCTCCCCGAAAGTTTGTTGGCGTTGGGCGAAGCGGTGTTGAACGAGCAGCCCGGCTTCGAAGCGGCCCGCGCGCTGCTGTTTCGCACGCCGCCTGCTTCGGCTGCGAGTGGCGCCTTGGTTCGCGTGGACGAGCCGCCCGAGCATGCCTTGGCGCGGCTGACGGGCGAGCTGACTGGCAGCGTGGTAGCAGTGCAGGGGCCGCCCGGCTCCGGCAAGACGTACCAAGCCGCCCGCATGATTTGCGAGCTTTTGAGGCAGGGCAAGCGCGTGGGCGTGACCGCCAACAGCCACGCGGTCATCAAGCACCTGCTCGAGCAAGTGTGCGTGCAGGCTGGTGCGGCGGGAGAGCGAGAGCTGGCGCGCGCCCTGCACCTGGAAGCCGACGAGGACAGCGACAAGGTTTGGCCGTTTCGAATCGACAGCAACAAGGACAAGGCGCGCGCCGAGCTGGAAGCAGGGCGAGTCAATCTGCTGGGCGGCACCGCTTGGACCTGGGCGCGTGACGACTACGCGGGCAGCGTCGACGCGCTGGTGATCGACGAAGCCGGGCAGATGTCGCTGGCCAATGCGCTGGCCGTAGCGCGGGCCGGCAAGGGCTTGGTGCTGTTCGGCGATCCGGCGCAGCTCGAGCAACCGCAGAAGGGCGTGCACCCGCCCGGCGCGGAGGTGTCGACGCTCGAGCATTGGCTGGGCGGCGACGCGCTGACGATTCCGCCCAACCTGGGCGTGTTCTTGCCGAAGACCCGGCGCCTGCACCCCAGCATCTGCCGCTTCATCTCAGGCGCTTTTTACGAGGGCCGGCTCACCCCCGCCGCAACCTTGGGGCTGGAAAACCAGGCTGTCAGCCTTGGCGGAGGGCTTTCCGACGCGGGCCTCCGTTTCTGTCCAGTCGAGCATCGTGGCAACACCAACCAGTCGCCGGAAGAAGTCGCAGCCGTGAAGAGCCTCGTCGAGCGCATGCTTGCGCCGGGGTCCACGTTTCAACCACGCCAAGGCCCGGCGCGCCCGCTCACCCCGGACGACGTGCTCGTGGTCGCGCCCTACAACGTGCAGGTCGCTGCGCTGCGCCGGGCGTTGCCCGAAGGCGTGATGGTCGGCACCGTCGACAAGTTCCAAGGTCGCGAAGCGCCCATCGTCATCTATTCGATGACCAGCTCCACCGCCGAAGACGCGCCGCGCGGGCTCGAGTTCTTGTTCAGCCACAATCGCCTGAACGTGGCGGTGTCGCGCGCCCAAGCGTTGTGCGTGCTGGTCGCGAGCCCTGAGCTTGCGCGCGCATCGTGCAAGACGCCACAGCAGATCAAGCTCGTGAACGCTCTCTGCGCGTACCTGGAGCAAGCGTCTCGCTAAGGTGGACGCCGCCGCGCTAGGCATCGGTCATCTGGCGGGAGGAACGCACCACGCTGTTGTCCCCAGCGATCGTTCCCAACGTTCGTCTCCCGCCAGATGACGGCCCATCGTTCGGTAGCCCAGGAAACCATGCGTGAAATCGGAGTGGAGGAGCTGCTGCCGAATCGCTAGGCCCGCGAAGCTCGTCACTTCGCAGCCGACCAACCGCTTGTATCAAATGAAAATGAATTTGAAAATCATTTTCATTAAATGGAGCGCCGGGCGCTGCTCGTGCCAACGCGCGTTCATGCTCGTCGTCGAGTCATGTAAGCTAGCGAGCCGACGATGACACCCGTTCTGATTCTGCCCGGGATAGGTGGGTCCGGGGCAGCTCACTGGCAAAGCCGCTGGGAGGTCTTGGAGCCTACGTACCGGCGCGTCGAAATGCCCGACTGGGACCGACCGGAGCTAGACGCCTGGCTTGCCACGCTCGACGCGGCCGTGAAAGCGGCGCCTGCGGTCCCGGTCATCGTCGCGCACAGCTTGGGCTGCTTGGCGGTAGCGCATTGGGCGGCCCGTGGTGGGCGGGTGCGAGCGGCGCTGCTGGTGGCCGTTCCGGACCCCGCCGGACCTTTGTGGCCCGACGAGGCGGCAAGCTTTGCAGCCTTGCCGACGACGCCGCTCGGCTTTCCCACTCACGTCGTCGCCAGCCGCGACGATCCGTACGGCAGCTTCGAGTTTGCCAAGGTCATCGCGCACGCCTGGGGCAGCGCGTTCGTCGACGCTGGCGCCATCGGTCACATCAACGCCGCCAGCGCGCTGGGTGATTGGCCCTTCGGGCGGCAGCTACTTGCCCGGCTGCTCGGCTGAGCCGCCAAAGCCGTAGCGCTCGAGCAGCGCCTGACCGTCGCTCGACGCGACCAGCTTCGCGAACTCACGACCGCCAGCGGCGTTCTTGCCGTGGCGGCACACCACGAGCGTTTGCTCGATGGCGCCGTGCAGCCCGGGATCGACCGCGAGTGAGGTGCCCGTCCGGTCCTTGGCGACGAGCGACAGCGCCACGATCGCGACGTCGGCGTTGCCGGTTTGAGCGAACTGCAAGGCTTGGCGTACGTTCTCGGCTTGCACGATCTTGCTCACGAGCGCGGGCCAGAGACCTGCGCGCGTGAGCGCTTCGCGTGCGGCTTTGCCGTACGGCGCGTGCTCGGGGTTGGCGATCGCGATCTTCTTGACGCTTTCGTGCTGCAAGTCGGCCAGCGTGCGCAAGCTGAGGCCTTGCTGGCCAGGGCCTGCGGCCTTCGTCCAAACCACCAAGTGCCCACGCGCGTACAGCGCCTTGGTGCCACCATCGCACGCGCCGGCGTGCACGGCTTTGTCGACGAACGAAGCGTTGGCGGCCGCGAACATGTCGAACGGTGCGCCCTCGCTCAGCTGCTTGGCGAGCGCGCCCGAGGCGCCGAACGAGAATGTCACCTTTTGCCCAGTGCGCGCCTCGAACAGCTTGCCCATTTCCGCGAACGCGACGCTCAGATCGGCAGCTGCGGCCACGAGCACTTCGGCTCGCGTCTTCTTGGCGTCGGGTGGGGGCGCGGGGCTCTGGCAGCTACTCACCAAGGTGGTCGAAATCAGCAGCGCGGGTACGAAGCGAAAATCGCCGTCGGGAGGAACCATTGCCTGAGGATGTAGTCCTGCGGTTGACGGCCGCCTAGCTGGCGGCGCCAGAAGCAGCCCCGCGCCCGCGAAACGCCGCAGAAAGCTGAACGGAATCGGCCGCGTCGTGACATGTACCTAAAAAGAAGGCCGATCGAGCGGCGCTCGACGGCTTGGTCCGCTTTTCGGCGGATCAAACGACTCGTCTACGGACAGTTGAAGCGTGCGACACGAAAAGTCTGCCCTGTGTCAGCTGCGTCACAAGGCCAAATTTCCACAGCACCGGTAGCTCGCGCCTTCGCACAAAGCGTTGGCGCGTGGCGCGGTGCAAGCTCGTAGGTTTCGCTGCCACGTGGGCGAAACCAGAAGCGTTGATTGTCGAGCGTGTTGGGGTCGTAAAGAATGATCGGCGTACCTGGAACATCTGCAGCGGCTCGCACGTCGAGAGAAAGCTGGTTCTCCACGTTGCGCAGAGTAAAGGTGCCTGCCACCGCTGGGGTCAGGTCCCACTGGGCCGCAGGCGTGGTGCAGTCCGCTGACAGCTCGATATCAACCGCTGGATTTCCGAAGACGGTCGTGGGCCCACTGCGCCGCAAACAGCCGCTTTCTGCGCTCAAACTGAAGCGCCCCGCCGCCGGTACGGCGCAAACGGAGCCGGCTCCAGCGACGGGGTCATGGGTCCCGAGCTCAGCCTCGTCCGCCACGACCGCGTCGACTGGCGTCGTCCCGCAGCCCATCGCCAAAAGCGCGCAGATCACGCCCATGGGCGAAGATTTTAGCGCAGTCGGTTTTTGGCCTGCCGCGCCTTCGATCTGCTGGCTGACACGGTCGAGAGTCATGAGTTTTGCTACTCTAACCTGCGTGGCCAACGTTGTGCCGTCGAGTTTCGTAGCATCGCACGCCGCCGGGTCGGCGGAAGCGGCGCTCGAGCTGCACGAAGCCATCGTTCGGAACGAAGCTGGCTGGCAGCGCCGCGCGTTCGACGCGTTCCACGGCCTGGTGCACGGCTTGCTCATCAAGTCGCTCGGTCCGCGCGCAGAGATTGCCGATTTGGTGGGTGACGCCTTCGTGATCTTCTTCGGCAGCGCGCACCGCATCCAAAGCGCGCTGGCGGTGCGAAGTTATTTGGTCTCGATCACCATGAACTTGGCACGGCGTGAGGTGAGGCAGCGCAAGCGACGTGAGCTGTTCCAGCGCTTCACCGGTGGCTCGCCCGAGTACGAACAAGAACCAGGGCAAGATGACCCGAAGGCCAAGGCCGCGTTGATCCAACTGTCGCGCATCCTCGATGAGCTGTCGGCGGATGAGCGAGCGGCCTTCGTGCTTTCCAACCTCGAAGGCATGCCGCTGCTCGAGATCGCGCGCGCTCTGGGCGTCTCGGAGTCGACGGCCAAGCGCCGGGTGCGGCGGGCCAACGAGCACGTGCTGAAGCGGGTCAGCCGCAATGCGCTCCTGGCCGATTATGTTCAGGTGCGAACGGAGCGTCAGCATGGCTGACGAGCGCGAGCCGCTGTCCGAGCGCCAGGTGAGCAACGTGGTGCGTCTCTTGACAGAAGAGCACGCCGCCGCCCGTGTCGAGCGCGACGCGCAACGCGCCTGGGCCCGCATCGAGGGTAGCGTGCCGCCCACGCTCGCCGAGATGCGGCCGGCCTCGAGTGGCATGGGGCGCGTCGTCGCCATTGCTGGCGTGGTGGCGCTCGCTGCCGCCGGCATCTTGGCCCTGGGTTTCAAGGCGGATTCGCAGCTCAGCTACGAGCTGCGCGGCGGCCATGCGCAAGGCGGTGTCATCGAAGCCGAGCGGGGTGAAGCCACCGTGGCGCTGTCGGACGGCAGCTCCATCTTGGCCGAGAACCGCACGAAGTTCAGCGTCGACGTGGTGGGCCGCAACGCAGCGCTAACGAGGCTGGTCGCCGGCAAGCTGCACGTGCGCGTCGTACACAACGACGACACCAGCTACCGCTTCATCGCCGGCCCGTACGAAGTGCGAGTGGTCGGCACCGAGTTCGATTTGGCGTGGGAGCCAAACGGCGCTGGCCTCTCGCTGGCGATGTCCAAGGGCGAGGTGCGGCTCGTGGAGCCGGGCGGCAAGCTGCGCACGCTCAAGAGCGGCGAAGCCTTGCGCCTGCCGGGGCTCGCGCAGGCGGTCGCTCAAAATAGCGTGCCCGCCGCGGCCCAACCTGCGGCGGCCGCGGCAGCGCCGGTCGAGGTCGAAGCCGCCACCGCGCCGCGCGCTCACGAAGCGCCCAGCGCGCCATCGTGGGACGCGCTCGTGGCCAAGGGGCAGTTCGCCGACGTCGTGCGCGAGGCCGAGACGCTCGGTCTCGACAGCGTGACCGACAGGCGTGGTCCAAGCGACCTGAAGGCGCTCGGCCAGGCGGCGCGCTACGTGGGCAAGCGGGCGCTCTCGCTCAGAGCCTTCACCGCCCTGCGTGAGCGCAACCGCGGGACCGACTACGCGCGCCAGGCCGCCTTCTTTTTGGCTCGCCTGCAAGAAGAGCAGGGCAACCAGGCCGAGGCGCTGCGTTGGCTCGGTACTTACGTGACCGAGGCTCCGAAGGGGGTGTACGCGGCCGAAGCCTATGGTCGGCGGCTGAGCCTGACCGAACGGCTGCGCGGCCCCGCTGCGGCCGTCCCGCTGGCGCGAGAATATCTGGAGCGGTTCCCTCAAGGCGCCTACGCTCAGAGCGCCCGTGCCCTCGTCGAGCATCGCTAGAACGCGAATCAGTTTGCAGCCACCCCGTTCTGGCCCCTTCCTGGTGGGGGCGGCACGCGCCGTCCCCCTCGGCCGAAGTGAGTTCGGCCGAGCCTCTCCCCACGCGGCGACGCTCGAGGTCGCTCACTCGTGAAGTTCGTTGGCCCAGCAAAACATTTGTCGCTCTAGGCAGCTTCTCGCTCGGTCGTGCGTCGCGTTCGCGTTCTGCGCGTCGTTGACCTGCGCTTGGCCGGCGCGCGCCGAGGCGCCGCGCGTGGTCGTGATGGCGCCTGCAGATGCCTCTGCGCTCCTGAAGGAGTCGCTGGTGCGCGCCCAGGGTGAGCTCTCGGCGGTGGGCCTGGCTGCGGCCGTGGAGCCCGGGGCGGGGGAGCGCGGAGCGGCGCGCAGGCTGCGACCGGGCGTGTACGGGCTCCTGGAGCTCGAGCAGCGTGGCTCGGTGCTGTGGATCCGCGCCTGGGCGCCGGGCGCGCGCGAGTCGCTGGACGCGCGCGTCAACCTCGAGGCGCCGGGCATCACCTCCGAGGTGATCGCGGTGCGCGCGGTCGAGACGCTGCGCGCGGCCATGCTGCAGTTTGCCGAAGCCGAGCGCGGCGCCGTGCCCGAAGAGGTGCGCGGCTTCACACGCTTCACGGCGCCGCCGGCCCCGCTGCCGACAGCTCTGCGTCCGCCTCCGCCCGCCGCACCGCGCTCACCGCCGCTGGCGTTTTGGGCGGGGCCGGCTGTGTCGCTGCATCCCGGCACGTCGCCTGACTTGGGGGCGCAGCTGGGCATCTTGGTGGGGCCGAGCCGTGCGTTCGCGGCTGCCTCATTCGAGAGCACGCTGGGCGACTTGCACTTGGCCGGCGATCACGGCAGCGCCGACGTGCGCCGCCAAGCCGTTTGGCTCCAGCTCGGCGTGCGCTTTCGCCCGAGCAGCTCGCTCGAGGTGGCGACGCGCGCTGGCGCTGGCTACGCCGCTTTCAACATCCGCGGCCAAGGCAACCCTGGCTACCACGGCGCTGAAACCACCCACGGCAGCCTCGGGCTCATGTTGGGTGTGAGCGGCGTCTACTGGGCGACTCGCTCGTTCGGGCTGTACGGCAGTGTGGGTGGGCGGCTGGCAACGGACGCGCCGCGCATCCTGATCGCCGAAAAGCAAGTGATCACGTTGGATAGGCCTGCGTTCGTGCTCTCGCTCGGCGCGAGCGTCGGCGTATTCTGAAGAAACCGCTCAAGGTACAGCAGCGGCTACCGTTCGGACTTTGTGATGAGCTCCGTGTCGAATGCCGTCAGCATGGGCCAGATGCAAATCACGATTGCCAAGAAGCAACTCGAGGCCATCCAGCAAGAGGGTGAGGACGCCGTGAAGTTGATGGAGGCCGCGGCGCCGCCCGCACCCGGCGCGCCTCCAGCGAACACCGCTGCCGGTGTTGGTACGCACGTCAACATCAAGGCTTAGCGGCGCCGTGCGCCGCGTAGCGCCGCACGTTCACGGCGCCACGCTGCACGCGAGCCTTACAGCTTGCCGTTGAGTGGATCGTAAGCGCTGCCGCCGGCCTTGAAGCCCGACGAGCTCTTGCCGGCCTTGCCCTTGCTAGCGGCAATCGCCGAGCCGCGCGCGGCCTTCTTGGTCTTTTGCGTGGCCGCCTGCTTCTTGTCCTTGTTCAGCAGCGCGGCTTTCATCTCTTCGCTGAAGCGATCTTCGGCCTTCTTGGCGGCCGTGTCCGTGTCTGCCGTCTTGTCGGCAGCGGGAGTGGTCGGCGCGGCTTCGGCCTTGGGGGCTTCGGGCTTGGGCGCTTCGGCAACGGGCGCCGGCTTGGCGGGGGACGACGCCGACGAGTCCTTCACGCCCGACATCGTCAAGCTGGCGGCGCTGGCTTGACCCACGCTCGGATCGAGCTTCGGCAGCTTGATGCCGCCGCTCTGCACGACGGCAAAGCCGAGGCCTGCGAGGCCAACGACCGCGAGACCCGCGATGACCTTGCCGAGGCGACGCTTGGGCCGCATCGACATCATGTCCATGTCGTCGTCGAACGACAGATCGTTGCTGACCGGCGCGATGCTGCGCGGCATGACCATCGGCGCAACGCTGTACGGTGCGGCTGGCGCCACGCTGGGCGAAGCCGCCAAGCCGTAGGCGTTGGGTGCAGCTGCCGTGGGCCTGGCATATGAAACCGGTGCCGCAACCGGAACGGGCGCGGAAACGGGCTCTTCTTCTTCGCCCAGACCTGCGACCTCACCCAAGGTGAGCCACTCCGAGCTGCCCTCGAGGCACACGTAAGTGTTCTCGTGGATCAAGCCCGCGTTGAAGGCGGCATCGAGTTGATCGAGCGTGAACAGGCGAACGTCGCCTGCCTCGACCTGCGTGTGATAGCGATCCTCGGCTTCGTCTTGAGCAGTGGCTGCGTAGGACATGTGGGGTTCCACGTTAGCTTGGGTTTTGCGTTCGAGCCAACGCTCTCAAATGGCAAATCGCCTTACAAAACGGCTCGATCCGCAGCGTCACGGTACTGTTCCAGAAGCACGGAACTTTGCGTGTTCAATTTTCCTCGGTCCCTATCGTTGCCCAGTTAGTAAACGTCCTAGCTTTACCGTCGCTACGCGCGCGCAGCGTCAGGGGGCCAGCGTCATTCCCAGCTGATGCCAGCGAGGGAGATCGACACGGGGTGGCGAGGCGTCCTTGGCATCGCACACGCCGAGTTGAAACAGCACTGCGACTGAATGCGAAGCGCGAGCGAAGCAAACCGTAAGGAGCTCTCGCACAGCACGACGCGAGCGGCGCGCCGCGCGACGCCGACTTTGACTACTTCGAGTACTCGGAGCAGTAAGCCAAGAACTGGGCGGCGTCGCCGGGTGAGCGACGCAAACGCCGCCGGTGCCAGGCGCGGCGGTTCCAGCGGGCCACCAGCCTCTGGTAGTCGCGAAGCTCGGCCCAGCGGACTTGGTCCTCCATCTCGAGCGCGGCTTCGTCGTTCTCGCCATCCGTCGCGTAGTCGCAACGGCCTAAGGGAGACGAGGGCGAGAGCGGAAGCAGGGGCAAGAGGCTCAGGCGACGAGGCGTGTCCGTGCCCGCTACGGGCGCGCTGAAGTCGAATGGGAACGCCCGGCAGTCGCGGGGGCGGGCGGCGTAGGCGCGGCAGCGATTGTCGGAGCCCAGCTGGACACAGGCGCCGTCTCGATGCCGCAGCACCATCAGGCCGCGGCCTTCGCTGAGCTCGACGAAGCTTTCGGGCTCGCCAGTCATGTCGACGGCCTCCGGCGTGAGCCAGTCGACGAGCGCGCTCGGCGCAAGACCCGTGGTGATCGCCAAGCGCGCGACGTCGAGCGCCGTGACGGCAACGCGCAGGTCGCGACAGCAATTGCCGCACGCGGTGCAGCGGAAACGGTGGGCGGAGACAGACAAACGCGGAAGATTGTTGCGGTGAGGTGTCGACGTCGCAAGCCCACCCTAAAAGCTGGACTTGAATGGCCATCGGCTTCTGGGCTAGCTTCTGCGGCCATGTAAATTTCGAGGTTGGGGCTTAAGTGGGTGGCGCTCGACCGAGTGCGGTGACGAATAAAGGCCGGATGAGCGTCGGCGCAGCGTGGCTCAGCCGCGCGTCGCTGCAGGCTCAGACGGCCAGCGGGGGCTCACTGGGCGCAGATTGGGCCAGCGCTTGCCGAATGGCGGATTGCAGCACGCTCACGCTTTGGGCGCCTGAAACCGCGAGCCGGCCGTCGAACACGAAGAACGGCACGCCGCGGATGCCGCCTTGCGCCGCCGAAATCGCGGCTTCGCGCGTCAGCTCGAGCTCGGCCCTGTCGCTGACGAGCTCGAGCGCTTCGTCGCGCGTGAAGCCGTGCTGCTGGGCGATGTCTGCCAAGATGGACGGGTCGCTGATGTTCTTGGCTTCGAGGAAGTAGCTGCGAAATAGCGCGGCCGCGAACGCGCGCTGGGTGCCCTTGGGCTCGGCGTGACGCATGAGCGTGTGCGCTGCCGCGGTTTGGTACATCAGCGGTTGCAGCGACAAGTCGAGCGCGATGCCGGAATCTTTTGCGGCGCTTTCGGCGCGGGCCCACAGCTGCTTCGGATCGGCTCCGTACTTCTTGCGCAGCATGTCGGGGATCGATACGCCTTCGGGTGGCACGTTGGGGTCGAGGAAGAACGGGTGATACGTCACCTCGGCCGCGACCTCTTCGGACATGGCGGCCAGCGCTTGCTCCAGCCGAGTGGTGCCGATGAGGCACCAGGGGCAAACGAAGTCCGAAAACAGGTCGATGCTGATGGGCGAGGGCATGACGGGCGTCTGCCTCGACATATGGGGCACAGCACTGGCCGAGCGCAACCCGGGCGGGTGCCCTGCGGGGTTTCTAGCCTCAACCTGCGTCGAAATGGATGCGGTAGACGAGGTGCGCGTCGCCGCGTTGCGGTTCGGGGAAACGCAGCGCGTAGAAGCCCTCCGCCACGCAGTCGATGACCTGGCGATCGGTCAGATCCGAGCCGCCGTCTTCGACCACGGTGACGTGCCCCGCTTCACCGACCACGAAGCGCAGCCGAACCGCGCCGTCGAGGTTGGAGTTGCGCTGCACGCCGTCGCGGTAGCAGCGCGCGAACAGCGGGAAGCCGGAGTTGACGACGTCGTCGACCACCGCCAGGTCGAGCACGCCGGGCGATCCTTTTTCTAGCTGCACGCCTTGGTCGCTGTCTTCGGCGCGGTCGCGATCACGCCGCGAGAGCTTTCGAACGCGGCCGGAGCGGTCCTTCTTCGGTTCGACGAGCCGGAAGACGAAGGTCCAACGCGCGTGCGCGGGCTTCTCTCGCGGCTCGAAGCGCACGTCGTACAGCTTTTCGCCCAGGCATTGCTCGATGCGCGGATCGGACAACGTGGAGCGCTCGCGCTTGAGCCGCTCGATGCGGCCTTCGACGTTCACGTTCCACGACAGCGAGAGCGAGCCACGCGCGCTAGGGTTGGCGAAGAAGCAGCGGCGAATGTCGGTCTCGTTGCCACGCAGCTTGATCACGACCTCGGCCGCCGTGAGCTCGTCCTTCGGTGGCGGCGCGTCTTTGAGGGTGGCGCTCGCGGGGGAAAGCTCCGCCTCGGGGGATTCGGCGCCGGGCGTCGAGCCCCCACAGGCGTTGACGAACAGGAGCGACAGAGCGAGCGCGGGGGCCGAAACGCGAAGGGGTGACATCACGGAAATCGCCGCCAAGCATGACTCAACCGTCGCGCCCGGTGCCGCCCAAAGTGCCGTAAAACATCTTACCTTTCGTGAAATGCTACGGCTTTGCAGCAACATTTCACGCGCAGGCGAACCCCGGCCGCCATGTGGGCCAAGCCGGGGCTGCGGCGCGGGGTGGCGCTTCGTTTCAGTAGTGTGGCGGCTTCTCGTTGGGCATTTCGCGCCGCGACAGCTCACCGCCAATCAGCCGCTCGACGTGATCGAGCCGCGCCTTCAGCTCGGAGGTGAGCCGGTTGAGCCCCACGACCACGTCGTTCAGCTCGCCGATGGTGCGGTCTTGGTAGGCGACCTTTTCTTCGAGGTTGAGCAGGCGCGCGGCGTCGTGGTCGGACATCGGCCGCAGGCTAGCACTGGCCGCAAACCTTGCCCGAATCGTCAATCTTCGGTCGTGAAAGTCCAGTCGAAGTCGAGCGGGGCGCCGGCTTTGGTGCCTTTGATGACCACGCGGTACTCGGTGTTTTTGGCGAACGGCTGGTCCGGATACAGGATGTATTGATCCTTGTCTGGGAGCCATTGGTGAGGCAGCGCTTCGCACGTCTGCTCGATGAAGACCTCGTGCGACGTGACCGTGTAGGCCTTGACGTAAAGGTGCACGGGCGAAGCGCTGGGCCAGCCAGTGGGCGGCTCAGGCGGCGTCGGCCCCTCGTGACTGCCGTCGAAGTCGACGGGCACTTCGGCCTGGCCCGGATACGGGTAAACGGCCGTCAGCGCGTCGGAGGGCTTGGCGCCCTTGGCCAGCCCCATGTCGATGGTGTCGCAGTTCTCGGTCATGCCGTAGCCCATCTCGGCGATCCACGGGCTGAGCAGCGGCGTACGGTGATACACGCTGTTGATCCACATCGCGATGGCGCGCGCGGGGTCCCCGCTGAAGGCCATGACCTCCGAGCGCGGCTGGCCCGCGTAGCCCGCGGCGGTCATGCGCGCAGAGAAGCTTTTGGCGACGAAGCCGGCGCAAGTTTCCACTTCTTCGTGTGCGTTGGCCGTGCAGGTTTTATCGGCTGCGTTCTGCTCGTAATAGTCGCAGTGCTGTTGGGCGGACGTGTTGATCTCTGGTACCAGCGTCATGCACGGCAGCCCCATCTGGGCGCGCAACGTGTTGACGGCTGCGAGCGCGTCGGCGGGAGGACCGGCGGGCGATGCTGCGGGGCACTCGGTGACGGCGGGCGCGGCTAGCGGGGTGCCACCAGCGCAAGAGGCGCCGCCCGTGCCGGAGCCGCCCGTGCCGTTGCCAGCGCTCGCACTGCTACCAGCTCGAGCGGTGCCGGAGCCGGCTTGGTTGCTGGCACCTGCTTGCGAGCTGGAGCCGGCTTGGTCCGACGCGCCGCCGTTGGCGCTGCTGCCAGCCGCGGCCTGGTTGCCCGCCCCTCCAGCAGTTTCAGGTGCGTCATTGCTGCTGCATCCCCCAAGACTTGCGGCGCACACCGCGCCTAGGCCCAGCAAAAGCCTTCTCATCATGGGCGTAAGTGTCTCAGGCCTGCAAATGCGGCTCAAGTGCCAAGGTAGCGCGCGCGTGGTCGCAGCACGGCAACAGACGCGCGCTGTTCCAGCACGTGAGCGACCCAGCCTGCGCTCCGACCCAGCGCGAATAGCAGCGCGGCGCTGCCCGGCGGCATCTCCAGCGCGCGGGTCAGCGCCACCAGGCCAAAGTCCACGGTCGCGGCCAAGCCCTGCCGCTGCATGGCTTGGGCTAGCGCAAACAGCGGCCCGAGTCGCTTGCCCAGCCCTGCGTTCCGCCGCGAAAGCGTGCGAGCTTCTTCGAGGAGCAGGGCGGCACGCGGATCGCCGGCGCGGTAAAGAGGGTGACCGAAACCGGTCATGGCGTCGCCGCGCCGCGCACGCTTTTCGATGACGTCGAGCGGGCGGGGCAACGTGGCGGCCTCGTCGAGCAGCGCTTCGACGCGATCGCAGGCGCCGCCATGACGCGGCCCGCTGAGCGTCGCGAGCGCGGCCATCACGCAGGCCAGCAAGTGCGCGTCGGTGGAGGCGGCCACGCGCGCGGCAAAGCTCGATGCGTTCAGCTCATGGTCGGCGAGCAGGACCAGCGCCACGTCGAGCGCGCGCTGCGCGGCCTTCCGCGGAGCTTTGGCGGCTCCGCTGAGCAGCTCTGCGATGCTGCCGCTTTCGCGTCGCGCGGCCCGGGGAACGAGCAGTAAGGCGATGCTGCGGATCAGCTGCCGCGCCAGCGAAAGCTCATTTTCGCGCGCCCGTGAGTGCCGTTCGGGCGCCAGCTGCACCAGGGCGGGGAGGGCAAGCAGTAAATCTTCGAGCGACGTGCGCGCGGGCCCCCAAGCGCGCGCCGGGCCTTGGAATGGCCGCCAGGCGGGCGACTCGCTCGGTAGCTCGCCCGACCAGAGCAGCTCGGCCACGCTTTCGAAGCTCACGCCAGCCTGAGCCAGCTCGACTGCCGGGCGACCTCGATAGAGCGGCCCGCGCTCGTCGATGGCCGTGATGCTGCTGTCGAGCACCGGATCACCGAACGAGAGCGCGGCTGCTGCTACGGCGCCGTGTCCGGAGCGCGCGCGTTGGCGCGTGCGCAGGCGCTCCAGGTCTTCGCTCAAGTAGCGGCGCCGCTTGCCGTCACCCACGCGCCGCAACAGGCCGCGGCTGGCGTAGGCGTACAGCGTCTGCGGCTTCACGCCCAGCAGCTTGGCGGCTTCTTTCGCGGTCAGCGACGGCGGCGCCGTTGACTGCATTGTCGAATCAACGTTGATCATGCACTGGATAAGATCAATGTATTGAGCATGACGACAGCGCAAGTGTTCGAGGGCTTGGCGGGCGTTTTGGTGGCAAAAACCGAGCTGTCTTGGGTGGATGGCGAGCGCGGGCGCTTGCTGGTGCGCGGGCACGCCATCGAGTCTTTGGTGCCGTCGCAGCCGTTCGAGGCCGTCGTTGCATTGCTGCTCGACGGCGCGCTGCCAGAGCCGCTGCGCTCGACAGCTTGGCAGCGCGAGCTGGGCGAGGCGAGGGTGCGCGCGGCCGAACACCTGCGCTCGCGCTTTGCAGCGATCGCAGCGCCGGACGCGATGGCGACCCTGCGCAGCGCGCTCTCGCTGCTGCCGAGTGACGCGACTCCGGCCGACGCGCTCGGCATGGCGGCCGTAGCCAGTGCCGGGTGGATCCGCCGAGCGCGAGGCGGGCAGCTGCCCGCCCCCGAACCAGGCCTGCCCCACGCGCACGACTTGCTGCGCCTGCTGAGCGGCGGCACCGTGCGCGAAAGCGCCGCGCGTTTGCTGGATGCTTACTTGGTGACGGTGGCCGAGCATGGCTTCAACGCCTCGAGCTTTGCAGCGCGCGTAGCGGCTTCGACGGGCGCAGATTTGGCGTCGGCGGTGGTAGCCGGCGTTGCCACGCTGTCGGGGCCGCTACACGGTGGAGCACCGGGCCCGGTACTCGACATGCTCGACGCCGTGGGCGCGCCCGAGCGCGCGGCCGACTACGTGCGGGGCGAGCTGGAGGCGGGGCGGCGCATCATGGGCATGGGACACCGCGTGTATCGGGTGCGCGATCCGCGCGCTTTCGTGCTGGAGCGCGCGCTCACGGCGTATCAAGCGGGTGGCGCAGGCTCCGCGCGGCTCGAGCTGGCCCGCGCCGTGGAGCGCGCGGCGGAGGCCGAGCTCGCACGGCGACATCCGGAGCGAGCCCTCCGCGCCAACGTCGAGTTCTACACGGCGCTGCTACTCGAGGCGCTCGACATTCCACGCGGCGCCTTCACGGCCATCTTTGGCTGCGCACGCGTCGCGGGCTACGCCGCGCACGTCGCCGAGCAGCGCCGCTCCGGCCGCCTCATCCGCCCCGACGCGCTGTACGTTGGGAAGGTCGTGAGGATTGAGGATGAGGATTGAGGTGAGCCGGCCGTGGAGGCGCGCCTCGCGAATGGGTGGGCCCGGCTCGCATGCCGAAATAGTGAAAGCCCGCCTGTCGTTGGGGCGCGACAGGCGGGCTCTCGGGGGGTGGGGTTTCGAGTAGCTACGGAACGAGCTGAATCAGTTGGCCACGCAGATGAGCGCGTTGTTGCAAGTGCGACCACCCGTGCACGACAAGAGATTGCCCGTGCGGCAGCAGGCCTGGTTCAAACCGCCGCAAGCCGCGCACTTCATGTCTTGGCCGCAAGCGCTGCCTTGACCGCAGGCTTGGCCCTCGGTGCAGCAGTCCTTGCCCACTTGGCCGCAGTCAGTGCACATGTCGCCTTCGCAGCGCAGGGCGCCCGCGCAACCATCCGCGCCACCCTGGCCAGGAAGGTCACCGGGGCAGCAAGCCGCGCCAGCGGTGCCGCACGTTTCACACATGTCGTCGATGCAGGCGAAGCCGGTGCCGCACTGGCCGCCGCCGCCCGGGCAGCAAGCTTGGGTGGCGCCGCCGCAGGTGGTCTCGCAGCTACCGCCGCCGCCGCCGATGCACACGCCGCCCGCTGGGCAGGTGCGATCCGGGCAGCAGTCTTCGTTGTTGCCGCCGCAGGTCGTGCATTCGCCGCCGCCGCCGAAGCCGTCGCAGATGAGGCCGGCCTGGCACGCGCCCTGACAGCAAGCATCGCCGTCGGCGCCACAGTTGGCGCATTTGCCAGCGGTGCAAATGCCGAGGCCACCGCCTTGGCCGCCGCCGCAGCTGGTGCCGGCAGCGTGACAGGTCGCGTTGTTGCCGGTGCCGACGCAACAGCCGCCGTCGTTGCAGGCGTCGCCGGGACAGCAGTCTTGGCCCGGGCCGCCGCAGTCAGTGGCGGGGGTGTTGCCGTCGCCGCCCGCGTTCGCGCCAGCGCCGCCGGCCACATTGCCGTCGCCGCCCACGTCGACGCTGCCGGTGCCGCCGTCGGTGGCGTTGCCGGTGCCGCCATCGGTGCTGTTGCCGGTGCCGCCCTCCGCACCGGCGCCGGCGGTCGCGCCCGTGCTGCTGCCCGCAGTGCCCGGGTTGCCAGCCGTCGAGGTCGTGCCCGCCATGGCAGGCGTCCCAGCCGTGGGCGTATTGTCGGAATCTCCGTCTTCGGAGTCACCGCCACAGCCAACGGCGGCGAAGACGCCGAATGCGACGGATAGCAGCGCGCCCAAGTAAAGGCGCTGATTGTGGGTGGGTTTGCGGGGCGACTTGGGGGACTGCATGAAACGACCTCTTCCTCGACGCCCGCCCGCTGCGGGACGGACAATCTATTGAAACTAAAAGGATATTTCCGTCAGGGCTGACGCTGGGCCCACCTTGACCCCCTCAGAGTCACCGCACGGCCATTTCGTCAGGCAGTTTGGTCGTAAATATCGTTGCCAAACCTCGGTTCGGCCCGCGGTTGGGGGTCGTCAGCCCGGGTCTCCGGCCCTACCTTTCAGTCGATGCTTCCCCGTCGCAGCCTGCTGCTGTCGTCGCTGGCGGCCTGGGCCTGTCGGCGCGAGGCGAGCCCAGGTACGACAACTCAAATGCCCCAAAGCGACGCGACGGCTCCTTCCGCGCGCATGCCCGTGCTCTTCCTGGGCCATGGCTCGCCCATGAACGCCATCGAAGACAACGCTTGGAGCCGCGCGTTCAAGCAGCTGGCGACCGACCTGCCGAAGCCGCGCGCCATCGTGTGCGTGTCCGCGCATTGGTACGGGGAGGGCACGCGCGTTACCGGCAACGAGCGACCCGAAACCATCCACGACTTTGGGGGTTTTCCGGAGGCGCTGCGGCAGGTGCAATACCCCGCGCCTGGTGACGTCACGCTAGCCAAGCGCATCGTGCAGCTGTTGCCCAGCGCGCGGTTGAGCACTGATTGGGGCCTCGATCACGGAACGTGGAGCGTGCTGCGGCACCTGCGCCCCGCCGCGGACAGCCCCGTGCTGCAGCTCAGCATCGACGCGAGCTTGCCCGGGCAACGCCACTGGGAGCTTGGCCGTGCGCTCTCGCCCCTCCGCGACGAAGGCGTGCTGATCTTGGGCAGCGGCAACATCGTGCACAACCTGCGCGACGCCTTCGGCCGCATGCGTCGCGGCGAAAGCCAAACGCCGCCCTGGGCCGCCAGCTTCGACGCCGACGCCGAACGCGCGCTCGTTCAGCACGACGGCAGCTTCTTGTCCCGCGCGCACGAAGACGCACGCGGCCGCGACGCCCACCCCACGCCTGAGCACTATTTGCCCCTGCTTTACGCGGCCGGCGCGGCCTCCGACAAAGATCGGGTGAGCTTTCCTATCAGCGGTTTCGACGCCGGGTCTTTATCGATGCGCGCAGTGCGCTACGACGCCTGATCGTATTTCTGACGTCGATCTTTGTCTTTAGTGGGCGGGGTGCGCGCGCGACGAGTCGAAGTCAAAAATAGGACTGATTTTTCTCAATCAACTCGCGGCTCGCGCGAGCTGGCATGACGCTGTCCGAATTCGGACAGTTCCAAGCAGTGTGACGCGCCCTAGTCGCAATTCGGACAGCGTCAGGGCACCCAGTTTGGGTCGCGAAATGATTCAGGATTAGCCGTCAAAAATTGGACTAGGAATTTCGGTTTAAAGGCGGGGCAAGCGAGCGGCGGGCCAAGCGAGCGGCGGGCCAAGCGAGCGGCGGGCCAAGCGAGCGGCGGGCCAAGCGAGCGGCGGGGCAAGCGCGGGTAGGGCTCTCGCGGTTTGGGGTTGCGCCGCGCGCTCCCCGGGGCTCCGGTTGCTTGCGCTAGGCGTCGTGGCGTTGGCCGCGCGCGTGGCGGGTGCGGGCGACGAACTGCTCGTGGAGGTCGAGCAGGCGTTGGCCGGTGGCCGGAGATTCGAGGACTTTGAGGGCTTCGGCGATGGACTCGAGGGTGGAGCGGGCGCCGGGGCGGGGAGACTCGCGTAGGCGATCGCGGGCGGGGCTGGTTGCGTCGGCTGCCAGCGAGAAGCGGGGGAAGCGCGCTAGCTCGGGCAGGCGACGGAGCATCTTTCTGGTTTGGCGCCAGGTGCCGTCGAGCACGACCAGGGTACGCGGGGTGCGGCGCTCCGCTGTGGGCTCGCCTTGGCCGGGGTACAGGAGCCAAGCCTCGTCGAGGGCGCGGAGCTGCTCGCGGATGGGCTCGGGATTTTCGGCGGCCATGTCGAGCAGGCGTAGGTTCGAGAGCGCCAGCCCGGCGACGCGCGCGGTGCCGGTGCTTTTGAAGGCTTCCCACTTGTGCCGCACGATCACTATTTGCGGCTGGCTCTCGCGGGCCTCGCCGACCAATGGGCACAGACAATAGTCGAGCAGCATCAAGCAGCGCGGGCACCGGCCGGGTGCACCAGGAGGCGTGAAGCTGCGCATCGTGACGGTTAGCGCAGTTTGGCCAGCGACGCCTTCGACGCGATCAGGCCGTAGCTTTCGCGGATCAGCGCGGCCATTTCGTCCCAGCTCTTGCGCAGCGCGACGTCGGTCGATACCCAGCCGTGCTTGCCAACGTAGGGAGAAGGCCAGAAGCGCGCTTCTTTGACGACGCTTTTGGCGTGCAGCATCTCGAGCTTCACGCCTAGGACTTGTTTGCCGTCTTCGGTTCCGAAGCCGCAGAAAATCTTCTCGCCGACGCGGAAGTGCGGGCTGCCCCAGGTCATAGTCAGCTTGGTGTCGGGCAGCGCTAGCGCGATGGCGCTGATCTTTTTGAACGCGGCGTCAGCGCTCGAGTTGGTCGACTTGCTCTTCTTTGCGGGACGCGGCTTCGCCTTCGCTTGGGCCGCGCGGGCGGGCGCGTTCTTGGTGCGCCCGCCGCTGCGCGTTTGGCTCATTGACCGTGAACGATGGTGCAGCTGGTCGCGTAGACGCCCAGCACGCCAAACTGCTCGTGGTCGACGTGCGCGACCTGCGTGATGCCGCCGGCCTTCTTGGCCGCTTCGATCGAAGCGTCGCCGGTGGCGACCACGCCGAGGATCGAGCTGATGCAAGCCTCACCGGTCTTGCCAGCAGCCGCGGTGCCGACCTGGCCGGGCGACTTGTAGCCGGAGTAAATGCCACCCATAGCGAAGGCATTGCCGCCGTTGGCGAGCGCACAGCCGTTGAGAGCAAGCAGAGCCAACGTGGCGGCTACGAAAGTGATCTTCATGTCTGATATCTCCTGAACCCGGGCGCTCCGTGCACCTAGCCGGCAGTGGTATAGACGAGCCCTTGGCTTCCGATCAACCGCCCGAGCCGCCGATTCCAGTCGTAGCGGCGCCCGCCGAGCCCGGCGTCACAGCGCGCGCCCAGCTCAGCTTCGCCACGTGGCCGCTGCTCAATCCCTTCACCGCCCGTCACACGCGCTCGCTGACGCTGGGAATCGTCGAATTTCGGCCGGTTTCGCAGCAACGGGACAGCGTCGGGTACGCAATCGCCTTCGGCGAGTCGCTGACGACCTTGCGAGGTGGTTTTGCGGCCGGAGCGATCCAAGAGCACGAGCTGCGCTTCGTGCCCAAGGACGCGCTCAGCCTGTCGCTGTCGCGCTACCAGTGGGAAGCCGGGCCACGCCTTGGACCGCTCGAGCCCATGGCACGCGTCGGCTTCACGGTTCTGCATCTAGACGTGGGCCATGGCGTGAGCTTCGGTATGTTCTCGCCGCGCGTGGGCGTCGGGCTATGGCTGTCGCTGCCACACTCGCGCATCGGCGTGAGCGCCTTCACCGAATACTTCTGGCGCTGGCTCGGCAACGACAGCGCCTTCGTCCACGGCTTGACGCTCGAGTTTCAGCCCGACGCGGGCCCACTGATTCGGCCGCGCTCTACTTCTTCGCCTTCTTCTCCAAGCCGTCGATGAGCGCGTCGAACGCCTTGTCGTAGTCGGCGACCAGCTGCTTTTCGCGCGCTTCCATGTCCTTGAGGGCGGCCTTGGCCTGGTCGACCTCGGCGTCGAGCGCGGTGCGGGCTGCGACGGCGCTGGCTTTGCGCTTTTCGGCCAGGGCGCGGCGGCTTTTGGAGGCCTTGGTGTCGGCCAGCACGGCGTTGTTCTCTTTTTCGATGCGCTCGAGCGTCGACTTCACGTCGCTGGCTTCGCTGAGCGAGCCTTCCAGCTCGCGCCGGTACAGCTCGAGCCGCACGTGGGTCAGGTGGCTGAGCTGCGCGATGCCGTTGGCCTGCTTCTCGGCCGCGTCCATGTTCGGCTTGCCCAGCGTGTCTTCGTGCTCTTCGACGAAGCGGTGCACCTCGCCTAGGCGCTGCTGACGTTCTTCCAGTTGCTTCTCGACGGCGCGATCGGACGCGCCTGCCGCGACGCCGCCCAGGTCGTCACCGCACTCTTTGGAGCACTCTTTTTGCTTACCGGCGTACGAGACGGCGCCGCCGATCTTTTGGTGCAGCGGTTGCTTCTCTTCGTCCCAGAAGCGCGCGACGGTCTCGCCTTCCAGGGCCTGCGAGGCGTAGGCGCTCGACTTGCCCTCGGCATCGGCTAGCTCGAACAGCTCTTTGACGGTCGCGGGGTCGGCGTTGCCGAGCTTCTGCGCGGCCGGCTCCAGTTGAGGCAAGGCGCTCTTGACCTTGGTCTCGTCGTCGGCAAAGCGCGTGCGCAGCGTGTTGAGCCGAGTGGGGTACTGCTCGGCGTAGCTGGGGTGCTCGCCCGAAGGCGCGGTGAGCGGCGCGGGCTGCTTGGAGCACGCGAGCGTGGTCAAAAGGCTAAAGCTGGTAAACAGAACGAGCGTGGAACGACGCATGGGCGGAGTCGTCCCGTCCATTGCCGCCAGCCGTCAACAGATTCCGCTAAACGCGGATAATTTCCGACCCGCGCGGCCTCGGTAGTTAGTGACGCCTGATCACTCTTCAGCCAGCGATCCGCGCCATATCGCGGAACTCGCGCGGGCTCATACCGTGGTGCTGTTTGAAGGAGCGCGAGAAGTAGTTGCTGTCCTGAAACCCAACCGCGTACGCCACCTCGGCGATCGATTGCCCGGGCGCGCGCAGCAGTCGGCGCGCCTCTCGCATGCGGGTCGCTGCCACGTAGTCGAGCGGAGAGGTGCCGAGCGCCTCGCGAAAGACGCAAGAAAAGCGGCTGACCGACATGCCCGCGTGCCTCGCCAGCGCCGCCAAGCTGAGCGCCTCGCTGAAGCGCTCGTGAATCAGCGACAGCGTTTGCTCCAGCCGCGGACGATGCCGTTGCGGATCCTCGGCCGGCGTGTGCTCGGCCCTCGCCAGCACCACCAGCAGCTCCAGCAGCTGCGCGCGCAGCAAAAGCTCGTGACCGAGCCGCGGCTCGCGCAGCTCGGCTTCGATGCGGCCCAAAGCCTCGCTGATCGCGCCGGCGTGACGCGGCGCCACGCCCAGGAGAGTAGGGGCATTGTTCTCCAAGCTCAGCAGCGCCAGGTCGACGCTGCCGAGCGGCTCGAAGGCGGCGCGCGCCGGCAGCAGCCGCTCGGCGTCGAAACACAGCCGCGTCAGCTTCAGCTCTTCCACGCTGCGCAAGCTGAGCGAACAGCCCCGCGGTACCAGCAGCACGCTGCCGGCTCCGACCAAGCTTTCGTCGCCGCGCGGGCTGCGCAGGCGCGCGCGCCCCGACGTGACGACCATCAACAGCGTGAGCTCCAGGTCGTGGTGGGTCCAGTCGCCGGAGAGCGTTTCGCGAACCAAACGAGCGGTGTGCGGCAGGCGAGCTTCGGGGGTGGGCACGATCCAAGAGTGCCCGATCCTGCTGACTGGAATTGTCGTTAAGTTACGAATGAGATTGCGTTAGGTTACTTTGTGCGACGGCCAGCGGCCTTTTGTGGGGCATACGCGCGTCGGTAGTCGAGCGGCGAAAGCCCGCGTTGGCGCCGAAAGGCCGCCGAGAAATGCGCCGCGCTCGCGAACCCCACCTCACCGCTGATGCGCCCGACCGGCAGCGCGCTGGTGCGCAAGAGACGCTCGGCGAGCAGCAAGCGTTGCTCGGTCAAGTACTGCTCGAAGCCTTTGCCGAACGTCTGCTTGAAGATGCGTGAGAAGTAGTTGCGAGAAAGGCCAGCCCGACGCGCCACTTGCCCCAGGGTCAAAGCCTCGCGGCAGTTGTCTTGAATGAAGGCTTGAGCGCGCTCGAGCCGGAGCCGGCGCGCCTCGGCGTACGGCTCGCTCGAGACCTTGAGCAGCAGATCCCACCACTGGCGAAATACAGTGACGAGCTCGACCGTGGTCAGCGACGCTGACAAGCTCTCCGACAGCCGGTGCTCCAGGTCGCGCGCCGATTTGTCGTCGAGCTGCGCTTGCTTTTCGACCAGCGCCAAGAGCGCGAACAGCGAGTGCTCGAAATGCACGCGCATGACGGACGCGCGGCCGCTCGCCTCCTGCACCACGCCGCGCACGTAGTCCATGCGCGAGACCTCCAGCAGCGCGGGCTCGGCGCGCCCGAACAACTCGAGCAAACGACTTGCCAGGCGCGCGGCGGGCTCAGCTTCCGGGCTGTTGCTAGATTTTGCGGCGAGTTCGTCGGCGCAGAAGCACAGCGGCTGCTCGCGGTGCACGGCCAGCTCGACCGCGAACACCGCCTCGCGCGCCGAGCGGTGCAGGTCGGTCACGCGCTGGCACGGTTCGCCGATGCCGATGAAGGCGCCGCTGCCAAAATGACGCCGCACGAAGGTTTGCACCTGCTCGGCGCGCTCGCGGAGCAGCACGCGCCGCTGCGTGCGGCTCAGGCGCGGGTTCAAGTGCGTGAGCAGGAGCACGCCGGTGTCTTCGAGGCGCGCGGCCATGGTGTTCGGCATGCTGCGGGCGAGGGCTACGCTCTCGACCTGAAAGCGCTCCGTCCGCACCAACAGATCCAGCGTCTCTTCCGTCGCCAAGCTCGGGTGGGCGGGCAGCACCGCCAATACTTGGTTGGGCAGCGCTTCGACTCCCAGCTCCTCGGCGTCCCACGGGCGCAGGCCCTCTGCCCAGGTCCAGCTCGAGACGGGATCGACGAGCAGAGCGCCCTTGCGCAGCTGCGCGCTGGGCAAGCGCGAGAAGTCGCGCCGCGTCTGGTGCCAGAACTTTTCGGCGTGTTTTTGCTCTTCGCCGCGGCCCGCCAAGAGCTCGGCCAGTCCGAGCAGAAAATCTTGAAAGCGGCTCAGCTCGGTCTCGTTGAAGACGCGTGTGCCGAGCACGTTTCGCGCATACGCCAGGAAGCGTGGGCTCGTTGCGCGCGGCTTTTCGCCCGTGAGCGCTTGCCAGCTTTGGCGGATGTCGGCAGCGCTCCAGGGGCGGCGCAGGAACGGACCGCTCACCAGCAAGTTGTCGCAGCGACCGCCGCTCACGATCGGCACCCAAGCGTCCGAAAAGCCGTGCAGCTCGGTTTCGCGCGGCTCTTGCGTGGACAGCACGTGGGCCACGTGCTCGGCGTTGTAGCGGCCGCGCGCCTCGGTTTGCCCGAGCGAGTTGTGCGCCTCCACCACACCCGGCACACCGCCGTTGTTGTAGACGACAATCCACGACCCGGTGCGCGTTACGAGCGAGCAGGGAATGTCGAGAAACGACGTGAAGGCGTTTTGTGCCGCCAAAAAGGCGTGCGCCCGCCCCAGCTCGAGCGGCGCAGCGCTGCCGTCGCCCGCCCCAGCGCCTGCGGCGTCGTCTAAGCCGTTGCGGCCGCTCGAGCCCGAGCGGTCGCTCGCGACAGAGCGGTCGCTCGCGACAGAGCGGTCGCTCGAGACAGAAGGCCGCGCTCGCCGTTTCATGCCGCCCGTCATCATAGAGGCACTTCCGTTCGCCCGGGGCGGGCTTTAGGCTGACCCGCTGGAGGCGACGCCATGAAGATTGCAGTGCTAGGCACCGGCAGCGTGGGACAGACCATCGGCAGCAAGCTCGTTCAGCTCGGACACGAGGTGAGAATGGGCTCGCGCAGCGCCACCCACGAGAAGGGGCTGGCCTGGGTCAAGGCCGCGGGCGCCTCCGCGACGCTCGGCACTTTCGCCGACGCAGCGGCGTTTGGCGAGCTGGCCTTCAACTGTACGTCGGGCTTCGGCTCGGTGCCGGCCTTGGAATCGGCGGCGGCCGGGCTGAAGGGCAAGCTGGTGATCGACATTGCCAATCCGCTCGACTTTTCCAAGGGCTTTCCCCCGACGCTGTTCACCGGCAACACCGACTCGCTGGGCGAGCAAGCGCAGCGCGCCTTGCCGGACAGCAAGGTGGTCAAGGCGCTCAACACCGTGACCGCCGGCCTGATGGTCGACGCGCGGCGTGTGGCGGGGGGCGATCACGAAGCCTTCATCTGCGGCAACGACGCCGAGGCCAAGGCGCAGGTCACGAAGATTTTGCAAGAGTGGTTCGGCTGGCAGCGGGTGCTGGATTTGGGAGACATCTCCAAATCGCGCGGTACCGAGAGCTATTTGGCGCTGTGGATCCGCCTTTACGGCGCGCTGGGAACGGCTGATTTCAACGTCAAGATCATGAGGTAAGCTCCGCTCGATGAGCCAGCGGAGTCGCCGTCGGGATGTTCTGAAGTTATCGGCGTTGGCAGTCGTGGCCCTGCCCACCGGCTGCTACCGCGAAGCGTTCGACCCGGGGCTGCTCTCCGCCGAGGAGAGCGCACGCTACTTTCCGCAGTCGGTCGCCTCCGGTGACCCGCGGCCCGACAGTGTCGTGCTTTGGGTCCGGCTCGAAGACGCCGAGCGTCCCAACCAGGATACCGAGGTCAGCCTGACGCTCGGCCTCGACGACGAGTTCAAGCAAGTCGTGGAGCTGAGCGCGGACGCCGAGAACATGCTGACGGCGGCCGACGCCGACCATTGTTTGATGGTGCGCATCAGCGGGCTCTTGCCGGCCACCACCTACTACTACCGCTTCAGCTACAAGACGCTCGACGGCATCGCGCGGAGCCGCGTGGGGCGCACGCGCACGGCGCCAGCGCAGGACGCGGACGTGTCACCCAAATTTGCGGTGCTTTCTTGCCAAGATTACGCCGGAAAGTACTTTCACGTCGCGCGCCACGTGTCGGAGCAAGACGTCGACTTCGTGCTGCACCTGGGGGACTACGTCTACGAGACCGCTGGCAATCCCGCCTTCCAGGCCCCGACGGACGACCGCAACGTCGTGTTCAGCGCTCCCGAAGAAGCGCTCGAGCTGGGCGAGGGAGATGGCTCGTTTCTGGCCGCGCAATCGCTATCCAACTACCGCGACCTGTACAAGCTGTACCGCAGTGATCCGGATCTGCAGGCGCTGCACGAGCGGCATCCCATCATCGCGATTTGGGACGATCACGAGTTCGCGGACGACTCGCACGGTGACGTCACGACCTACAGTGACGGGCGCCTCGATGAAACGTCGCCCGAGCGTCGCGCGGCGGCCGACCAAGCTTGGTCCGAGTACATGCCGGTCGACTACAACACCGCGCCGGCTGCCAAGCTCGATAAACGGGGGGACTTTCCGGACAACTTCGCGATTTACCGCTCGTTCGTGTTCGGCCGGCACCTCGAGCTGATCTTGACCGATTTGCGGCGGTTCCGGCCCGATCATCTGGTGCCGGAGGACGCGCCGCCCGGGGCCGTGTTCCTGACGGCGGCCGAGGTCGCCGAGAATTTCGAGACCGCGCCGACCGACTTGGTGCCGTACGTCGACTTGGACTCCGCTGACTACGCGGCCTACCGCGAGGCGCTCAGCGACAACGCCGAGGTGCTCGAGATCACGACCGAGTCGCTCACCGGCAACTTCAGCGCGGTTTGGATCAACACGGCGCTGGCCAAGCTGCAGGGCGCAGCGCTACCCGCGCCCATCGATGTGGAGGATGCGTCACTCGAGCGCGGCTACGCCTACCACTCGGTCCTGAAGTCGTCGCAGTTCTCGCGCATTGGCGCGCGCTACGCGGTCGCGGTCGGACCGTTCGAGGCGCTGGCGCAGAAGCTCTGGAAGGCCAGCCGTGGCAAGAGCGAGCAGCTGATGGGTGAGACCCAGCGCGAGTGGTTCCTGAAGACGGTGAGCGACTCGAAAGCAACCTTCAAGATTTGGGGCAGCGAAGTCGCCCTGCAGTCACGCCACATCGACCTCACGGGTATTCCGGCCGCCCCGCCCGAGCTGCAGACCAAGATCAGTATTTCTGCCGAAGATTGGGACGGTTTTCCCAACGAGCGGCGCGCGTTGCTGAAGGAGCTGTCGAGCGCCGGCAACGTCGTGATTCTCTCGGGTGACCTGCACTCGTTCTTCGTCGGTACGCCGTACGTCGAAGGGGACGAAGACGCGCGCGTCGTCGAGCTGACGACCGGCAGCGCGACGTCTACCACGTGGCTCGACAGCATCGAGCAGAGCTTGACCCAGGGTGACACCATCCCGATGGATATCCAGGTGCTGGTGGCGCTCGTGCCGGGGCTGTTGCGCGACACCAACTTGCGTCCGAACCCGCACTTGGCCTTTCAAGAGCTGCAGAGCAACGGCTACAGCGTGATCGAGGTCTCCGAAGACGAGGTCATGATGACTTTGCGCACGATCGCCAGCAAGCACGTGGCGACGGCACCCAAGCGGCTGAAGGGCGAGCTCGATGACTTGTTTTCCAGCACGCGCTTTCGTACGCGCGCAGGCACGGCCGAGCTCGAGCAAGAGCAGACCGATGGCGAGTTCTTGACCTGGAGCCGCAAGGACATGGCGTTCCAGTGAGCGACGCCCCGCGCCCGAGCCCGGCTGCCGGTACGCCGGACGAAGCGGGCTACGACGCGGATTTCGTGATCGTGGGCAGTGGTTTTGGCGGCTCGGTCAGCGCCCTGCGCTTGGTGGACAAGGGCTTTCGAGTGCTGGTGTTGGAGGCTGGGCGGCGCTGGCGCACGGGTGAATTTCCGAAAACCAACTGGCTTTTGCACAAGTTCTTGTGGCTGCCCAAGCTTGGATTTTTCGGCATCCAGCGCATCACGTTGCTCAAGAACGTGCTGGTGCTGTCGGGTGCGGGCGTCGGCGGGGGCTCGTTGGTCTACGCCAACACGCTCATCGAGCCGCCCGAGGGCTTCTTTCGCGACCCGCGCTGGTCGGGGCTCGACAACTGGAAGCCGGAGCTGGCGCCGCACTACGCCGAGGCCAAGCGCATGCTCGGCGCCACACCATCGCGGTTCCTGGGTTCCGGCGATCAGGTGCTGCGCGAGGTGGCAGACGAGCTGGGCGTCGGGCACACGTTTCACCAGCCCGAGGTTGCGGTTTACTTCGGGGAGCCGAACAAGCCCGCCGCCGATCCGTTCTTCGACGGCGAGGGGCCGGAGCGCGTGGGCTGCAACTATTGCGGCGGCTGCATGGTCGGCTGCAACGTGGGCGCCAAGAACACCCTCGACAAAAACTACCTGTATTTGGCTGAAAAGCGCGGCGCCGTGGTGCGGCCGCTCACCACCGTGACCGGCGTTTCTCCGCATCCGGAGGGGGGCTACGAGATTACGACGCGGCGCACCGGGCCGTTCGGACGTCGCGGGCGCCCCCTGCGCTCCAAAAAGGTGGTGTTTGCCGGTGGCGTGATGGGCACCGTACCGCTCTTGCTCGACTGCAAACAGCGCGGTCTCTTGCCGGCGTTGAGCGACCGCCTGGGCGACTACGTGCGCACCAACTCGGAAGCCATCGTGGGCGCGCTGTCACGGCGTGAAGACGCCAACAACTCGCGCGGCATCGCCATTACCAGCGGCTTCTACCCCGAGCCGCAGACGCATGTGGAAATCGTGCGCTACGGCGAGGGCCAAGACGCCATGGGGCGGCTCGGTACCTTGATGGTGGACGGCACGGGTGGCCGCGCCCGGCGCGTCTTGCGATTTCTCGGCGAAGTCGCCAAACACCCGATCGACTTTTTGCGCACGCAGAAGCCCTGGGGCTGGGCCAAGCGCACGGTGATCTTGCTGGTCATGCAGTCGGTCGACAATCACCTGCGAGTCAAGTTGGAGCGCTCGTGGTGGTGGCCGTTTTCGCAGCGCCTCGTCAGCGAGCTGCCGGAAAATGAGCGCACTCCGCCCACCTTCATTCCGGTTGCCAACCTGGTCGCGCGCAAGATCGCGGAGAAGACCGACGGCGTGGCGCTCGGCGCCTTCAACGAAGCGCTGCTCGACACGCCGACGACCGCGCACATCTTGGGCGGCTGCTGCATGGGCGCAAGCGCGGCCGACGGCGTGATCGGCCCCGATCAACAGGTCTTCAACTATCCAGGCCTGTACGTGTGCGACGGCTCGGCCATCTCGGCCAACCTCGGCGTCAACCCATCCCTGACCATCACCGCCATGACCGAGCTCGCCATGAGCAAAATCCCTGTGAGGACGTGAGCGGTCAGAAGCGCCTCGGGTCCCATGCGGCCTGCTGGCTCGCGAGCGAGGCCCTGATTTTACAGGGAGGCGGGGAGGCGGGGAGGTCCGCGAGGGAAGAACGCAATTTTTGTTTTGGAGGACCAAAACAAAAATTATTTTCCTCAGGAGCGAGAAAGGAGCAGGTCTTCAGGTCGCGGGCGGCAGCGCGAACCCAAAATCTCGCCTCGCGGACCTCCCCGCCTCCCCGCCTCCCTGTGAATCTCGATCGCTGATCGAGACCTAGAGCCGCTACGGCAGTTTCTGCAATTCGGGCTGCGGAGGTGGCAGCCCCGGGCCGCTTAGTTTGCGAGGGCGACGTCGAAGGCGGAGGTTTTGCCGCGGCGGGGGGCGTGGAGGGCGTCCATCAGCGCGACCATCTCGGAGAAGGGCAGGTCGTTGGGGACGTGGAGCACGGCGCGGTCGAGCTTGCGGTCGCTCGCAGCGCGGTGCACGCCCTGGGCCTGCCACTCTTGCGTGATGGCCTCGGTCAGGGCAGGAAAGCGCGCTTCGCTGCCGACCATGACCTCTACGCGCGGCACGTGTCGGGTTTCCAGCACCGTGCCGCCTTGTTGCCAGCGCAGGTCGAAGCCCTGGCTCGAAGCGGAGACGTGCAGCTCCTTTTGAGGCTCGGGCGGGATACCCAGTAGATTGCCGGGCGCCTGGCCTGTGGCGTTGATGCGCGACATTTGTGACCAGGCCGCCGTCACGATCAGGAACGCGATCAGGCAGATCATGAAATCGATGAAGGGCACGAGCGGCAACGTCTGATCGTACGAGCGCTTACCCGACTTACCGCCCACGGAAATTCCAGGCATGTTGCTTCGACAGCGGCGAGCGCGCGGCCTTGGGCGAGCGCGTCACGTTTTTCCTGTCGCCAGCCGCCGGGTGGGTTTACACCGACCCACACATGAAGCTGAAACGGCACGTGGTCGTGATCGGTGGCGGTTTCGGTGGCTTGTCCGTGGCGCGCGGCCTGAGTCGTGAGCCGGTGCGGATCACCTTGCTCGACCGCAGCAACCACCACTTGTTTCAACCGCTCCTCTACCAAGTGGCGATGGCCGGCTTGTCCCCCGGCGAAATTGCCGTGCCCATTCGCTCGGTGCTGAGCCGGCAAGAAAATGTTCGCGTGCTACTGGCCGAAGTGACGAACGTCGACTTTGCACAGAAGCGCGTCGAAACGCGCGAGACGTTGCCGCTCGACTACGACTACCTGGTCGTCGCGACGGGCGCGCAGAACAGCTACTTTGGTCACGACGACTGGGCGCGTGTCGCGCCAGGTTTGAAAGACTTGGACGACGCCGTGGAGGTGCGGCGCCGCGTGCTGCTGGCCTTCGAAGCGGCCGAGCGCGAGCCCGATCCGATCGTGCAACGTCAGCACCTGACGTTCGTGGTGATCGGCGGCGGCCCGACCGGCGTAGAGCTCGCCGGGGCGATCGCAGAGCTGGCGACGTTCGTGCTGGCCAGCGACTTTCGGGCCATTCACTCGGACGCTACACGCGTGGTGCTGGTCGAAGGCAGCGAGCGCGTTTTGTCGGGCTTCGATCCCGCGCTTTCTGCTTCGGCGGCCAAGAGCCTTACGGAAATGGGCGTCGAGATTCGCACGGGGCTCCGGGTGACGGCTATGGACGAGGGGGGCGTGAGCTGCGGGAGCGAGCGCATTCCCGCGTCGACCGTGCTGTGGGCGGCGGGTGTGCGCGGCTCCGGCTTGAGCCAAAAGATCGGGCTAGCGGTCGATCGCGGAGGGCGCGCGCTGGTCGAGCAGGACTGCTCGGTTGCCGGGCACCCGGAGGTGTTCGTGATCGGAGACGCGGCGGCGTTCGTGCCCACGGGCGCCGAGCACAGCTTGCCCGGCGTGAGTCCGGTCGCCATGCAGCAAGGGCGCTTCGTGGCGCGGCAGATCTCGCGCAGCTTGCACGGAGCGCCGCGGCAGCGCTTCAAGTACGTCGACAAGGGCTCGATGGCGACGATTGGCCGGAGCCGCGCGGTGGCTCAGATCGGCAAGCTGCAGCTCAGCGGATTTTTGGCTTGGATGGCTTGGCTGTGCGTGCACATCTTCTACTTGATCGACTTTCGCAACCGCATCGTCGTGCTCATGGACTGGGCGTGGGCGTACTTTGCGTACCGGCGCGGCTCGCGTTTGATCACCGGGCATCGGCTGCAGGCCGGCGCGGTGGTGGCTTCGCCCGTCGCGTCAGCGGCGCCCGCTACCGAGGCAAAGTCAGCGAACGCCAGCGCGAGTTAGCTTGCTGATGGCGTAGAGCGCCAAAACCGCGAGCGTCGTCAGGATCGCCGCCAGGCCGCCCGCCTGCGCGTCGTGCCCCGCTTGAATGGCGTCGTAGATCGCCAGGGATGCCGTTTGGGTCTGGCCCGGGATGTTGCCGGCGACCATCAAGGTCACGCCAAAGTCGCCCAGCGAGCGCGCGAAGCCGAGCGTGAGCCCGGCCAAGATGCCGCGCGACGCCAGCGGCAACAGGACGCGCAAGAACGCGCGCAGCGGCGGCGCCCCCAAGGTGGCGGCAGCTTCGGCGAAGCGCGGCTCCAGCGAATCGAGCGCGGCCCGCGCCGAGCGCGCTACGAACGGCAACGCCGCCAAGGCCGCTGCGCAGACCGCGCCGGTGCGCGTAAACACGATCGGCGAGCCGAAGATGACCTCGTACGCTCGCCCCAGAGCGCTACTGCGGCCGAGCAAGATGAGCAGGTAGTAGCCCAGCACCGTGGGCGGCAGCACGAGCGGCGCGTTCAAGACCGCGTCCAGCAGCTGCGCGCCTGGGAAGCGCCGCCGGGACAGCACGCCGGCCAGCGCGACGCCCAGTACCCCCGCGAGCAGCGTGGCGCAGATCGACACCTGGAAGGACAGCAGCAGCGGGCCCAGCAATGCGGGCCGAGTCTCGCACAAAAGCCGCGCCGCGCTCGGGCTCAGCTGGCCGGAAAGCGCACGCGCAGGGTGGTGCCCTGACCGGACTTGCTGGTCAGGCTGACCACGCCGCCCAACGCCCGTGCGGCCTCGCGCAGCGCGCTCATGCCCACGCCACGGCCCGAAAAATCAGTCGCTTGATCGCTGGTGGTGAAGCCATCGTGAAACAGTGCTTCGGTCAATTGGGCCTCGGTGGCGTGAGGCAGGCCCAGAGCGGCGGCTTTGGCCCGCACCTTCTCGAAATCGATGCCGCGCCCGTCGTCGGCCAGCTCGATGGTGACGGACTGAGCGTCGCCGCGCACGCTGATGCTGAGCTTGCCGCTGGCGGGCTTGCCGGCGGCTTGGCGCTCGGCCGCGCTTTCGATGCCGTGGTCCAGCGCGTTGCGGATGGGGTGGATGAAGGCTGCCCAGAAGCCCTGCCATTTTTGGCGATCGAACCGCACGTCGCCCTGCGCGTTCACCTCGACGTGCAGCGAGCTCTTGCCGAGGCGCTGTGCCAGACTGCGCGCCTGGTCGCCGATGCGGCGCAGTCGCACCGGTGCGCGCTCGAGCTTGAGCCGCGCCAGCATGGTGGAGATCTGTGCGCCTGGCACGCCGGTTTGAGCCGCTTTCTTCAGCGCCTCGAACTCCGAGACGGCGATTTCCAGCACTGGCTCCGAGTCGGTGCCGAGCAGCCGCCCCATGCGCTCGGCGAAGCTACGCCAGGCCTGGGCGAGCTCAGCCAGCTCGTCGCTGGTCGGCAAGTCGGTCTCACCCACCATTTGCGTCTCCAGCCGATGAGCGGCGTCGGCCACCGACGTCACGCCAAAGGTGAGCGCGTTACCCTTCAAGGTGTGTAGGGCTCGCAGCACGCTCTGCCGGTCGCGCCCTGAAAAGCTCGTGGCTTGGGTGACCAGGCTCTCGCACTCTTGAAAGAACTCGATCGTGCCGCCGCGGTCGCGCATCAAGTGCTCGAAGGTGCTGATCAGCTCGCGCTGCGCGGCGTCGCGCGCCAAGCGCTCCATTTCGGCGGTCACGTCGGACACCACCAGCAGCACGCCTTGCAGGTCTTCGCCGTCCAGCATGGCCTTGTAGCCAAGCTGGTAGTGGCGCTCCTTCACGTGAATGCGCCGCGGCATCTGGTCGAGCGCGACCTCCGCCGGAAAGAAGCCGTCCGTCACTTGCTCCCAGCCGCGCCCGAGCCAGGTGCGGAGCTGCGAATCGCCCTGCGACAAGCGCTCCGCCAGGCTGTCGCCCGCGCCATCGCCGAACCAGGCGTCGAAGGCGCGCGAGCGCTCGCCGCTCAGCTTGCCGCTCGGCTCGATGGTGGCGAGGCCTTGCTCCACGTTGTCGAGCACCAGCCGCATGGCTTGGTTGCGCTGCGACAACTCGGCCGTGCGCTCGTGGACCAAGCGCTCCAAATTGCCGCGGTGCTGACTCAGCTCGTCGTCGCGCGCCTGGATGCCGGCGAGCATGTCGTTGAAGGCGTCGGTCAGACGACCTAGCTCGTCGTCGCTGGTCTTGACGGCGCGCACCTTGAAGTCTTTGTCGGCGCGCACGCGCTCGGCGGCTTGGGCTAGGTTGCGCACCGAGCGCGACACGCCCAGCGCGATCCAGCCCGCCAGCAGGGCCGAGATCACGATCACGCTGCCGCCCAAGGAGTAGGAGATACGCACCGCTTGCTGTGCGGCGGCCACCTTGGCGAGCGCCGCGACTTTCACGGCTTCGTTCAGCTCCACCTCGAGGTTGCGCAGGCGCTCGATTTTTTGGCCCTGCACCCCGTACCAATCCAGTGGATCGACGCCAAATTGGTCGTCGACGGCGTCGAGGGCGATCTTGCGCAGCGCAGCCGAACGGGCCTGTTCGGCGCCGGACCAGATGCCACGGAAGCGCCGGGTGACGTGGTCGCTGGCGTTCACCTCCAGGACGCTCACGTAGTCGGCTTCTTGGGTGGTCAGCGTGACCAGCTGCTTGAACGTGCCAGGAGGAAATTCGCTGATGGCGAACACGTAGCTCAAGAGCGCGTGCTCTTGGCTGGAGCGCTCCTTGATTTCCATCGTGGACACCAAGGCCGAGATGGCGCGCATCAGCTCGCCGTCGTCGCTGAGCTGGGCGAGCGCGGCGGTCGCGCTGATCAGACTCTTGTCGGCGGCTTCGTAGTGGTCGAACCACTCCGTGAAGTCGTGATCGCCAGAGACCGCCGCCTTGCGCTCTTCCGGCAGGCGCTTCAGCTGTTCTTGAGCGGAGCGCAAGTCGCGCGCCAGGCGCGTCGGCAGGGTCGAGACCTTGACTTGCGCCAGGAACGCGGTCAGCTGACGGCCGGCTTCGTCGGTGCGCTCGAAGCGGACCTTGAGCTGGTCGGCCGCTGGGGTCTTGAGCCCCAAGCGCAGCCCCAGCTCGCTCCGTTCGAATTGCAGCTCTTGTACGAGCTTGCTCATGTGCGCGGACAACCGCGCCAAGTCTTCGATGGAGCCGAGGGCTGCGGCGCTTTGAGCGCGCCGCTGCGCGTCTCGAGAAATCAGCATCGCCAAAATCAACGCGCCCAGCACAGGCACCCCGGCGAGCAGGATGAGCTTCAGGCGAATCGGCAGGCGGCGTAGCATGACGGGTGGGGTAGGACCTGGCCGTAGCCAACGGCCACAGTCCGGAAAAGGCTTAGACTAGGCTTACCTGGCGGAATTGGGCGCGGATTTTCCGAGTTCTGACCGGGGCGGGCTGGTTTGGCGCGCTCTGGAGCGGTGGCGTGCGGTTCGGCGGGGGCTCCTCGTGCTCGATCGCCGATTGCCTGGTGGCGAGTCCGTGGCCTTTGGCGCCGGACAGCGTGTTAGTCTCCTCGGCTAGAGGGCGGGACGCCCATGCGCCCCGAGCACGGATTTGCCCGGAGACTTCGACGATCCCATCAATCGCTCGCGGCGCGATCTCGAGCGTGTCAGCACGTTCTTGTCGTCGATCGTCGAAAATATCCCGGCGATGATCTTCGTGAAGAACGCCGAAACCCTGCGTTTCGAGCTGTTCAACAAAGCCGGCGAGGAGCTGCTCGGCATTCCGCGCGAGGCCATGATCGGCAAGGGCGATACCGATTTTTTCCCGCCGGATCAGGCCGCCTTCTTCGAGGAGAAGGACCGTGGCGTCCTGAACGACAAGAAGCTGGTCGACATCCCGCTCGAGCCCATCGACACCGCTCAGGGCCGGCGCTGGCTTCACACCAAGAAGATTCCGGTGCTCGACAAGGAGGGCATTGCGCGCTTCCTGCTCGGCATTTCCCTCGACATTACCGAGCGTCACGAGGCTGAAGAAGCGCTGCGCCGGGCGCAGGACGAGCTGGAGCGCCGGGTGGCCGAGCGCACGCGCGAGCTGTCTTTGACGGTAGCGCGGCTCGAGCGAGAGATCAGCGATCGCGAAAAGGCCGAAAATGCCCTGCAAAAGAGCGAGGACCAGCTGCGGCACGCCCAAAAGATGGACGCGGTCGGACGCTTGGCCGGCGGCGTTGCCCACGACTTCAACAACATGCTGTCGGTGATCCTCGGCCACACCGAGATCGCTTTGAGTCAGCTGAACCCAGAGCACGAGCTGTACGAATCGCTCGACACCGTGCGCCAGGCCGCGCTGCGCTCAGCCGGTCTCACCCAGCAGCTGCTCGCGTTCAGTCGTCAGCAGGTGGTGAGCCCCCGGCACTTGGACTTGCGCCTGTTGGTGCGCGAGTTCGAGAAAATGCTCGAGCGGGTGATCGGCGACGACATCAACCTCGTCATCACGCTGTCGCACGAGCCTTGCCCTGTGCGGGTCGACCCGGTGCAGATGGAGCAGGTGATTTTGAACTTGGCCATCAACGCCCGCGACGCCATGCCGAACGGCGGACGGCTCTGGATCGAAACCCGCCTCACGCGCCTCACGCCCGATTACGTGTTCGCGCACCCCGAAGCCAAGCTGGGCCCGCACGTCGAGCTCTCTGTCAAAGACGAAGGCACGGGCATGGACGCCGAGACGCAGCGCCGCATCTTCGAGCCGTTTTTTACCACCAAAGCCGAGGGGCGCGGCACCGGCCTGGGCCTATCGACGGTGTACGGCATCGTGCACCAGAGCGGCGGCTCGCTCTCGGTCGAGAGCGCGCTGGACCACGGCTCGCATTTCCGCGTCTTCTTGCCGGTTGCGCAGGGGCGTGACGCCTGGGTACCTGCAGGCAGCGATCCCGCCAAGCCCGGCACCGAGACGATTTTGCTCGTCGAAGACGAGCCCGAAGTGCGCCGCGTCTGCGCGCTCACGCTGCGGCGACTCGGCTACGAAGTCGTCGTCGCCGAGGACGCCGAGCACGCGCTCAAGATTTGCGCCTTCGGCGAGCGCGCGCTGCACGCGGTTTTGACCGACGTGGTCATGCCCGGCATCTCCGGGGTGGCGCTGGTCGATCGCCTGCGCGGTCTTCGACCCGGCCTCAAGGTGCTCTTCATATCGGGCTACACCGACAGGCACATCGCCGACGCCTCGATCTTGAGCGATTCGGCCGCGTTCATCCACAAGCCGTTCACGCCCGACGCGCTGGGCAAGCAGCTGCGCGCCCTGCTCGACTCATCGCAAAACGAAGCCTAGTGGTGTGTCCCATAATTCGTGAACGAATTATGGGGCGCGGCTCCGCCGCGCAGCGCCGCTTCGCGTCGCCACCACTACCTTGGTTGAGGGGGGCGTTCCCCGCCCCCCGAGCCGGCTTCGCCGGTCTCGCCCCCCTCACTCGCTTCGCGAGTGACTAGGGCTGCTCTGCTCCCGACTCTGCAACGAATCGATTGTTACTTTCGGGACGCAGCCCTAGTCGGCCCCGAAATCGAGGCTAAAGTCCGCTCGCCCCATGGCGAGTCGACCCAAGAGCACCTCACCACGTACGCTCGTTTGGTTCCGCGGCAAGGACCTGCGCGTCACCGATCACGCGCCGCTCCACAGCGCCATCGAGGCGGGGGAGGTCGTGCCGCTGTTCGTGCTCGATCCTTACTTTTTTGCGCCGGCGCGCGCGCGGCAGCTGCCGCACCGCATGCAGTTCTTGCTCGAGTCCTTGGCGGCGTTGCAGAAAAATATCGAACACCTCGGCTCACGGCTGTTGCTGGTAGCCGGCAAGAGCGTGGACGTGGTGCCGCGGCTCGCGCGCGAGCTGAACGTCACGCGCGTGGTCGCCCAGCGCTGGACCGAGCCGTTCGGGCGCGAACGGGATCGACGCGTCGCCGAAGCGTTGACGACGGCGGTGCCGTTCACGCTCTTCGACGGCGAAACCTTGATGGCGCCCGAAACGGTCAGGAACGGCAGCGGTCAGCCGTTCTCGGTCTTCACGCCGTTCGCGCGCGCGCTCCGGCGCGACTTGCCGGAGGTCAAACCGCTGCCGGCACCGAAAGCGCTGCCAGCGTTGCCCGCCGACGTGCGCCTCGAATCGGCGCAATTGCCATGCTTGGCCGACCTGGGTATCACCGAAAACCCCCAGCTGCAGCGCGGCGGTGAGCGAGCCGCGCGTGAGCGATTGCGCGAGTTCTTGGACGGCGCGGCCGCGCGCTACGATTCGCAGCGCGACCGCATGGATTTGCCGGGAACAAGCCGGCTTTCGGCGGATCTGAAGTTCGGCACGCTGTCGGTGCGCAGCGTCTGGGGGGCGGTCGCGCGCCTGGCGCCTCAGGCCCCGCGCGCCGTCGAGGTGTACACGAACGAGCTTTTGTGGCGCGAGTTCACGCACGCCAGCTTGTGGGACCGCCCGCAGCTCCTGAGCGAGCCGTTTCGCCCGGACTTCCGCGATTTTCCGTGGACCGACGACGAACCAGGTTGGGAGGCGTGGGTCAGCGGGCACACTGGCTACCCAGTCGTCGACGCCTCTGCCCGCCAGCTGCTCGCCGAAGGATTCGTGCACAACCGCGCGCGCATGATCAGCGCAAGCTTTCTGACCAAGCACCTGCTGATTCACTACAAGCGCGGTGAAGCGCACTACATGAAGTACCTGACCGACGGCGACTGGGCGCAGAACAACGCCGGCTGGCAGTGGTCCGCCGGCTGCGGCACCGACGCACAGCCGTACTTTCGCGTCTTCAACCCCACCCTGCAGGGCGAGAAGTTCGACCCGAGCGGCGACTACGTGCGGCGCTACGTGCCGGAGCTCGCGCAATTGCCGGCCAAGTTCATTCACCGACCCACGGAAGCCCCCGCACGAGTGCTGGAAGCCGCGGGCGTGAAGCTCGGCGAGACCTATCCGGAACCGATCGTGGACCACGCCATGGGCCGCGACCGGTTCCTCAAGATCGCCGAATCACATCTCAAGGGGCGTAGGACGGGCGATGGGGGCTGACGACGAGTGCGCGTGCGAAGCCGCCTCCGCCGCGCCCAGCGTCACCTCGACCTCGTGCGTCTTGCCGTCGTTGAACAGCGGCACCACGTGGCCGTTGATGGTCTTGCCGTCGACGACCAGCGCCTTGACGCCCTTCGACACGTGGTTCGGGTTCTTGACCCGGACCTTGTAGGTAGTGCCGCGCAGCACGCGCGTGACCTCGAAGCCGTCCCACGCCTTCGGAATGCAGGGATCGATTTCCAGGCCCTTGTAGGTCGGGCGCACGCCCAAGATGTGCTTGGTCGCGGCCTGGTAGCACCAGCTCGCGGTGCCGGAGAGCCAGCTGTTGCGGCCGAGACCGAACTGCGCGTGCTCGTCGCCGAGGATGTTCTGGGCGTAGACGTACGGCTCGAGCTCGTACTCTTCCATCACCTCGTTCTTCGCTGCGGGGTTGATCTGCATGTAGTACTGAAACGCGCGGTCGCCGTTACCGACCAGCGTCTCGGCGATCATGACCCAGGGGTTCGAGTGCAGGAAAATGCCGCCATTTTCCTTGGCACCCGGCGGGTACGTGGTGACGCCGCCTTTGTTGGGGTCGTAGCCGTCGTAGCCGGGCGCCGACAGCTTGATGCCGTTCTTGGTGTTCAGGTGGCGCTGCACCGAGTCGAGCGCCTTGGCTGCGCGCTCTGGCGTGGCAAAGCCCGAGATGACCGGCCAGCTCTGGCCGTTCGTCCAGATCTTGCCCTGGGCGTTCTTGTGCGTGCCGATGACGCTGCCGTCGTGGTCGAAGTAGCGCACGTACCACTCGCCGTCCCAGGCGTGCTCGTTCACGCGCGCCTTCATCTGCTCGTAGTCGCGCTTGTACTTCTGCACCTGCTGCTCGTCGCCCAGCTCGGTGAAGAGCTCCATCAGCTCGAGCAAGGCCTTGCCGTACAGGTTGGCGACGAACAGGCTCTCGGCGCCTTTGTGCAGGTTGACGGTGTCGTTCCAGTCGGCAAAGCCGAGCAGCGGCAGGCCGTGAACGCCCACGTCCTTCTTGGTGAACTCGACGGCGCGCTTCAGGTGCTCCAGCACCGTGCCGCGCTCGCGCGCCGCGAGCTCCAGCTGCTTGTCGTAGAACGGCAGCTGGTGCTGCAAAAACGCCAGATCGCCCGTTTCCTTGAGGTAGGCGCACACGGCCAGCACGATCCACAAATGGTCGTCGCCGTAGTATTTGGGGCGGTCGGCTTCTTCGCGCGAATCGCCTTCGTTCGCCACCATGGTGGAAGCGTAGAACTGGTGCATGGCCGAGCCGTCGGCCTTCTGCACGCTGAGCAGCTTTTCGATCAGCTCCTTGGCTTCACCGGGCATGGACGACATGACGCCCATGACGTCCTGCGAGCTGTCGCGGAAGCCGATGCCGCGGCCGCCGAAGCCCAGCTGGTAGAGCGACAAGTCGCGTGACCAGTTCTTGGTCATGAAGCACTGCCGCGGGTTGTGGACGTTGACCATGCTGTCGAGCGCGGCCGACGGCGTTTTGACCTGCAGCTTGCTCAGGTACTCGTCCCAGTACCTGCGCATGCTGTCGAGCGCTGCGTCCGTCTGAGCGTCCGTCTCGAAGGCGGCGAGCGCGGCCTTGGCGCGGGCTAAGCTCTCGGGGCGCGTGCCCTCTTGCTGCGTCAAGAGCACGCGGAAGCGCTTGCTCTGACCGGGCGCGAGCGTGCCGACGGGCAAGAGCAGCGCGCCCACGTTGTCGCCACGCAGGGCCTCGAAGCTGGAAAGCTCGGGCTGCTTGAGGCTGAGCGGATCAGCGAAGGTGCCGTACTCGTTGTCGCCCAAGAACCGCGCGCGGCACGTCTCGAACGACGTGGCCGGCAGCGTGGACGTCAGGTACGTCTGCCGAATGTCGCGGTTCATGAACGCGAACTGCGCGAGCAGCTTGCGACCGCCACCGGCGTCGTGCGCGACGCTCTGCATCGTTTGCGGCACCCAGTCGGCGTTGGTGAACTGCTTGAGCGCGTCGAAGTGCGTGTACTCGACCAGCGGAATCGCATCCAGCGTGATGGGCGCGCCCGAGATGTTGGTCAGCTTCACGTCCTCGACCAAGACCTCGGAGCCCGTGGGCACGAACACGGTGAGCTCGACGCGGACGCCCTCCAGCTCGGAGACGAACTTGCTGTAGCCGAGGCCGACGCGGCACTCGTAGCGATCCAGCTTTTGCAGACCGGGCACGAACAGCGGCGAGAGCGTGCGCAAGCCCTGAGGCGTGTGCAGGCGCAAGTACAGCGTGTGACCCTTCAGCTGAGAGCTGGGCAGCTGGGGGATGTACTTGGTGATGCGGTTGAGCGCCGGATCGCCCTTGCACAACAAGAGGCCACCCGTGTGGTCAACGAAGCCGCCGAAACGCAACGAGCCGACGTAGTTGATCCACTTGACCGGGGTCTTGGGATTCTCAATCACGTACTCGCGGGCGTTGTCGTCGAAATGGCCGTACTTCATGGTTCTCCGGGGATCGCTGGCTGAGGAGCCACGAAACAGCGCGGCCGGGAGCGAGGCCCACGGCTTGAGCTGAACGCGCTGGTTTCTCGCCTAATTGAACCAGGTAAAGGGCCAGCTGGCCAGGAGAAACAGACTCGAATTGAAAGATTTAGGGAACCGGTTTCAGTGCAATTTTCCCAATAAATGCTGGAAAGAGTCTTGGGTGACTGGCTCGAATCAGGAACCGGTTGCAGGTGCGGCGCAGGCCTTCAGTGTCCGAGGGCACTAGGGTCCGTGGCACTCAGCGTCGCCTCGGTCCTCGGGTTGGGCACCTTTACCGACATGTAGGGAAATGAAGGCGCTAAAGCGCAGTGCCTCGGCGGCCGCATAGAGAAGAGCCCATGAGGAGCAAGAGCCCCGTCGTTTGGCCGAAGCTTGCTGGCGATGCCGCCTGCTTCTCGGCGGGACGCCTGGGGGGCGTGCTGCTGATTTGCGGGTTGGGGTCGGCGGTGGCGGCGGCTTGCGGCGGCAATCCGGAATATGCGCGGGCGGTTGGAAGTGCCTCAGGCGGAGACGACCCCGGGTCGATGGGTCACCCGGGTGGTTCTCGTACCGGCGACGCCGGCGCAGGCTTGGACCTGGGCCTTGGCGCCTCCAGCACCGCGCAGGGCGGTACCGGCGCGACCGAGGCCACGCTCGAGGTCACGGCCGAGCAAGAAGAGCTGGTCGTCGACGGTGCGCCCGCCACCGTGCAGGTCACGGCGAGCTACGACGACGGAGCCACGCCGAACAAGGTGGTGTGGAGCGTCGACAACCCGGGCCTCGGCTCGGTCAGCGACAGCGGCGAGTTTCGCGCGAACGGCTTCGCGGCGGGCGACGTCGTGGTCAGCGCGACGGTAGGCTCACAGACCGCGAGCGTGACCTTGCACATCACGGTCGCAATCTCGAGCGACCCCGACGAGCTCGCGGCGTCGCTCAAGGACGACCTGGTCACGGGCGGGCAGGGCGGCGCGAGCGGGCTCGGACCCGACACGGAATTTCGCTTTCTATATCCGTACGACAAGACGGTGTTCCCGCGCGGACTCGCGGCTCCGCTCTTGCAGTTCGGTGGCGCCAACGCCGAGGCTACCTACGTGAAGATCAGCGCCGGCAGCTTCTCGTACGAGGCTTTCGCGGCGGGCGGCGCTGGTACGCGAGTGACGTTGCCAGAAGCCGTGTGGCGCGGCATCACGCTCTCGGCTGCGCCGGGCGAGTGGGTCGACGTAGCGGTCACGAAGGCGAGCGGCGGCGAAATCACCGGCCCTGTCAGCGAAAAATGGCTGATCGCGCCTGGTAGCTTGAAGGGCTTCGTTTACTACAACACGTACCGCTCGGCGCTGGCGGGCAACAACGGCGCCGTCATGCGCATCAAGCCGGGCGAGACCGCTACGGTCCTGCAGAGTGGCTGCACCGTGTGTCACTCGGTCAGCGCACGCGGCAACGTGATGGTCGCGGGCGTGCAGTGGGACCAAGCGAACGCGGTCGTGAGCCGCGCCTTCGACTTACCGGCGAACGGCGGTATTCAGCTGCGCAACGAGCAGGCCGAAGGTCGCGTGTACGCCTTCGGCGGCTTGACTCCGGACGGCGCGCTCTTGCTGACGAGCGGCGTGCCGGCTTCGGGCGCCAAGATGCGCGGCATGAGCGGCGAGCTGTTCAGTCGCTTGGTCGAGACCGCGACGGGCAACACCGTGACCGCGCCCAGCTTCACGGTGAAGGTGGCGATGACGCCGAACTTCTCACCCGACGGGAGCCGCGTCGCCTTCAACAACCACGACGCCAGTGCGGCTGGGCACGTCTTGTCCGTGGCAAGCTTCGACGGCACGGCTTCTCCGCCCGAATTTGGCGAGGTTTCCGACGTCGTGACCGACGCCAAGCGCGTGCTGGCGTGGCCCAGCTTCGTGCCCGACGGCTCCGCCGTGCTGTTCCACGCCGGCGACTCGTTCGACACCGCCAAGTTTGGCGGCGGCGCGCTGTACGCCGACTTGCGACTGGTCGACGTGGAGAGCAAAGCCGTTTCGAAGCTCGACGCGCTCAACGGCTACGACGAAGACGGCAAGCTCTACCTGCCGGGCGGCGCCGCGCAGGAAGAGCACCTGAACTACGAGCCGAGCGTGTTGCCGGTTCCGGTGGGTGGTTTCTACTGGGTGCTGTTCACCAGTCGCCGCACCTACGGCAACAGCATCGCCCCCGGTGGCAGCGTGGCGCGAGGCGACGACATCTGGGGCGTGCCGCAGCCGCCCGAGACCGAGTCGCCTAGCCCGCGCAAGAAGATCTGGATCGCCGCCATCGACATCGAGCATCAAGGCGTCGCCGATCCGAGTCACCCGGCCTTTTACCTGCCGGGCCAGGAGCTGGAGGCCGGCAACATGCGCGCCTTCGCTGCGCTGGAACCCTGCAAAAAGAAGGGCAAAGGCTGCGAGTCAGCCGCTGAGTGCTGTGACGGCTTCTGCCGCGAAACCAGCCGCGACGCGGACGGCGTGCCCGTGCTTTCTTGCACGCCTCCGCCCGACAACAGCTGCTCCAACATCGACGAAGCCTGCAGCAGAGCTAGCGACTGTTGCAGCTCCAAGGCGCTCTGCATCAACAAGCGCTGTGCATCGCCGGGCCCCATCGTTCATTGATTCGAAGCAGGGGTTGCCGATTCGCAGCCCACCTCGCAGAAGCTAACGTAGCGGCAACCGGTCTCGACGTGCGGGTCGAGATAACAGGGAGGCGGAGAGGCGGGGAGGTCCGCGAGTTTTTTTTTCTTGCTCGAGCCGAGCAACGCCGTGCGGCAACTGCGCAGGCGCAGTGCAACGCTGCGCGACTCGAAACCCAAAAATTCTCGCCTCGCGGACCTCCGCGCCTTCGCCTTCGGAGTCATCGCATCTCGGTGGGGCTGCCGAAATGCAGCCCGAATCGCAGAAGCTTTCGTGGCGGTCGTTGGCGGTCGTGGGCCGTTGCGGGTGATGCGAGTCGCGGGGAGCCCTTGCTCAGTGTCGAACGAAGTCGCATTTGCGA
>DATAKF010000019.1:0-22897 GCA_036261775.1 Polyangiaceae bacterium | reverse complement strand
AACGACGGCGTGCGAGATGATCGAGATGAAGACGAGCAGCAGCAGCCGCTGCCAAATCGTGCGCACCAGAAAGCGCCACATCAGCGCACGTGCTCCGGTACTTGGGAGAGCTTGCGCCATTCGCGGAAGGAGTGGAACACCTCGCCGGAGGGCGGCGTCTTCAGCTTGCTGATCTGCTCCTTGCCTTCGGCGTCGGTCGTGACATTGGCGATGCGCCGGTCGAAGACATAGGGGATGAGCCGCTCGAACAGGAAGGTGTAGGGGCTGTCTTCCGCGATGAGTCGGTGCAGCTTGCGGGTCAGCCGCACTTGCTCTTCGAGGTCGTAGGTGGCGCGGATCTGTTCGATGAGCTCGTCAGCTTGGGGGCTTTGATAGCCAGCGTGGTTGGCCTGGTAGGGGTTGGTCTGGGTCGAATGCCACAGCGGGTGCTTGTCGGGGTTGATGCCGCCGCCGCCCCAGGCCAGCACGATGGCGTCGAAGTTGTTCTGATCGACGAACTCTTCCAGAAAGACCGTCCACTCGAACGCCTGCACCTTGGCGTCGATGCCCAGCTTGCTCCACGCCTCTTGGGCGATGGTCATGATGGCCTTGCGCTGCAAATTGCCGGCGTTGGTGACCAGCGTGAAAGCCAGCGGCTTGCCGTCTTTCTCGAGGATGCCGGCAGCGTTCTTGCGATAGCCGGCTTCCTCGAGCAGGGCGAGCGCGCCTTTGGGGTCGTAGGGTAGCGGTTTGACCTCGGGATCGTAGTACGGCGTGTTCGAGTAGTACGGCCCCGTCGCCGGTTTGCCCTCGCCCGACAGCACGTGCTTGATGATGCTGTTCACGTCGATGGCCATGCTGAGCGCGCGCCGAACCCGCACGTCTTGAAACAGCGGCCGGCGCATGTTGTAGGCGATGTACGCGTAGTAGCCGTCGTTGCCCGACACCACCTGGTGCAGCGGGTCGTTGCGGTAGCGCTCGGCTTGATGCGGCTGCGCCAGGTACTGGTCGAGCGCTCCGGCACCGAACTCGAGCTCCATGGTCAGGTAGTCGGGAATGGAGCGCACGTAAAAGTCGCGGTACTGCGCCTTGGTGCCCCAGTATTGCTCGTTGCGGGTCAGGTGAATGTACTGACCCGGCAGCCATTTCTCGAATCGAAACGGCCCGAGGCCGATCGGCTTTCGGTTGAATTGCGTGGTGCGGAGCGACAGCTGCTCGCGATCCTTGCCGCTCAGCTTGCGCCGATCGGCTTCGGCCGTCAGCGCTGCGGCGTCGAGCGCGTGCTTGGGCACGATCGGCTGCATCCAATCGATGATAGCCGGCGAGTACAGGCGCTTGTAGGTCACGCGAACCGTCAGCTCGTCCACCACCTGTACGGACTTGATGGATTGGAACATGCCCGCATAAGGCGAGGCGTTCTTGGGATCGATGGTGGCTTCGTACGTGAATTTCACGTCTTCCGCGGTGAATGGCACCCCGTCGTCCCAGCGCACACCCGACCGCAGGTGAAAGGTGATGACCGGATTGTGCTCGCCGACCTGCAGTAGCTCGGGCAGCTTGGGGCGGATCGCCGCGAGCAGCTCCGGCTTCTTCAGCGTGAAGCGATCTTCGAAGGCTGTAGCCGCAAAGTAGTCGTTGCCCAGCAGCTCTGCCAGTCGCTCGAACAGCTGCGGCTCGACGCGCGTGAGGCGAAGGCGAATGCGCTCGGGCACCCGCACGGTCATCTCGACGTCGGCCGGCTAGTCTCGGCCTTTGGCGTTCTTGACCAGCACGGTCTCGGTCAGACCACGGCTCTCACTGGGGACCAGCTCGATACTCGAGATGCTTGCCTCGATGCCGCCCAGCTGCTTTTGCTTCCAGGCGTTGTCGAGCTGATCGAGCAAAGCCTTGGCGCTCGCGGCGCTGCCGTCCTTCAGCTTGCGTTCGGGTAAGACGGCGACGAACGCCTCTTCGGTGGTGTCCCAGCTCGTGGCGAGCTTGGGCGCGATCTTGAGGTTTTCGTCGGCCCACACCAGGCCTTCGAACAGGTTGTCGTACATCAGCTGAACTGCGTCGTAGTCTTGCGACACGACCGGGTTCAGGTGCTTGACCTCACCCACTTGGGCGCGCACGAACGTCACCAGGCGACCGGGGTTGCCCTTGGCCTGACTCGCGTAGGTTGGAACCCACAGCGACGACTGAAGCAGGATGGCGAGAATCGCTAAAGGCAGCGCGATTAGCAGCCATTTCGTGCGCATGAGGGCGGGCCGGACTATGCGCCTCGCGCGGCGGAAGGGTCAAGCGGAGGTCAAGCAGACGGGTCGAGCTGGCAGGGCGCGAGCCGGCGGTCTCGAGGCCGTCGGCCGAAGCATTGCCCTTGGCGGGCCATGGTGACACGATAAGCCGCTTTGCCGAGCAGTGACGACGCCACTCGCAAGCTGCGTTCCGGCTCGCGTGAACCGCTCCTGCGCGTCGAGGGGCTGTCGGTGCAATTTCCGGTCAAGCAGGGCTTGCTTCGGCGCACCGTTGGCCAAGTGCACGCGCTCGATGGCGTGGACCTGCGCGTGCTGCGCGGGCAAACCTTGGCGGTGGTAGGTGAAGCGGGCGCGGGTAAGACGACGCTCGCGCGCAGCATTATGGGTCAGCTCACGCCCCACGCCGGCAAGGTGCTGTTCGAGAGCAAAGATCTGCTCGGGTCGAGCAAGGCGGAGCTGCGGCTCGCTCTACGCCAGATTCAGCTGCTCACGCACCAGCAGCTCGCTGGGCCCGAGCCGGTCGGAAGCTTCGGCGGCGTCGAGACCAGGCTCTTGATCCTGGACGAAGTGGTGGACGCGCTGGACGCTGTTGCCCAGCTTCGGCTCTTCGACGAGCTGCGCGGGCTGCAAGACGAGCGAGGGCTCACTTGCCTGCTGCTCACGCGCAGCCTGCAATTGGCCGGCGCATTGGCCGACGAGCTGGTGGTGCTGCACGCCGGCCAAGTCGTGGAAACGGGCGCACCGGCCAGCCTGTTGAATCAACCGCATCATCCCTACACTCGGCTGTTGCTCGACCCGACGCCAAGGGCCGCTGCGGCGCCGTCCGTACCGCCCGACTCGGGAGAGCGCCTCAGCGCGGGTTGTCGCTTTTGGGCGCGTTGTCCGCAGGCTTTCGCGCGCTGTGCCGAAGAACCGCCAGTGCTCGTCGCCGTAACAGGCGGCTTGAGCCGCTGCTTCTTGCACGATTCAGAGACGGATTCCCCGGCGGAACCCCACGCCAATCCCCACAACCGGCCTCGCTGACTTCCACATACCTACCTACAAGGGGTGTAGCGAATAAACTTGTCCCAAGCCGCGTCGAAGGGACTAGGATTTGAGGTTTGGATGATTCCGTCCAAGCGGAGGAAGGCTACGCGTATGAAATTCGGGGTTCTTGGCTTGGTTTCGTTGGTTGGCGTTGGAGTCGCGGCTCCGGCTTTGGCTCAGACTGCCGCTGCACCCGCTGCGGCTCCGGCACCCGCAGCAGCGCCCGCTGCAGCTCCGGCACCCGTGGCCGAGCCTGCGCCCGCTCCTGTCGCTCAGCCCCCCGCTGCTGAGCCTCCGTCCGTGTCGGGCGGAGGTGTCGAGCGAGCGCCCGAGCAAGAGCGAACCGCCCACAACGCGCTGTACGTCGAGCTGCTGGGCGCGGGTCTCTTCTACTCCATCAACTATGATCGGCGGATTGGCGACCTCGCGCTGCGCGGCGGGTTGATGTACTTCTCGGTGTCGTCGGGTACCAGCTCGACGGGCGACTCGGCTTCGGCCTCGTGGGTCGGTGTTCCGCTCTCGGTGAGCTACAACATCGGCTCCGTCAAGCACAGTTTCGAGGTTGGCGCGGGCATTACGATTCACCACATCAGCGGGTCGGCGAACACGCTTGGTGTCGAGTCGACCGGCTCGGCGACTACCGTGCTGGGCCACGCCATCTTGGGTTATCGCTACCAGCCCCCGCAGACCGGCTTCTTTCTGCGCGCCGGCTTGAGCCCCATCGTTGGCTCAGGCGTGTTTCTGCCCTGGCCGCACTGCGGCCTGGGCGCGACGTTCTGAGCCTGAATTGATGGGCTAAGCCTGGTTCTACGGGTCGTCACAAATCGACCCGTAGCCCGAGCCCTCCGCCGTGGGGAGATGCCCACGGCGTGAGGCGCGCGGTGCCGATTGGCTCGCGCTTGCCGCCGATCACGACCATCGGAATGCCCGCGCCAATCAGGCCGACACCACTCAGCAAGCTCACGTAGAGAGGCGTGTTGTAACGCCCGCAGTTCGAGCCTCTCGAGCTGGATGCCTCGATGATCGGATCGTAGTTCTCGCAGTCGGCCTTGTTGAAGCTGGTGACCATCGCTGCCAGTAGCGCCAGCGGCCCGACGGAAACCATCACGATGCCAACCGCCATCATGCCGGAGTTGTGGCGCTGCGTCGTCGGGACCGCACGGGCGACGGAGGTGTCGTTGACGGGAGCCAGCGTGGCCGGGGCAGCAACGGGCGCGGGAGCCGCTGGAGCAGGTGCCCCGCCAGCGACTGGGGCAGCGCCGCTGGGTGCGGGTGGTGCGGGCGGAAGTGCTGCTGCAGCGGCAGGTGGCGAAACACAGGCCCCTTCCTCGCAGACGCGATCGCCCTTGCAGTCGGTATCCTTGCTGCACTGAGCGTGCGCGCTCGACGCGAATAGCAGGCACATCCCCAACGCAGCCACTGGGCCCACGACCGACCTAAACACCATGGACCGACGGTAGCCGTGTCACGCGTTCGCAACAAGCTCGCGGACGACACTGAACCGACGCGCACTTGTGCCTGGCACGTTGACTGAGCGACGCCAGTTCGTAAAGGCGGCCGCATATTACGGAGCTCGTGGCTAAGGAAGCGCGCCGCGCTCGACTCCAAGTCCTCGGCTTACTCGGCATCGGACTGGCGGGCGGAACGCTGCTATGGGCCTTTCGCGACTGTGACCTCACACGCGTCGCCGCGTTGCTGAAGCGGGTCGGCGTTGCTGGCGTCCTGATCTTGGTGCCCCAGCTGCTGTCGCTGTTCGTGGAGTCCGTGGGCTGGCGCATGGCCTTCGAACGCATGGGCCGCAAGCTACCGCTGGCCGGGCTGTTCCGCGCTCGTCTGGCGACGGAGGCGTTGGCTCAAACGCTGCCCATGGGAGTCGTGGTCAGTGAATCGATGAAGCCGCTCTTGCTCGCCAAGAGCTGCGGCGCCGAGCTGTCGACCAGCTTGGCTGGTATGGCGGCGCGCAAGTGGCTCTTGGCGGGTTCGCAGGGGCTCTGCGTCATGGCCTTTGCCTGCTGGGGCTTCCCAGTTCTGACGCGAATTTCCGCCAGCGTTCTGGGGTTCGAAGGCCTGCCCTACCTGCTGATGGGGGTGGCGGTGCTGCTGCTGCTGCTCGCCGATGTGAGCCACTCTCTGTTCGCGCAAGGCCGCGTCGCCGCGCGTTTGCACGGCCTCTTGACGAAATTGCCCTGGGCTTGGTTGCGCGCGCGCCTCGTGCCCTTGCAGTCCCGCTTCGTCGCCACGGATGGTCGACTCCGGGCCTTCTTCGCGACGGCCTGGACGTCGCCGGGGCCGCTGTTCACGTTCCTGCTTGTCTGGCTGCTCGAGGTGGCCGACACCTTGCTCATCCTCTACCTGCTGGGTGTGCAGTTGCCTTGGACCACCGTTGGTGCGCTCGAGGTCTCGGTCAGCTTCTTGCGCAACGTGGTGTTCATGGTGCCCGCTGGCCTTGGTGTTCAAGACCTGGGCTACCTCACGTTCTTGCGCGCGCTGCAGGTGCCCGAGGTGCTGAACGTGGCTGCGGCGTTCCTGCTCTTGAAGCGCAGCAAGGAGTGCTTTTGGGCCATCGTGGGCTACGTGATTTTGGCGCTCGAGCTGCGGCCACAGGTGATGGTCCCTGGCCTGACGAGCCGCATGCCTGGCCCCGAGATTCAGCCGCAATTGCCCTGAGTTCCCGATCTGGTTCAACCAGCTCGGGGGCCCTGACGGTTCGATCAGCCACAGTTTGCTGTCCAAACACCGATATTGAACCGCGCGGGACTACCCACTTCTGGGGGTTGGTCCGATGTAACGGCAGGCGTTTCCCAACTCTTGCTCGACGGACACCCGCTTGTAACGTGCACAGGTTATCCCCTCCCAGCAGAACGAAAGATGAAATCGAGACGGCGATTGAGAGACGCCGTCGCTCGCTCTGCACAGGGCGAGTCAGCACCCGGGAGGCTATCCCATGAAGCTAGCAGTAATTTCGGATCTGCATTTGGGCGCAGGTGATCTGGCAGACGGCTTTGGTCACGACGACGGTGACTTCCTGCGCTTCCTGACCTTTCTGGAGCGCAATTTCGAACGCGTCATCCTGCTGGGAGACATCTGGGAGACGCTGCAGTCGCGGCGCTGGGGCAGCGCTCGCGAAGAGCTGCTGCTGGCGCGCGCCACCCACCCAGAGATTGCGCAGCGCTTCGAGCGACCCAAGTATCACTACGTCCACGGCAATCACGACATGGTCGCCGGTCTGTTGGGCGTGCCCGACGAGCTAGCCTTCGAGGCCGACGGCGTGCGGCTCTTGTTCACGCACGGCCACCAGAACGACGACCTGATCCAAAAGCGGCTGTGGCTGTCGGAGCTGGGCGTCTGGCTGGGCGGGTGGATTCGGCGCGTCGGCATGGGCGCGTTCTATCGGCTGTGCGCGAAGATCGACGAGGGTCGCGGCGGCCTCTCGCTCGACGGCACGCGCTGCGCCTTTCAGCGCTGGGCGGTCGGTGAAGCCGCGCGCCGTGAGTTCGACGTGGTCGTCACCGGTCACACCCACCTGGCGGCTCGCACCGAGCACGGCCCGCGCCTGTTCCTGAACAGCGGGTCGTGCAGTGAAGGTCAGCTCAGCTTCCTGAGCATAGACACGCGCCGCGGTGACTACGCCGTAAACTACGGCTACTAGGAGCGCCCCTCCAGCCGCTCGCTCGCTATGGCAGTGCGACTGGCGCGGCGTAGTAGGCTTTGACGGCCTTGTCGAACTGCCCGCCGTCGGTGCTGACGTCGGTTTGGTCTGCAGCGCCGGTGCCGAACGCTGCGCCCACGCCGCCAGCGTCGACGAAGTCCTGGATGTGCGAGAACACGTAGTGCACTTTGTTGTCGCGAAAGTGCCCAGGGGTTCCGCCCGGCTTGTCGCTCGGCACGCCTAGCGCTAGCTGCCACCACAAGATCGGCTTGCCCGTGGCCTTGTGCACTTGGCTCGCGAAGTCCAGCTTCTCTTGGTAGTTGGGCGAGGTCTTGTTGGTCTCGTCCAAATAGAAGGCGCCGTCGCGCTTGCACTGCTCCAGCGTCCCGTCTTCGAAGCAGCCGGCGTCGCGATCGAGCATGTCGATGATCACGATGTCCGATTCGGCGGCGCCCAGCTTGTTCAAAAAGCCGCCTACCTCGGTGCCGCCGTTGCCGGCCCACTCGGAAGCGTGCAGGCCGATTACGACCTTAGGGGCGTTGTCGCGCGCCAGCTTGATCCAACAACGAGCCATGCCCGAGATGTCTTTCGGCAGCGCTTTGCAGTCGGGGTGCAGGTGGGCGGGCACCGTAGTCGGATCACCGCCCGACTTTTGCTGCGCATAGGCCCAGAAGTCTGGCTCCAGATGCACGACGGCAGGCGTGTCGATCTCGGCGTAGCGCGTCATCAAGAGCTTGGCCGCGTCCCAATACGGAGTCATGTACGAATCGTCGACCAACACGCCAAAGGTGTTCTCGCCTTGCCCGGTGATTGCCCAAACAGTCGACATGGGCGTGGCGCCCTTGGCCATGTCCACCTTGGCGATGATCTGGGCGAACATGCCGCCCGGATTCCAGTCCTGCCAACCGTTGGTGAGGTAGATGTAATGCAGGTCGGGCCGCGCGCCCAACGTGTAGATGCCGGATTTCTCCCACACGTAGTCCTTCGGCAAGTCATTGCCCAAGCCGATCAGGAAGTTGGGATCGCGCCCCAGCTTGCGAGCGATGTCGGCAGCCGAGGAGTTGCTGGTGGGGCCGGTGGTGCTGCCACCGATGCTGCTGCTGCTCTTACCACCGCTGGTGGACGTGTCGCCGCCACTGGAGCTCATCGTCGTCCCGGCAGAGCCCTTGTTGTCTTCACTCTTGCTGTCACCGCAACCGGTCAACATGGCAGTCAACGTCGTGAGCAGGGCTAGCGCGCTGAATCGCCCGAGGGAGCGAGGGCTCGTCGAGTTCATGGGGCCGGAGTCTCCCATGGGGCCAAGGACGGCGACAAGCGCGGCTGGAAGGGAGGCACCGGGCCGGTCGATAGTTTTGACTATGCCCGAACGAGCGCGGCAATCAGGCTGATGGTTCCGCACTGTGCGAAGTCCCGGACACATTCGCCGAGGGCTGTCCGGTGATGGTCATGGAGCTTTTGGCCGGAGAGAGGCTGGGCGCCAAGCTGCTGCGGGACGAGCGGCTGAGCATGCCCGCCGCGAGTGGGGGGCGACAGCGCTCAGCGGAGGCCGACCGAATGGCCGTCGACGCGCAGCTGGAACACGAAGTAGGGCGGCAGGCAGGCGCCGCCGCTTTTGGCGCGCGCGCACACGTAGTCGTCGCGGCACGGGGTCTGTTCGTCGCAGGCGCGAAGCCCTGCCGGTTGCACGTTGCCACGGATGCACGACAAGAAGCTGTTGCCGCGCCCCAGGCAGGCGTTGAACGGATCCAAAATGGCGATGGCCCCGCAAGTAGCGCCGGGCGCGTTGCAGTCGGCCGTGCACATGCCGCCCGGAAAGCCGACGCCGCTGCGGTTGCAGATCATGTTCGGGCAGCTTTCGACCTTCTGGCTGCTCATGCGGTCGCGTAAAAAGTCGGAGCGCGGGGTGACCGCGCCGCGCTCGCAGGCGTCGCCTACTTGAGCTCGTGCCGGCAAGCACTGCCCCACCGAGTCTTTCGAGCCTGCTTCGATGCTGGAGCAGACTAGGCCTGACGGGCAGACCCAGCTCACGAAACTGGCGTCTTGGTCGAGCGCGCAGGCTTGGCCGTAGCTGCCCTGTGGATCGCCGTGCTCGGCGAAGGGCGCCGAGAGGTCCGGCGCAACGCCAGCCAGCATGCTTTGTGCGATGCGCAGGCGGCGCGGCAAATCTGCGGTGACGTGAGGCGATACCGCGATCGCCAAGGCGTTTTCAGCGGGCGCTTCAGCCGCGTCTTCGCCCAGCAAATGGAAGCCGGCCACGCTGCGCGCTTGGTGACAGCCCTGACAGCTGAGCTGGTCGAGCCGCCGAAGCAGGCCTTGCGGTGACTTGACGAAAGCGCCCGCCGAAAAGTCGCGCTCGGCCAAGGCCTTAATGTCCAGCGCTGCCGAGAACGGCCGATTCGCCAGCCGATTCAAGCCGCGCGGCGTGACCGAGATGGCGCGCGTCGCCAACAAGGACTCGGGCAAGAGCGGCGTGCCTGCGTCGACGCTGCTGGCTTGCTCCTTCAAATAGCTAAGCAGCACTTCACGTTTTTGAGGGCTGGCCAGCTCGCGCGCGTCGACGGTGTTTTCCAGCCGTTCGGGCTTCAGTAGCCCGGCGGCGTCGGGGCGGAACGAGCGCAGCAGGTATTCGGCGTGTCCGCCCAAATCAGGCCGAATGGTGGCTGGCCAGCGCACGAGCTGCAGGTTGACGACGACGCGAGCGGTGTCGGCTGCGACGCGCGTCAGCGCTGGGGAGAGCGGGCCTTGCTCGGAGCGCAGCCAGCTGGCGCGAGCCTCGGCGAAGGCGCTCTCGTCGGCGCTGCTGCTCGTGGGTTCGAGCCAGCGCGCGGCTGCTTCGCGACAACCCGCAGCGCCGCGCGGCACCTTCAGCTCGATGCCCAGCGTCATCGGCAGCTTCGACGCGCGCTCGGCGTCGAGCGCGTAGCTGAGTCGGTAGATGAGCCGTGTTTCACCGCAAGACGACGTGTCGAAGGGGGCGCGGTCGGGGCGGTTCACGACGCCGGCCAGCTTGAAATGCGCTTGCGGCAGCCGCAAAAAGCGCCGATCGAACAGGCGGTGCGAGAAGCGCGCGACGTCGACGCCGGCGAGTTTGTCGGCTGCTGCGGCGCGCGCGGCTTCGCGCTCCAGCTCTTGAACGAGCGGCGCAAAGCTTGGCACTTGGCTGAGCTCGCGATTGGCCGAATCGGCAGGGCCGCCCAGGACGCTGGCGAGCGTGAGGCCTTGCCGCTCGAGCGCTGCCAGGGTTTTGGAGTCGGTGATCAGCAGGGTGGGCGTTGGCGCGGACGGAGGCGCGGCCGCGGGCTTGGTCGATGCTGCGGAGGGAGCAGGCAGGGCTGACGCCGTTGGACTGGCAGCCGGAGCTCCGGGTGGTGGCACCTGCGCCAAGTCACCGTGAGCCGCGCAGCCCACATGGCTGCTGCAAGCCAGCGCCAGGCAGGCCAGCGCCGCCGGCGTTCTCGTCTTGCTCCTCGAGCTGAACATGGGCACCCTGCGTCAGGTATTTCGAAGGAGACCGAGCAGCATGGCAAGCGTGATCGTAGTCGGTGATGGCCCTGGCGGGCTCAGCGCGGCGTTGTTCTTGGCCAAGAACAAGCAAGACGTCACGGTTTTTGCCCAGAACGGCACGTGGATGAACTCGGCCTTGTTGTTCAACTACCTGGGCCTGCCCAAAATCACGGGCAAAGACTTCATGGCGATCGCCAAGAAGCAGGTCACCGATCAGGGCGGCAAGCTGATCGACGCCGAGGTCACCGCGCTCTCGAAAGGCGCCGAGGGCTTCGGCGTGCAGGCCGGCGGCAAGTCGTACCAAGCCAAGTACCTGATCATCGCCATGGGCACCAAGCTCGAGATCTTGAAGGGCATTGGTCTACCGGCGCGTGCCGTCGAGGCCGATCGCAACGGCCGCACCAGCGTCGAGCATGCGTACGTCGTCGGCTGGGCGACGCGTCCCGACAAGATTCAAGCCATCATCTCCGCGGGCGATGGCGCCGCCGCCGCCCTGGACATCTTGTCCAAAGAAGCCGGCAAAGACTTGCACGACTTCGATTCGGTCGACTGACGTGCGTTACGGCGCCACGACCTGACCGACGAAGAGCAGCGCGCCGGTCGGGTTGTCGCGGATCACGAACAAGAAGGGCCGATCGGCGACGATGACCTTCGGCGTGATGGGCTCCGGCTCAATCGAGCTGGTCACGCCGCTCAAGACGATCGCCGTCGCGGCGCTGGCCTCCGTGCCCTTCTCATCGATCGCCACCGTAGCTTGATGGAGAACGTCGCTGACGTACACGTTGTCGAACACGGGTGATGCAAACGCGGGGAAGCTCGCCGCTTCTTTGTCGAAGGCAGTGACGACGCCCAGGGACTTCAAGACGTCCTTCGCCGGCACTACGCTTTTTACGTCGAACTTGGGCAGCGTGAGGTCCACTTGCTCGAAGGTGCCGGCCGTCACTGTCTGGCTCAAAACGTCGCTGCTGAGCGCGCTCCGCACGGTTTCATAGGCACCCACGTCGGGTACGATCAGCTGCAGCTCGAGCTCGCTTCCGTAGTACGGCAGCGCTACGGAGACGAACGCATTGCCTGGGTAGTAGCGGAGCTGCCCGCCGGTTCGCATCATCTGGACCTCGCTGGTCGAGCCGTCCAGCTTCTGAAATTGGCCCGCTGCAGGCTTGCCCAGTGGGGTCGCCCAGGGGGCTTTGAAGTAGAGCGCGTTCGTCAGCACCGCGACGGTCTTGTCGTTGATGCTTCGCTTCGGTATCAGCTCGGAAATCAGGGAGTGCGTGTCGTTCGATACCTTGGCGTTGATGGCGACCCGCGCCTCCTCCGGCTTGTTGGCAAAGTCGGCTCGATGGACGCCCACGCCGTAGTAGCGCGCAAGCGTATCCAGGTACGAGGGCGTGGGCGGCACGTCGTCGCGCAGCCAAATATCGTTGGACTCGGTCAAGATCTGCGCGTCGACCGTGTGATCCGCCGTCTGCAAGGCCTCGCGATTGCGCGCTCGCAAGCCGAGCTGCAGCGCGCCTTGCGAGCGATGAAAGGCTTCATCGGTCGTGCCGAAGGACAGCGCCTGCTCGACCTCTGCCAGCGTTTGTCCTTCGGCAGCGTCCGTCAACATCGCGAAGGCGGTGCTCAAGCTGTGCGGCGAGAAGGCGGTGTTCTCGTTCGGGTCCAGGGCATGCAGAAACGCCACGCCGAAAGCCTGCTCACCCTGAGCCGCGGTCTTCCCCTCCGTAGCGTCTGGCGTTACCCGCGGCGCGTTGCTGCGCAGCTCGGAAACGACCCCGCTGCCCGCGTGCTCGTCATTAGGACTGTCTCCTTCGTTACCGCTGCAACCGCCCGACAGCAGCCCCAGACCGCAGATTGCCAAGACCCACCCCAGCCCGAACTGACCCCTGACACTTCGCATGCGAGTAGCCCAAGCAAGTGATGTGCCAGATGGAAGCTCCCGCGCTTCGCGACTTCTCGACGCCGTGGGCTCGCTGCCTGGCACACGCTGGCACACGCACTGATCGGCGCGCCGCTAGCCTTCGAGCAACCGCGCGTAGTGCTCGACGAAAGCCCGAGCGGCGCGCGGCAGGTTCGCTTGCCAGTCGACGCCGGCGTTGCCGTCGGCGCCGTCGGTGACGAACTTGACGGCGCCGAACGCGGCGCCTTCCAGGTGACACACCTTGGCGAGCGCGTAGCCCTCCATGTCGATGACGTCGCAGTCGACCAGCGGCTTGCCGGTCTCGAAGCGATCACCCGTGCCGCAGATACCCTGCGGCAGATCGGAGAACAGCGGCGCGAACTCCAGCGTTGGCGGAACATCCTCGAACGGGGTGGTGCCGAGCGCGAAACCGAGGCCGGTGACGTCCATGTCGCGCTGTACGAAACGATGACAGGCGACGACGCTGCCGGCGCTCAGCTTCGGGCTGCCGACGGTGCCGAAGTTCACTACCGTGGGCAATACGCCGTGCTGAGCGCGATGCTCGGCGAGCGCACGAGCCAGACGGTAAGCCGCGTTGACCTTACCGAGCCCCGTGTACAAAACCGGGATGTTGCGCTCGGCGAACAACCCTTGGCTCTCGATTTCAAGGGCCATCACGACGAGGGGTGACGTCTTCAAAGCCCGCGCAGCATACGCCAGGCTCTCGCCAGGGCGACGACGAAATAGTAGAGGGGACCCCGGATGGCGAATCGTCGGCTGTTGGGGTTGGTGCTGGGAGCGCTGCTCGGGCTCGTGTGTTTGGCGGCGCGCACGGCGGCGGCCCAGCCCTCTACGGCGGGCAAGGCGATTGGCTTTTCGAACTTGGTGTTTCGCCTAGCCGGTAGAGACGAGGTCGGCATCGCCGATCAGGACTTTCGCGTTCACATTTTGGAGGACCTGCGCGCGCGCGGCATCAACGCGGTCGGCGCCGAAAACCTGGTCTTCGGCAGCGATCGCGGCGCAAGCGCGGATCTGATGCTGGGCGGCACGGTGCAGGAGCTGGAGTGCCGCTCGGGCGCGGACTACGGCAACATCAGCTGCAGTATGGGCATCGAGTGGCAGGTGCTCGATGTTGCTCGAGACACCGTCGTGTACAAGCTCCTCACACGCGGTCGCGTGCTCGAGCATCCCAAGGAGCCGACGGCGACTTTGGGCAAGCACTTGGTCGTCGCCAACCTGGCGTCGCTCGGCAAGCACGCCGAGTTTCGCAAGCTGCTCGAGCCACAAGCGGAGGGCAAACCCACTCAAGGGTACGCGCGGGCCACGCTGCGCGCTTGCAAGGTTGCGCCTCGCGCCATGCCGGCCGCGTCCGAGCAGGTGTTGGACGCGACGGTGCTGGTGCAGACCAGTGGCGGCTTCGGCAGTGGCTTCTTGGTGGGGCCCGACGGCTTCGTGGTGACGGCGGCGCACGTCGTGCCGGAGTCTTCCGCGACGATCAAGCTGCGCGACGGCCGCCAGTTTCCGGCCACCGTGATCCGCGTGGACCGGCGTATCGACATCGCGCTCTTGCGGCTGGGGCTGCCGGAGGGCGTCAACTTGCCGTGTTTGCCGAGCAAGCTCGACCCCGTCCCGGTGGGAGCGGACGTATACGCGGTGGGTTCGCCCGCGAGCCGGGACCTTTCGTTTTCGCTGGCGCGCGGCATCGTGAGTGGCGTGCGGCTCCTACAGGGCTTGCAGTACTTGCAGACCGACGCGGCCGTGAACTCGGGCAACAGTGGTGGTCCGCTCGTGACCGCCTCGGGTGAAGCCGCCGCCATCGTGAGCTACAAGCTCGTAGGCGTCGCGGTGGAGGGCATCGCGTTCGGGGTACCGCTCGCCGGCGGCCTGAACGCCATCGGCATCTCGCTCGGCAACGCCTTCACATCGCCCGAGCTGGTGTCGGCCAGCGCGGTGCCGATGCAGGCGGCCAAGCTGTTCGTCGACAAAGCCGATCCGGTCGCAGATCTGGGTCCCCCGCCGGGGCCCCGCGACACCAGCGTCAAAGGCGTAGGCGGGCGCAAGACTTCGCCGATCGTGAAGCGCTCGCTCTACACGTGGGGCGGGTCACTGTTGGCGATGGGCGCAACCTTCATTCTTGTCGGCATCGCGCTCGAGGACAGTGGCACGGGCAGCGGCGCCGGCGCCGGCAGCACCAGCAGCAACACGCACTTCTTCCGGAATTTCGGCATCGGCTCGGCCCTCGCCGGAGGCGCGATGATTGGCATTGGTCTGGCGCTGCCGTAGGGAGCAGCGCTCGACCTAGTTCGGGGCTCTTACAGCGCGTAATTCGACGGCAAGAGGCCGCGCTTCACCAGAATGCCGATGATGGCCTGGGCGGCTTCTTCCGGCTCGGTGCCGTCGAGCGACACGACCAAGTCCGGCGCCTTGGGGGCTTCTTCACTGGGCGCGGGGTGACCGGGGCCGTAGGCGCCGCGCTGGTCGCGCTTCTTGCGCGTGTCGAGCGACGTCTTGACGTAGACCTCGACGAAGCGCTCGGGGCCGACGGCGTCGCGGATCGCCAAGCGGTCGGCGATCAGCGGTGAAGCGTAGGCAAAGATCGGAATGATGCCGGCGTCGGTGCAGCGGCGCGCAAGCTCTGGGGTTTGCGCGGGGCTGGAGCCGTCGGGGCGCACCCCTGCCGACAAACCGTCGTCCGGGTCGATCACGTAGGCCAGGCGCTTTTGATCGAACAGGCGCCGCTCGAGCGCGAACGCGATGGCTGTCTTGCCCGACGCCGGTAGGCCGGTGAGCCACACGGTGGCGCCTTTTTGACCAAGGCGCTCGCTGCGCTCGTCCGGGCTGACCTGAGAGCGGGGGCGGAACGACGTGGGGCCGACGCCCTCGGCTTCTTCCTTCTGCGGCGCGTCGGGCAAGATCATGCCGGCCGCGACCGTGTTGTTCGACAGCGAGTCGACCAGAATGAACGCGCCGGTGACGCGGTTGTCCTTGTAGGGATCGAAGTACAGCGGGCGGCGGCACGAAATCGTGACCCGACCGATGTCGTTCAGCTCCAGGCGCGCGGCCTCGCTCTGCTTCAAGGTCTCGAGATCGACCGTGAAGGCGACGTCTTCGATCTCGGCGCGCACCAGCTGCGTGGTGTGCTTGAGCAGGTAGCTCTTCTGGCGATCCAACGGGCGCTCGCTCAGCCACACCATCATGGCGTCGAAGCGGTGGTCGACCTTGGGCAGATTGTTGGGCAACACCAGCATGTCGCCGCGGCTGATGTCGATCTCGTCGGCCAGCTTGATGGTGACGGCTTGGCCACCGTGGGCGCTCGGGATCTCGCCCTCGAAGGTGTCGATGGCCACGACCTTGCTCGTCTTGCGCGACGGCAGCACCATCAAGGTGTCGCCTTGCTTGACGATGCCCGAGGCGATGGTGCCCGAGAAGCCGCGGTAGTTCAGGTCCGGGCGCATCACGTACTGCACCGGGAACCGGAAATCGGTCAGGTTGATGTCGTTGGCGATCGGCACTGTCTCGAGGTGCTCGAGCAGCGTGCCGCCGCTGTAGTAGCCGGTGGAAGGGCTGGCGTGCACCACGTTGTCACCCAGCTTGGCGCTGATGGGGATGAACTTGATGCCCTTGAAGCTGAGCTGCGCGCAGAACGCGCTGAACTCTTGCTTGATGGCCTCGAACACGGCCTGGTCGTAGTTGACCAAGTCCATCTTGTTGATGCACACGGCCAAGTGCGGAATGCCGAGCAAAGACGCGATGTAGGCGTGGCGGCGCGACTGCTGCAGCACGCCCAGGCGCGCGTCGATCAAGATGATGGCGACGTTGGCGGTAGACGCACCGGTGGCCATGTTGCGCGTGTACTGCACGTGGCCGGGCGTGTCGGCGATGATGAACTTGCGCTTGGCCGTCGAGAAGTAACGGTAGGCGACGTCGATCGTGATGCCCTGCTCGCGCTCGGCCTTCAAGCCGTCGGTGAACAGCGAGAAGTCGATCTCCATGCCCGCGCGGCCCGACGCACGCTTCACCGCAGACAGCTGGTCTTCGTAAATGCCGTGCGTGTCGTGAAGCAACCGCCCGATCAACGTCGACTTGCCGTCGTCCACCGACCCCACGGAAACGAACCGAAGCAGCTCCTTCTTCTGGTGCTGGTCGAGGTACCCGAGGATGTCCTTACTGATTAACTCTTGTTCACTCATGACTGCTGAGAGCTTTTGGCGGGCCGAGATTTCACAGGGAGGCGGGGAGGCGGGGAGGTCCGCGAGGCGAGAATTTGGGGGGTGAGCGATACACGGCGTAGGCCGTGACGAATCAACTCGGTATTGAAATTGACGAGCAAGCCGCACTCAATCCCAGTGAGGCGTAGATAGGTCAGCACCTGCGCGGCGTGTACTGGCGGCAGCAGGCCTTCCACTGCCTTCACTTCGACTATTAAGCGCTCCGCTGCGACGAGGTCGATTCGGTAGCTTTGGTCGAGCGCCTTACCCTTGTAGACAACAGGGAAGTTGCATTGCCTTCGAAATGGGATGCGACGCGAGGTAAGTTCTTCGCACAGGGCGGCTTCATAGGCACTTTCGAGCAGCCCGGGACCGAGGTGACGATGCACTTCGATGCAAGACGCAATCACCTTGTCCGAGAGTTCCCAGAGCGGATCAGGTCCCATGGCGGTGCATCGGACGCGCGGGGGCTGAGTTGTGCCGAAAGTTGTCGATGGGCGCGTGAAACCCAAAAAATCTCGTCTCGCGGACCTCCCCGCCTCCCTGCCTCCCTGTGAAAATGGAAGACGGCAGCCAGTGGCGAGGGCGCCAACGGGCTCGGAAATGTTCATCAGAAGTAGCCTTCGCGCTTTTTGGTCTCCATCGAGCCTTCTTCGTCGAAGTCGATCAGGCGGCCTTGGCGCTCGGAGTACTTGGTCAGGAGCATTTCGCGGATGATGTCGGGCAGCGTGGCGGCGTGCGATTTGAGCGCGCCGGTCAGCGGGTAGCAACCCAGCGTGCGGAAGCGCACCATCTCCATGCGCGGCTTTTCGCCGGGATTCAGCGGCAAGCGGTCGTCGTCGACCATCAGCAGCGTGCCGTTGCGCTCGACCACGGGGCGCTCGGCCGCGAAGTACAGCGGCACGATCTGAATCTTCTCGAGGTAGATGTAGAGCCAGATGTCGAGCTCGGTCCAGTTCGACAGCGGAAACGCGCGGATGCTCTCACCCTTGGTGAGCTTGCCGTTGTACAGGTTCCACAGCTCGGGTCGCTGGTTCTTCGGATCCCATTGGCCGTAGCGATCGCGGAAAGAGTAGATGCGCTCTTTGGCGCGAGACTTCTCTTCGTCGCGGCGCGCGCCGCCGAAGGCAGCGTCGTAGCCGCCAGCCGCTAGCGCTTGGAGCAGCGCCTGCGTCTTCATGATCTGGGTGTACTTGTTGCTGCCGTGATCGAACGGGTTGATGTTGTCGGCGCGGCCCTGCTCGTTGGTGTGCACCAACAGGTCGAGGTTGTGCTCCTTCGTGAACTTGTCACGAAAGGTAATCATCTCCTTGAACTTCCACTTCGTGTCGATGTGGAGCAGCGGAAACGGCAGCTTGCCGGGGTAGAAGGCCTTGCGGGCCAAGTGCGTCATCACCGCCGAGTCTTTGCCGATGGAGTACAGCATCACCGGGTTGTCGAACTCGGAGGCGACCTCGCGCAAAATGTGGATGCTCTCGGCCTCGAGCTGGCGCAGGTGGCTGAGTCGGAGCTCGACCGCGGTGGACGGGTCGTGGGTGGTGACGGAGGGGGCGGCCTGCATGGGGGCTCCGCGCATTTAGCACCAATTCAATCGGAATTAAGGACAATTGCCTAAATTCACGTAATGAGTGAAGAAATTGCCGCTGGGCTTGGCTCTGGCCGAGCCCGTTTGATGGGTCGTTAGAAGCGGTTCGCCCAGCCCTCGAGCGCGGCCGCGATCGCGCTGGGCTCGACCGAGATGCGGGTCGTGCGCGCGACCTCTGCCAGGTAGTCGGGTCGCGAAACCTCGAACGCGCCCAAGGACGCCAGGTGGTCGGTCACGAACTGCACGTCGAAGGTTTGGAAGCCGGCGCGGAACAGCGTGTCGAGCGCGACACTGAGCGCGACCTTCGAGGCGTCGGTGACGACGTGAAACATGCTCTCGGCGGCGAACAACGCGCCCCGCCTCACGCCGTAGAGGCCGCCCGCTAGCTGGCCGTCGTGCCAGACCTCGAAGCTGTGTGCGTGTCCCAGCTGGTGCAGCTGGGTGTACGCCAGCATCATCTCCGGCAAGATCCAGGTGCCGCCTTCGCGGTTGGCGCCGCACGCCGCAATGACCTCCGAGAAGGCGGCGTCGAACGTCACCGTAAACACGCCCTGGCGCAGCGTACGGCGCAGGCTGCGCGACACGTGCAGGCGCTCTCGCGTCATCAACGCGCGCGGGTTCGGGCTCCACCACAGCGGGGGCACGCCCGCGCTGTACCAAGGGAACACACCCGACTCGTAGGCGAACAGCAGCCGCTCCGGCGAAAGATCGCCGCCCACGGCCAGCAGCCCTTCGTCGTCCGACTCGTTCGGGTCGGGAAACGAAAGAGGGCTGCCCGGACCCAAAAAGGTCAGGCGCCGGTTGCCACGCATCTCCCAAGGCTAGCGGATCTCGCTGCCAGCTCCCACCGCGAAGCTACGCCCAGCTTGCGATAGATGCAGGCAAGTTGGTTCGCGACCGTACGGCTCGAGGTGCGGCGGGCTTTGGCGATGGCGGCGTTCGTGCGTCCGCTCAAGACGCCGGCCACGACTTGGCGCTCGGCTTGGGTCAGGCGGGGGTCCAGGTTCAGAGACTCGAGCGGCAATACGAGCCAGCACGTGGTCGTGTCGCACAGCAGGCGCGCGGCGCTGCCCGGGTCCCCCGAGCGCAGGCTGGCCATGACCTTCAGGAACTCGGCGCGCTTGGCGAAGCCCAGCTTGGTCATGGCCGTGTGCACGGATTCGCTGACCGTCGAACACGAGAGCGAATGCTCGAGGGCGACGAATTTGTTGGCGACGCCGCTCTCTGCGGCGCGGAGCAGCTCTTGTTCGCGCCGCGTGAGTCGCGCTTCGCAGGCCTCGAACCCCAGTATCGCGCCGCCCGCTCCGTCTTCTTCTCTCGAGACGAGCCGCATGCGGCCGCGCAGCAATGCTTCGGCAAGCTCCCGTTCGCTTTCCATACCCGCCGCTCAGCACGAGCCATGCCAACGGTTTGTGTCCGATTCTTCGGACAGGTCAGCAGGCGCGGTGCTGCGTGGGCGGGAAGATTTTGCCCGGATTGAGCAGGCCCGCGGGATCGAACACGCGCTTCAGGTCCTTTTGCAGGGCGATCAGCTCGGGCGATTGCTCCAGCGGCAGGTACGGGGCTTTGAGCACGCCGATGCCGTGCTCGCCGCTCAACGTGCCGCGCAGCTCGATCACGCGCTCGAACAGCATCTGGATGGAGCGCTCGACCGCCGGCATTTCGTGGTCTTCGTTCCACAAGAAATTGCAGTGCAGGTTGCCGTCGCCGGCGTGCCCGTAGGTCAGCGTGCGGATGCCGGTGCGCTCGCTGATTTCTCTCACGAAGTCGAGCAGCGCGCCGATCTGCTGACGCGGCACCACGACGTCTTCGCTCAGCTTCTTCTTGGTGAGCTTGCGCACGGCGTGGCTCATTTCCCGGCGGGCGGACCACAGCCGTTCGCGCTGGGCTTCGTCCTGCGCGACCAGCACCTCGAGCGCTTTGACGTCGTCGCACACGCCCGAAATGCGCTCGGCTTGCAGCTCGACGGCGGCCGGGTCGCCGTCGACCTCCATCAGCAACATGGCGCCCGCCGCCGGGTTGATGGAGTTGCCGGCCAGGCGCATGGCTTCGAGCGTGGAGGCGTCGAGCAGCTCGATACAGCGCGGCGAAATTCCTGCGGAAATGATGGCCTGTACGGCTTCGCCCGCCTGGTTCACGTCCGTGAAGAGCGTGAGCAGCGTCATGACGCTTGCAGGCTTGGGAATGAGCTGCAGCGTGGCCGGGCCGAACACCGCGAGCGTGCCTTCGCTGCCGACGAGCAGGCCCGTGACGTCGTAGCCGGTCACGCCTTTGATGGTGCGGCGGCCGGCTTGAATGCGTTGCCCGCCGAGCAAAAATGCCTCGACGCCGAGTACGTAGTCGCGCGTCACGCCGTACTTGAAGGCGCGCGGGCCTCCGGCGTTTTCGGCCACGTTGCCGCCGATCGCGCATGACTTGAGCGAGTTCGGATCGGGCGGATAGAACCAACCTTCGGCTTCTACGGCGGCGTGCAGGTCCGCCAAGATTACGCCGGGCTCGACGACAGCGATGCCCTCCTTGCGGTCGATCTCGACGATGCTGTTCATGCCGCTGGTCGCGAGCACGATGCCGCCGGCCACCGGCACGGCGCCGCCCGTACGCCCGGTGCCGCCAGCGCGCGGAGTGATCGGCACCTCTGCTTCTCGCGCGACGGCCAGCGCCTTCAAGATGTCTTCGGCCGACGTCGCGAGCACGACCGCGTCGGGCACCTCGCCCTCGGCTTCCGATTCGTCACGCACGAAGCGCTCACAGGCGTCCTTTCCGGTCAAAACTTTCGACGGACCAAGCCGTTCGTCGAGCAGCGATTTGGCCTTGTCGCGCGCGGATTGTGAGGGGCGGGGGATGTCGGGACGAGAGAGCAGCACGGGAGTTGCCGGGGAGGGTAGAGCGGTGGCACAGCGTAGCCGAGACCCGGCCGCCGCGCTTGACTCGTGTGCAAAGCTGGGACTTTGCTTGGGCCATGCTGAGCCGCGTGCGCGCCTGGATTTTGCTTGGCTGTTCGGTTTTGGCGCCGAGCTTTGCCTGCAAAGCTCGCGAAAGTCTCGAGCAGGATTCGCGTCCGTTGCCGTCACCCGAGCCGCCAGCTTCGGCCTCGCCGGCCACCGCGCCCGCCGCTCGTGACGACGCCGCGAGCGCGCCCAAAAAGCGACCCGCGGACGACGACGCTGCAGCAGGCAAGGCGAAGAAGCCGGCCGCCGACGCGCCGTCACCCGCGCCCATTCCCGTCGCCACCGCTGCGCCGTCCGCCACGACGGCGCCTACCGCTCCGCCGGTGGTCGCGGCCGGCGGCACTGGCGCAACGACTGCTCCCTTGCCGTCTGTGCCCACCTTCGCAGCTCCATCAGCGGCATGTCTCGCGCGCTGCCAGGGCGCCATGCAGGGGTGCTTGAGCGCGCCGGTCGACGGTGGCGTGCCCGGCTTCGCCAACCTCGACCTGTGCAAGAAGGCATTCGAGGCGTGTCAGGCTGCTTGTAAGTAGCTGTCCGGATCTTCGCACAGCGCTGTGCGGAGTTTCGGACACCGTGTTTCGTACTGGTTTGGATTATTCTGGCGGAGTCATGAGGCTCGCGCTTCGACTCTTGCCGCTCTCGTCGTCGTTGCTTTTCGCCGCGAGCGCATGGGCCCAAACACCAGTCGACGCCCGTGCTGCCTCGGTAGCGGCGCTCACGGAAGCGAAGCGGCTGGCTGCAGCCGGCGCCGCGGCTGAAGCGTGCGCCAAATACCGCGAGAGCTACAGCTTGGACGCGCAGCTCGACGCGCTGTTGCCCTTGGCTGACTGCTTCGAGCAGAGCGGCAAGCTGGCCAGCGCTTACAACGCATTTCGCGATGCCGTGGACGTTGCGCAGCGCACTGGCGACGCGCGAGCCTCCGTGGCCGAAGCCCGCGCGCAGAAGCTGCGGCCGCGCTTGAGCTACCTCACCGTAGAGGTGCTTCAAGAACGTCGCTTGCCCGCGCTGGCCGTCGAGCGCAACGGCTTTAGGCTGGGTAGCAGCGCCTGGGGCGTGCCAATGCCGGTCGACGCGGGTCAGCATGTCGTCTCCGCGAGCGCGTACGGCTACAAATCTTGGCAGACGACGGTCGACGTTCAGGGTGAAGGCGCGGCGCCGTACGTCGACGTGCCGATGCTGGAGAAACTGCCGGACGCGCCTGTCGCCCTCGCAGCAGCGCCTGTCGTTACGGAGCCGGCTCAGCCGCCGCCAGCGGCTCCGCAGCCCGCACCTGTCGTGGCTGCGCCAAAACAGCCTGGGCCCGCATCTGCGTTGCCCGCTCCAGCCAACGCCGGCCTACCCCCGACCCGCGTCGCGGCCATCGCCGCAGCCGGCGCGGGCGTTCTGGGCTTGGGCCTTGGCATGTACTTCTTGAGCAAGAAGAACAGCACGTTGAGCGAGCGCGACGGCATCTGTCCCTCCGGCAAGGGCTGCGAGCCCGGAACCAATGCGCGCCTTGCCGACTTGACGGAGCAGGCCAGAAGCCAGCAAAAGGCCCAAATCGCCTTCATGGCCGTGGGCGGCGCGGCCCTCGCACTGGGCGGTGTGCTGTGGTTCTTGCCGAAGCGCGCTCGCTCCGAAGAGCGCGCCGCGTACCTGGTGCCGGTGGTTCAGCCGTCGGGCGGTGGCTTCGTGTTTGGCGGAGAGCTTTAGCCCGCCGCTCAGTGTGCGGCTGGCGCACTGACCGTGTTGTCTTCTTCGGTGAGCAACAGGGGCTTGATGCCGAGACGCTTTTCGAGCAGCGCGTGCGTCAAGTAGACGAGCGGCGTGAGCCCGAAGGCGATCAGGATCTTCAAGCCGTACGCGGTGTAGATGATGTTCACGATCT
>DATAKF010000016.1:0-27913 GCA_036261775.1 Polyangiaceae bacterium | reverse complement strand
CTGTGCCCCGCGTGCTTCGCGAACAGGGCGAACGCGACCGACAGCTCCCCAACGCCCAGCGCCGTCAGGCAAGCTACGTTGGGACCGCCGCAGCTCTTTTGGTACAGGTAGGAGCCGGAGAGCAGCAGCGTGCCGAGGCCCAGCGCCACGGTGGTCAGCTCGACCGTGACCTCCAGCGGATCTTCGATGGGCCTGTCGGCGTTGGTTTCTTCCAGCAGGAACACGTGACCCAGCGCGCGTGCCAGCCCAGCCGTCAGCGCGACCGGGCTGCGCGCTTCGGTAGGAGCGATGTTGATGCGCCAGCCATCGCCCAAGTCGACCAGGCGCGCTGCGGCGATCTCGGGGGATACGTTGGGCGCCGCACAGCTGCCGCACGCGCCGCTTCCGCACGCTTCCTCCGCGTCCGGATCGATGACGCCGAGCTGAATCGGAATGTCCGACATGCCCGCGTGCTGCTGCATGCGGCGCAGCAACCGCTGCACCGACGGAAAGTCGCCCGTGAAGGCGTCCGGAAAGAACTTGCCGTTCGGAAGCACCATCGGGCGCTGGCCAATATCGTCGCCGAAGCGCTCGATGATCGAGCCGTAGCGTTGCACCAGGTCGCGCAGGGTGCGTTCGTCCGGAAGCTCCATGGCTCGCTATCTTGGCAAGCAACCGGGCCAGTAGCCAGGAGAAGAGCGAAATCGGGGCGCGCGAGCTGGATCGAGCTCACCCGACCTTGCTACCAGCAAATCACCCTCGCACAGAGGGGGACGCGACTTTTCGAAAACCCAGCGAGGCCGGGCGCAAGCCCCCGTTCTTCGATCGAAACGGACGCGGGGCGCCCGGGCCGCCAAGGAGAAAACCAAAACCTGCGAAAACTAAAACTTGGGCGGGCGCGACGTGGGTCGGTTATCCAGCTGTTCTTCGTCGACTTCGTCGCTCTGCATCGAGTAGCCGACCACCGGCCGCGACGCTAGGTCGGGCTTCGGCTTCAGAACGGGCATGGGCAGCTTCACGCTACCGAGCCGAACGGCACCGGAGGCCGAGGGCGGCACCGGGCTCGGCACCTTCTCGGTGCTGGCGACGGGCTCGTTGAGTAGCGCGACGGCGGCGTCACGCTCGTAGGTCAAACGCATGATTTCCGTACGGGCGTTGTCACGGGCGCGGCTCAGCTCGTCGAAAGCCAGATCCATCTCCGCCAGCTTGCGCTCGTGCTTACGCTCCAGCTCGAACACCTTCTGCTCGTGCTCGTCCAATAGCCCGGCCAAGAAGGCGTCTTCTTGCAGCAGCCACGACTGCTGCTCGCGCAGCGACGCATCGATGGCGTTTTCGAGCGTCAGCACGCGCTGCTTCAGCAGGCTCTCGCTCTCGTAGACTTTACCGAGCCGGGCGCGCAACGCCTCCAGCTCCTGCATCAAGATCGCGTTGGACTCTTGCGCTGACGCAGCGCCAGCCGCCAAGTGCTTCAGTCCGCGCACCAGTAGGCCCAGATTGGCTTCGGCGCGCGTGCTCTCGACCAGCACCAGCTCTAGTTGATCGAGAGCAGCGCTCGAGTCGCCGGGACGCGTCAGGCGATCACGCGCTGGCGGGATGCCGCTTTCATAAGCAGTCTTCAGGCTCACGCGAAGATTGCCGGAGTCCGGGCTCGGCTCCTCGTTCGAGTCAGCGCCTTCAGGTGCGTGTGCCAGCGTCATTGTAGGCGGTTGTGGGACAACACCGGCCCGGGGGCAAGCGGCAACTACCAAACCGCCCCAAGGGGCTATTTTTCCGCTCAACGGACGATTGCAGCGCTGTTTCAGCCGAACAGGCCTCCTGGCCGGCTCTGCGTCATGTGCCCTTCGGCCGGGCTCCCATCCCCGCCCGGCCGGAGGAACAGCGCGGGTTCAGCGCGGGGTGGAGATCACGGCGATGTAGTTGCTGGTGCCTTGTCCAGTCGCGGCATCGAAGCCGCCCTGGATAACCAGCGTACCGTGGGCGCCCGCGAACGAGCCAGTGCCGCTATTGATGATGGCGACGTCGACGAAGTCACCCGTCGCCAGGTTCCAGAGCGTGTAGTCGGGACCCGACAACGTGCCAGTCGCTGTCGTGACCGTATCGACACCGATGAGCTTCACCACGTTCGGGTCGTTCGTCGCCTCCATGCTGTCCATGTGCCAGTACAGCGAGCCCGCGAGTCCGCCCGTCAGCGGCCCACCGGTGCACAGCGAATCGCAGTTCTCTGCGATCTGGCTCGAAGTGAAGCCACCCGTGTACGTGCGGATGCGCACGTGCGCGTCCGCCGTGACGCTCCAAAGCAAGCAGCTGGCAAGCAACGCGATCAGAGCCTTCAGTCTCGATGTCATCTCGCTTCTCCTATCGTTGATGGGTCCGCTGGTGTCAGAAGTAACTCCTGGAAAATCCGCCATCGACCAGCACGGCTTCACCCGTGAGGTTGCTGCACAGCGGGCTGACCAAAAACGCGATGCTGCGCGTCACGTCGGCGTAGCCGAGCGGCGCGCGCGTCATGGCGCGCTTGGCGAGGTGCTCACGGGTCTGCGCGGTGCGCTCCTCACCGATTTCGCGGCGCGCCGCGTCGGTCTCGAGCATCGAAAAATTCACGGAATTACACAAGATTCCGGCCGGTCCCAGCTCGGCCGCCAGGTAGCGCACGGCCGCCCCCAAGGCAGCCTTGACGATGCCGACGACGTGGTAGCTCGGCATCGCGAAATCGGCGCCGCCCGAGAGCAGCGTCACGATCCGAGGCGAGCTCGACTTTTCGAGCCAGGGTTTGGCGTGTTGCGCGGCCACGAGCAGCGACCTCACCCCTACTTCCATCGCGTCTCCCAGCTCGCGTTGGCCGAGCGCCGTGACCGGGCGCGCCAAGGCGCCCTCGGGTACGTGGACGAGCGTGTGCACCAAGAAGTCGAGCCGGCCGAAGCGCTCGCCGACGCGCGTCACGGCTTGCTCGATTGAGCCTGGCTGCAGCGCGTCGAGCTCGGCGGTGACGTAGCCCTCGTCGGCCAGGCGCGAAAGCAGCGCGGCGCGCGAAGGGCGCCCCGTCACGGCCAGCTCGGCGCCGTGCCCGCGCAAAGCCTTGGCCGTATGAAAGCCGACACTCTCTTCGCTCGAGACGCCCAGCACCAAGCCGCGCTTGTCGGCCAGCAGCGTGGGCGCCAACGCGGATTCACTCACTTGTCCGCCTTCGGGAACCAAACCCCGAGTGAGCCCAAGCCTTCGCGCTCGAACTCGCGGATGGCCTTTTGAATGGTGAAGCTGGCGTCCACGGCCGGCAGCCCGCCGACCCACATCGACAGACGCGCCGTTGCTTCCAGCAGCTTTTCCTTGCGCACCCCCAAGTGGAGCAGCGTCTTGGCGAATAGAGCAGCCGTTTGGTAGTCCCGCTGAGCGCACAGCACGCACATGCCAAGCAGGTAGTTTTCCTGCAGGCTCAGCTCGGACGTATCGGCCTCGAGCACGTGGTAGCGGTGAATCATCTCGCGCAGCGCCGGGTTCTGAATACGGTCGAGAAAACGCACGTGTGCCTCCCCCGTTCCGGCGCCGAAGATGGACTCGACATAGGCCTCGGTGTCGCTGATGTGTGGGGGTTTACTCATACTCGGCTCCTCAACGCGCCTGCGCGCTGGGCAAAAGGCTCAACTGGGAAACGACCAAGTGCGGCGGCCGGCTGGCGATCCACACGATCGCCTCGGCCACGTCTTCGGCCGTGAGCCAGGCGGGCACTTGCTCGCGGATCTTGCGACGCGCTCGCTCGAACCCCTCGACCTTGTCGTAAATGGGCGTGTCGACCAAGCCGGGCGACACCGTGCTCACGTGAACGCCGCGCGGATGCAGCTCGAGCCGCAACGCCTCGCTCAAACAGTCCAGCGCGGTCTTGGTGGCCGCGTAGGGCGCAAACTTGGCAGCCGGCAAGTGCTGCGCCACCACCGACGACACGTTGATGATGTGACTACCCGGCGACATGCTGCGGGCCAGCTGCTGGGTCAGCTCCAGCGCGGCCGTGACGTTGATTTCGAACAGTCGCGACAGGCGCGCCGCCGGCACGTCGAGCGGGCTGTCGTACAGGCACTCGGCGGCGTTGTTGACCAAGAGCCGCACGGGTTCTTCGACGCCGCAGGCCAGCTGCGCGAAGGCGCTTTGGCGTGCTTCAGGCACCGCCAAATCGGCGAGAATTGGCCGAAAAGCGCTTCCAAAACCGCGCGCTGCGGCTTCCAGCCGCTCGGCGTCGCGCCCCACACCCATGACGCGCATGCCCTCGGCCAACAGCGCCCGCACCGTAGCTGCGCCGATGCCAGACGTGACGCCTGTGACTAGCGCCAACTGCCCCTGAAGTCGCGATGAAGCCGTCATAGCGTGTAGAGCACCGCGCAGTATTGCCAGCCGAGTCCCACGGCTGCCGACAGGATGCGATCTCCCGGCTTCAGCTTGCCTTGCTGAATGAAATGCTGCAGCGACACCGGGATCGACGACGAAGTGACGTTGCCCACCTCGGCCAAGTTGTTCAGCGTCTTCTCTGGTGGCGCGCCCAGGTGCTCGGCCAGCATGGCTTGGACGCCCGCCGTGCCCGAATGGGGCAAGAGCCAATCCACGTCTGCAAGCGTGAGCTGATTCCGCTCGAGTAGCGTTCGGCTCACGCTCGCCAACGAGCTGCCGGCGAGCTGGTTCAAGTCGCGCTGCTTGATCTTGGGGTTCAAGTAGCCGTCGGGCCCCACGTCCATGATGCCGTGCTGCGAGCCGTCGGTCCGCAGCTCGTAGTCGTGGAGTAGGCTGCCTCGTGCCGCGTTCTTTTCGACTACCATCGCCGAGGCGGCGTCACCGAACACCAGCGTGGCGCGGCTGCCCCGGCGCAGGCGATCGGTCGACCTGTCCGCGGCCAGCACCAAACCGCGCTGAAACCGCGGGTTTTGCAGGTAGCCGTGAGCCAACGTCAGGCCGTACAGAAACCCCGCGCAGGCGCAGCCAATGTCGAACGCAAACGCGCGCCGGGCTCCGAGCGCGTGCTGAATACGCGGCGCAAAGTCGGGCGTGTAGCGGCGCTCGCTCCAATTCGCAAAGATCAAGAAGTCGAGCGAATCCGCCGCGACTTGGGCCTGCTCCAAGGCGCGCTCGGCCGCTCGCAGCGCCATGAACTGCACGTCTTCGTGCGGGCTGGCGATGCCGCGCGCTCGCACGCCCACCTTGTCCATGTCGGCCAAGCTGTGCGGCGGCTCGAGAGGCGGCAGCTCGCGGTTGGTCACGAGCCGCTCCGGCAAGTACGTGCCGAGCCCCGTGATACGCAGCTCAGCCACCGCGCGCCTCGCTCTTCTGCCCGGCGCCGGGCGTCGTAAAGCGCAGCCGCGCCAGCAGCTCGAGCTCGAGCTCGCTCGGGGCTGGCGCCGTGGGCGGCGGACCTGGCATCGCGAAACGAAAGCCACCGTTGTGCAGCAAGTCCGTCAGCGCAGCTGCGCGCGCTGGCACCACGTCGCGCACCAGCCACGGCTCGCCCGCCGCGCTGCGCTCGAACACGCAAGCGTCGGTCACGATCGTGCGCACCCGCTGGCCCAGGCTGGTGATGTATTCGACTTTGCGCACCAAACGCCGCGGATCGGCCCGCGTCAGCACCATCACCTCGCGCGCGCAGGCAGCAATATCGGGCGCGCCACCGGGGCCGACCAACAGCTCGCCGTTGGACAGACTGCTGTTGACGTTGCCGTCCTGGTCCACCTCGGCCGCGCCGATCACGCCGATGCACGCGGCGCTACCGCCGCAGCACAGCGCGCCTAGCATGCTGTCGACAGCGGTGAGGCGGGTCGCGCTCGCGATGTTCTCGCGGCTGAGCAAGAACGGGTGCGCGTCCTCCACGTCGACACCTGCAAAGCCGGTCTCGATCATCAGCTCGACGTCGTCGGCTCGCTCGCCCAGCAGCTGCTTGGCCAGCCGACACGCCGCGAAGGCCTGACCGATGCCGGCCAAGATCGAGCGGTAGCCGCCTTGCGTGACTCGGCGCGCCAGCGCGCGTCCGGCGAGGAGCAGCAGATCATCCGTCGGCTCCAGCTGATCGGCCTGTAGCGACGCCGGGGGCGGCACCGACGCAGGCACGCGCCGCAGCGCATCGAAGCGCGCAGCGGAAACGAAGGCGCGGTAGCCAGCGGCGCCGTCGGTCGCGTCCAGTACTTGCGCCGCAAAGCGCTCGAACGCCTCCGGCTCTTGGCTGAGGCTGCGCCAACCCGAATAGGCGGCGTAGTCGTCAGCGTAGCCAGGCTCGAACGCGCGCAGCTCGGCGGGCGCCACGTGCAGCGGCTGCGGGTGCGCACCGAACGGCTCTTCGCACACCGCCAGCACGCGATGCGCCGGCAGGGGCCGAAAATGCGGCAAAGTAGCGAGAATATCACTCGACACCACGCGCTCCACCGTCACGATGACGCCGCGCTTGGCCGCCAGGGCGCCGTAAAAGCCCTCGCCGTAGGGCGGCGAGAACGCGACGTTGCCCTGGCTGTCGCCGAGCGGCGCATGCAAGAACGTGATGTCGGGCGTCATGGCCCGAACCAGCGCAAGGCGCCGGTCGGGATCGGCCGGATCGGTGATCTCGAGTAGCTTGCCGCGCTCGGCCAGCTGCGCACCGAGCGAAGTGCCCAGCAGCGAGCGGGTGATGCCGAACGGATGCCCGTACGCGCCCGCGGCCAGCGCGGACACGTAGCTCCACAGCGACCACTGCTCGAGGTCGTAGCCTTCGCGGAGCAGCTCGGCGTAGAGCCGATTGGGCCGCGGTGTCGGGTAGTTGTCGCCGAAGAAGCAGCCGACGTAACGCCGCCCCAGCCGCAACGCGCCAAGCAGGTGCAGGAGCGAATGAAAGCCGGTGGCGGCCAGCACGAAGTCGGGCTTTTTGCGGCGGAACTGCCGAGCGAGCTCACGAACGGCAGCGTTGGAGCGGCTGGGCGTGGACGCGAAACACAGGTGCTGGCCGGGCTCGACGAAGCTTTCGAGCGCCTCCGGCAGGGACAACAGCCGATTCATGCGTGCGCTCATGCGTAGTAGAGCGCCCCCGCGCAGTTCATGCCCGCGCCGACCGCCAGCGAAAGCACCAAATCCCCCTTTTTTACGTGACCGCTCGCCAAGTGCTCCGACAAGCACGCCGGAATACTCGAGCTGCCCGAGAAGCCACGCCGGTCGCCGACCCACAAGAGCTGCGTCGCGTCGAACCCTAGCTCGCCGCGCACTCCGTCCAGCAACCCGGCATGGGTCTGGATCGGCAGCAGCCAATCCACGTCTGTCGGGTCGAGCCCGTTTCTCTGCAAGAGCTCGCGCCCACACTGCAGCAAGAGGCGCGTCGTCGCCTCTCCGGCGCGCGAGCCCAGCATGATGATGGAAGCGGCGTCATCACCGATACCGACCCACGACAACTTGTCGACGTCGGTGAAGCCCACGTGATCGACGATGCCAGCGCGCGCGCGCGGCGCTGCTCGGCGCAGCACCACCAAGCCGGCGGCGTCGCCGACGATGTAGCAAAACGACGAGCGGTTCGTCTCGGCCACCGAGAAGCGGCTGCCCTGCTCGACCGCCAGCACCATCACCGAGCGGTAGTTGGCGTTGCCCAGCAGCCCGTCGGCCACCTGCAGCCCGCGCAAAAAGCCACTGCAGTAGCAGGCCTTGATGTCGAGCCCCAACGCCTGCGTCCGCCCGAGCTGAGCCAAAACCAACGGAGCAATATCGGCAAAAGCGCAATTTTCGGGATCGGTCGGGTGCGCCATGGGCATGGTGGTGCCCGACGCGACCACCACCGCGTCGATCTCTGCTGGGAGCTCGGGGTGCTCGTCACACAGCCGCGCCACGGCTGCGCGCGCCATGCTGGCGGTGTTCTCGTGCGGCAAGCACCAGCGCCGCGTCTGCATCTGGGTTTCGCGCGCCAGTTGCTCGGGTGAGGCGCCGAGTGTAAAGCGGCAGCGCCGCAGGTACTCGGCGTTGTCCACCAGATCGCTCGGGTATGCGTGCGCAGCAGCAATCAGCTCGCTCACGTAGCCCAAGCCCCGACGCGCGTTGCCGGTCATGCCCCATCCTTCCGCATCAGCAGCGTGGCGTTCTGCCCGCCAATCCCGTACGCCACGATGAAGCCGCTGCGCAGCGGCCGCGCTTCGCCGCGGTTGGCTTGATGATTGAAACCGTGCACCACGCGACGTTCGTCGAGGCGCACCGTCGGCACCACGTAGTCGTGGTGCAGCATGAGGGCTGCCGCCGCCACGTTCAACGCGCTGGAAGCACCCAAGGTGTGGCCGTAAATCGGCTTGGTGGAGATGAGCGGCACGTCACGTGTGCGGCGCCCGAACACGCGCTTCATGTAGTTCAGCTCGGAAATATCGCTGGCTTGCACGCCGTTACCGTGCCCCAGCACGAAGTCGACCTCCGCGGAGGTGAGGCCCGCTTCCTCCAAGTTTTGCTCGAGCAGCTGAGCCGGCCTGCCGCCGCTGAAGTCGACGTCGGTCGGATGCTCGCCGCCATTGCCGTGCCGAAACGCGACGACCTGCGCTAGCGGCACGGCGCCGCGCGCTTCGGCGTGCTCACGCCGCTCCAGCACCAAAGTGACGGCGCCTTCACCGAAGGCGTTGGCAGAGCTGCCAGCGTACGGACGGATCGCCAGCTCCGGGCTCTCGCGCTCGCTGCTGACCAAGCCAGCGTCGCGGTACATCTGGTAGAGCGGCGCGATCAGCGCGGCGTCGTGGCCGGTTCCGAACGCAACGTCGATGCGCCCCGACTGCAGCTCCCGAAACGCGTGACCGATCGCGACGACGCCGGACGCGCACGAGTTGTTGAACGTGAACGTCGGCCCCTGCACGCCCAAGATGGCAGCCGCGAGCCCGACGGCTTGCCCGGGCATGCCTAGGTTCAAGTCACGCGGGCTGAAGCGGCTGGCGTCGTGCACCTTGTGGTGAATGAGCTCGTACCAGTGCGCGAAATTGCCGCGCGAAGTGCCGTCGAACAGGGCCGTGCGCACCCCGGGCAGGTCGTCGAGCGTCAGGCCAGCATCGCGCGCGGCCTGCACGACCGAAGCCAAATACAGCTGCTGTTCGCGGTGGCAGCCCTGGTACAGCCGCGCCGGAATGCCATCCATGTAACGCGCGCACTCGAAGTCGCGCACGCGACCCATGGCGCACGGAATGCCATCCGCCGGGTCTGGCTCGATCGCCATCTGCGACTGGCCGTCGCGCAGCTGCTGCCAGAAGGTTTCGCGGTTGTCGCAGTTGGGCAGCAACGCGCCAACGCCCGTGATCACGACTTCGTGCAACAGCTGCACGTTGCGCGGCGCGACCCTCAGCTTGGTTTGCGAGCCAAACCCTTGCTGCCCCGTTGCTTCATCTGTCCGATCGCTGACACCGTGCCGTCTAGACATGGAAGTGCCGCACCCCGACGGGGAGGCCGCGCTCGATGCGCAGTGACGCCGTCTTGATTCACGTTCGCAAGAATGTCCGCACCTCGACACCCCCGATCGAATTGAAAACACGTTATGGCGTTGTCTCTGACAAAACACTCACACGGACTCACAAAATCACCCACCAGGTTGGAGTGATTCTGCTACGAGGCTTTTTGTCTCAATGCCCAGCGCGACGCTGAAAAACCAGCCAAAACGACTGCCGGCCTCAGTGACCGCGACGTTGGAAAAACAGCCAAAGCAGTTGCCCGACATAGGCAACCCCAAGCACCACGAGTGTGATGTTCACCGCACGATCGAAGCGCGGCTTCAAGATCTTCAGCTTGGTCTTGAGCCCCAACTTGCCGAGGAGCTTGAACACCAGCACTGCAAGGATGATCTTCGAAATCAAGCGCTGGCTCAGCTTTGAACGAGTTGACCGCAGGCAGCTTGCACGTCGCGACCACGCGAGCGCCGCACGGTAACGAGCGTGCGGCCCTGCGCGAGCAAAGCGCGGGCGAATGCGTCGACGCGACCTTCCGCTGGCTGCCGAAACGGCGCTAGCGAGTGCTCGTTGAACGGAATCAGGTTGATGTTGTGCGAAAACGAACGACAAAACGCGGCCAGCCGCGCAGCGTCTTCGGGGCTGTCGTTCACGTCTCGAAGCAGCACGTACTCGACGGTAATACGCTCGCGCGGCCGCAGCGGAAAGCGCTCCAGCGCGGCCCGCAGCGCAGCGAGGTCGTAGCGCCGGCCAATCGGCATCAGCTCACCGCGCACCTCATCCGTCGTCGCGTTCAGGCTCAAAGCCAAGAGCGGCCGCGGATTCAAGGCCCCCAGCTCGTCGATCTCGGGCACCAAGCCGGAGGTCGAAACCGTGATGCGCCTGGGCGAAAGTCCTAGCCCAGCCGGGCAACACAGCACCCGAATGGCTCGCGCGACCTCGGGCAGGTTGTGCAGCGGCTCGCCCATGCCCATGAACACCAGCGTGAGCTCGCTCGGGTGTCGCGGCCCGAGCTCGGCGAGCACGCGCAACACCTGCCCCACGATTTCACCCGCGCTCAGGTGGCGGTGAAAGCCCATGCTGGCCGTCGCGCAGAACCCGCAGCCCATCGCGCAGCCCACCTGGCTCGAAATGCACAGCGTGACGCGGCCGCTACCGATCGCGCGCGGCATGTGCACGGCCTCGACGCGCTCTTGACCGAACGCGAGCAAGAGCTTGGTGGATCCGTCCACGGAAGCGTGACGCTCGACGATACGCGGCAGCTCGAGCCCCAAAGCGGACAGGAGCGCGGACGCGCCCTTGCTCGACACCGGCGCGCCGGATTGCCAGAGCCAGGGGCGTTGCAAGCGTTCGAACGTCGCCGCGGCCGCCGGCACACCCAGCTCCGCAAGCTCAGCCGGCAGCAGGCCAAACGCCTGCGCGTGCGTCACCCGCGGCGGCTCGGCGGGAGCGCTAGCGGTGACGGGCAAATGGCGCACGGCGCGCAGCATAGCCGTCTTCTGTCAGTCGGCCAGTCGGATTCGAGGTTCTAACCAAGGCAGTCCCTATCTGAATTTCTCGAGCGCGCGCTCGCACGACGACCCGTGGATGACGATCGCCCTAGCGTTCTTGAAGTAGAAGGACCGAGCCGCTGTGCTGGCCGACGCTGTCTGGCTCAGAAGGTGCTGCACGCGAACGCGGCTATTCTTCGGCGGCGGTCGGCGCTTGTTTGACGCGCAGCTGCACTAGCTGCTCCTGAATCTGCTGCGCCCGGGAGTCGTCGGCCACGTCCGAGTGGCACGAAGCCTTCGCGCCCTTGGCAGCGCCGACGGCGCCGGCCGTCTTGCTGGCTAGGCGGTGCAGCTCTTCCGGCGGCAACACGCCGCGCTTTTCGAGGATCTCACGCTGCTCGGCGGTGAGCGCGGGGCTCTTCATCACCTTCTCGCGCGCGAAGCCTTCGGCCTTGCCTGAGGTGAACTCGTTGATCTCCTTCGAGATGCGAACAGAGCACCAGTCGTGGCCGCACATGGCGCAAAAATCGGTATCCACGTCGAGATCTTCGTCGTGGAAGGCGCGCGCGGTGTCGGCGTCGAACGCCAGCTCGAAGTGCTTTTCCCAGTTCAAGGCGGCGCGCGCCTTGGTCAAGGCGTCATCCCAATCGCGGCTGCCGGGGATGCCGAGCGCCACGTCAGCGGCGTGCGCGGCGATCTTGTAGGCGATGCAGCCTTGCTTCACGTCGTCCTTCTTGGGCAGGCCGACGTGCTCCTTCGGGGTCACGTAGCACAGCATCGAAGCGCCATGGTACGCGGCCGCTGTGGCGCCGATGCAGCTCGTGATGTGATCGTAGCCGGGGAAGACGTCGGTCACCAGCGGACCCAGCACGTAGAACGGCGCGCCGTGGCACACCGTGCGCTGCAGCTTCATGTTGTATTCGATTTGATCGAACGGCACGTGACCGGGCCCTTCGACCATCACCTGGCAGCCGCGTTTCCAAGCCTTTTCGGTCAGCTCGCCCAGCGTGTCGAGCTCGGCCAGCTGCGCTTGGTCGGAGGCGTCGGCCAATCCGCCCGGACGCAGACCGTCGCCCAGCGAAAACGAGACGTCGTACTCGCGCATGATGTCGCAGATCTCGTCGAAGTGCGTGTACATCGGGTTCTGCTTGCCGTGCACCAACATCCACTTGGCGAGCAAAGAGCCGCCCCGGCTCACGATGCCGATCAGACGTTTCTGCACGTACGGCAGGTGCTCGCGCAGCACGCCTGCGTGAATGGTGAAGTAGTCGACGCCTTGCTTGGCCTGGTGAATCAGGCCCTTCATGATCTCCGACTCCGTCAGGTCTTCGATCTTCCGACCGATGATCATCGAGTAAATCGGCACCGTGCCGATCGGCACCCTCGAGTTCTTGACGATGGCCTCGCGGCACTCGTCCAGGTTCCCGCCGGTCGACAGGTCCATCACCGTGTCGGCGCCCCAGCGCACCGACCAGTGCAGCTTCTCGACCTCTTCGTTGGTCGACGAGGACACGGGCGAGGCGCCCATGTTGGCGTTCACCTTGGTCTTGGTGGCGCGGCCAATCGCCATCGGATCGAGCTGAAAACCCAGGTGGACGACGTTGGCTGGGATGATCAGCCGCCCCGTCGCGACCTCGTGACGTACCTGCTCGGCCGTCAGGTGCGGCTCGCGCTCGGCGACCCGCTGCATCTGCGGCGTGACGACGCCGAGGCGGGCCGACTCCAGCTGCGTGATCGGCTCGAAGCCCGCCGGCGCGGTCGCAAACTCGCCCTCGCGCTTCCAACCCGCGGGTAGGAAATCCCAGGCCGTCTTGTCACTGTGCGCGGGCATGCCGGGCGTGTCGGGCGACGAGAACGAGAGCGGCCCGCCAATGCTCGGCGCGTTGGCAAACGATCCGGGGTTGGTGCCTTCGCGGGCGCTCGAAGGGTTAGCGGCGCCACGCAGGGGGAGGATTCTCTGTGCCATCAGCTTGTTCTCTCGTTTTCGAGGGAACGCCGCGCAGGAGAATGGGGCCCGGGCGACGCTTCCCTACGCCGGTGCAAACCGGATCAGGTTCAACGGGTACTTCTCAGCGGTCCGAAGGCAACCGCGCCCCGAGCGACGGGCGGACCCTAGCACAAGCCGGAAACCTTGCGGCGACCGACGAGCCCCGAGCTGCAAAATCGCGGCTCAGCGCTGCGCGCAGGCCCACCCCGGTAGGTGCGAAACCACCGACGCGCCAGGCGCGGCCGGCGTCACTCCGGCGACGCCTGGCTCGGCCCTTCTTCCTTCTGTGTCCGTACCGGCGCTGGCAGCGCTGTCCAAGTGCCCCGGGCGCGAGCGGTGGACGGCGGCCAGCGCGGGTCGCCCAGAAGCGACGACCCGCGCTGGGAGCGCTACCTGGTTATTCGGGAACGAGAACGGTGTCGACGACGTGAATGACGCCGTTTTTCGCGATGATGTTGGCTGTGGTCACCTTGGCGTCGTTGATCTTGACGCCGCCTGTGAGTGAAACCGTCAGCGACTTGTCCTCGAGCAGGGTGGAGACCTCGCCGGCGCTGAGGTCGCCTGAGCCGACGGCGCCCGAGACGACGTGATACAGCAGCACGTCCTTCAAGGCGTCTCCCGTGGGCACTGCCGCGAGCTTGTCGAAAGCAGCGTCGGTCGGAGCGAAGACCGTAAAAGGACCGTCGCCCTGCAGCGTCGCGACTAGGTCGGCTGCGGTGAGGGCTCCGGCCAGCGTCTCGAAGGTGCCCGCAGCGATCGCCGTCTGCACGATATCATCGGCGGGCGGGAGAATGATCTTGTCGATGACGTGGATGACGCCGTTGCTGGCCGTGACGTCGGCTGTCGTGACTTTGGCGTCGCTCACCTTCACGCCGCCGGTGGTGTCGATCAGCACCGGCGAGCCGTTCAGGGTCACGAACACCTGGTCGTCCTTGAGCGCATCCGACTCGACTGCCGCGCCCGCGACCACGTGATACTTCAGCACGGCACCTAGCTCGTCCTTGCTGAGGCCAGCGAGAACGCCCGGGTTCTCTTCCTCGAAAGCGTCGAACGCTTCGTCCGTGGGGGCGAAAACGGTGAACGGGCCCTCGCCCTTCAAGGCCTCGACGAGCCCCGCCGCAGCCAAAGCGTCGGCTAGCTGGGTGAAGCTCCCGGCTGCCACAGCGGTGTCGACGATGTCTTTGGCGCTGGCTTGGGCGCCGCCGGCTCCAGCGTCCGCGTCACCCGCACCTGCGCTGCCACTTTGGCTCGCGCTGCCGCCCTGGGCCGCGCTCTTGCCACCGCTACCGGCGACCGAGCCCTTCCCACCGCTGCTGGTGCTGCCGCCGCTGGCCGTGGGTTCATTCGTGTCATCGCTGCAGCCGAGCACGCTCTGGCTGAGCACGAGCATCATCGACATCCAAGGCAAGTACTTCATCTTCGCTCTCCCGGGAGCCCACGAGGCTCCGCTTCGACGAAGCCACCGCGGCTTCGTCTTCGCCGAGAGTGTTGGTGCGGCTCATGGCCGTCGCCAGCCCCGCTTTCGAGATGGCGTATTCACACGAATACGCCGTCAGGCTAGCCGCTACTGACTGCGGGCGAGCAGCTCGGCGTCGACGTCGATCAGCCCGTCTCCATCGCGATCGCGATACAGCGCGACCCCCGCCGCAAGGTTCTGCTCGAAGGTGGCGAGCAAGCTGCTGTTCAAGTCGGGAGAGATGACGATTTGCCCGTCGCTCCGCTCGGCCGCGTCGAAGTCGATTCCGTCGAGCCAGGCCGCAAAATCGAAGGCGATGACGGCGTCGGGTTGGTCGGCAGAGAGCGCGAAACCAGCGGCTTCCGCTCGAAGCTCGACGACTGGCGTCGCGCTGCTCGCGATCGAGAAGGGCGTACCGTCCGCCAGCGTACCGGTAATGAGCAGCGAGTTACCGAGCAGGTCGTCGGGTAGGTTGCCGCCAGCGGCGTCGGAGGGCACGCGCGCGAACGGTAGCTCGACGCTGCAGAAGGCACCCGCCTTGGCAGCGAAGGGCGTAAAGTTGTGCGCCCCCGCCGCGTGATCGCCAACGCCCAGCGCGGGCACCAGGAAGGCCTCGCCGCCCTCGATGCCGCAGTCGCCATCCGGCGAGACACTGACCGAGTCGAGATCGAGCCACGCTGTCTCGATGTTTGCGACCGAGCCGCCGTCACGCACGCTAAAGTCCGCCGGCTTGCTGGAGTAGCCGGTGTAGCTGAGCGCGCCGGTCAACGACGGGTTACCCGTCTCCGTCCCGCTGTTGCAAGCGGGACACGCCAACGCGCAGAGAACCCAGCTGAGGCCAAGCCGAACGCCAACGCGCATCGCCCGGAGCATGCCCTGACCGCGCGGTCGCGTCACCGGTTTCCTCCACGCTTGGGCGCCACGCTGAGCGGGAACAGCTGAAAATTGACCTGCACGACTTGCTCCGCTTCCGTTTCCAACGCCGACAGCTCCAGGAGCTCGCGGCGCAGGCGCTGGAGCCGCGTCTTCAAGGTGGCAAGCCCGCCGCGCCCCAAGCACAGCGTGAGCGACGAAATATCGCGCTCCGAGGCGGGAACCAAATCGATCGACTCGATAGCGCGCCGGGTCATGGCTCGATGAAACGCGACGATATGCAGGCCACGCGTCTCGGGGCCGGTGGACACGAGCGCGTCGGCTTGCACCCAGCGCCCTGCCCCGTTGCGGACGAGCAGCCCAAGCTCGATCAGCGTCTCCAGCGCTCGCTGCGCCTGCAGCGGCGAAATCTTGGGCACGAGTTGGTCGGCAATCCACTCCGGCTCCGCCCGAAAATGCACGGACGCGGCCAGCTCGCGAATCGCGGGCATGTACCAGTCGCTGTAGTAGGCGGCGTGCGCTAGCTCCAACTTGTGCGCCTGTCGGTAGCTCTGGAAGCCCGATAGCTTGTCGTAGGCTTGAGCGCGCTCGGTGGAGGTCTTTGCCTGGTTGAAGGTGACAAGATGCACGAAGTAGCGGCTGGCGTCGGCGTCGAGCCCGCAAGCGTGCGCAAAGCGCTCGGACATCTTGAGGCTGAGGCTGCGTTTGCCCTCGATGACCAGCTTCAAGTAATTCGGCGACGCGACGCCGGCCCGCTTGGAGAACGCGCGAAAGGAAAACCCGCGGCTGGCAGCCTTCTTGGCGGCGTAGTAGTCGCGCAAGAAGGCACGATAGTCCAGGTACGCGTAGACGCCGACCGGGGGCTCTTTGGACACGCCGAGAGTCTAGCGTCAGCTAACCGCGCCCGGCTCGAATCAGTGTATTCTGCTGAATACGCGGGGCCTCAACGAGCTCAGCGCCCGCCCCGGGCGGAGAAGGTCGTTCCTTTTTCCGGCCACGATCTCGAGCGTAGTCAGCAGACCTTGACCCCCACGAGACGGCTGGCGAGTCTCACACGGCACCCAGCGCAAACGCGGCATCGAACGAGCTGCGACGCCTGCTGCCGAGCGATGTCGACCGCCGCGATTTGCTACGCGGCTGTTGGGGCGGGTCGCGTTTTGTCTCCGGACGCAGCGCTCCTGCGTCGCGAATGCGGCCTTTTCTGGCTGGTTCACCTGGCCCGGAAACTGCGTAGCGAGGCGCAATGCCCGCCGCCGCGATCAAAATGCAACCCACTGAAGCGTCCAGCTCCTGCCTGCCAGCTGGAGCGCCGCACATTCTAGTCGTCGATGACGACCGCGAGATGTGCGAAATGGTGCAAGTCGCGCTGGGCCAGCGCGGATACTCCGCGACGTGGCGACTCACTCCAGATGACGCGCTAGCGGAGCTGGAAGTTACGGAGTATTCGGCACTGCTAGTCGACGTGCACATGCAGGGCAAGAGCGGGCTCGACTTGTGCCGCCACGCTCTCACCAAGCGGCCTGAAATGCCGGTGATCGTGATGACCGGCTTCGGCACCATGAACGACGCGGTCGGCGCCATTCGCGCCGGCGCCTACGACTTCGTCACCAAGCCGGCCTCGATGGACGCGCTCGCCTTGACGCTCGAGCGCGCTATCCAGCATCGCTCACTGACGAAAGAGCTACGGCGCCTGCGCAGTCGCGTGGAGACCCAAGAGCTGCCCAGCGCTTTTGGGGCAAGCGACGCGATGCAGCGCGTGTCGGAGCTGATCTCGCGCGTCGCGGAGAGCGACACCAGCGTGCTCATTACCGGTGAGAGTGGCACTGGCAAGGAGCTCGTGGCGCGCGCGCTCCACGAGCGCAGCCACCGCGCTGGCCCCTTTCTGGCCATCAATTGCGCCGCGGTGCCTGAAACTCTGCTCGAAAGCGAGCTGTTCGGCTACGTGCGTGGAGCCTTTACGGACGCGCGCGCGGATCGCGCCGGGTTGTTCGTCGAAGCAAACGGCGGAACACTATTTCTCGACGAGATTGGTGAGATGCCGCTGTCGATGCAAACCAAGCTGCTGCGCGCGCTCCAGGAGCGCAAGGTGCGTCCGGTCGGTTCTTCGCGGGAAGTCCCGTTCAGCGCTCGCATCGTCACCGCCACCAATCGTGATCTCGAGGCGGAAGTGGCTGCCAAACGCTTCCGCGAAGACCTGTTCTATCGCGTCAACGTGGTCCGCGTCGACGTGCCGCCGCTGCGAGAGCGCGGGGGAGATCCACTCGAGCTTGCTCAGCTCTTTCTCAGCAGAGCCGCAAAGCGCACGTCGAGGGACAGCCTTCGCATCGATCCCGCCGCAGCGCAATTGCTGCTGACCTACGATTGGCCCGGCAACGTCCGCGAGCTCGAGAACTGCATGGAGCGCGCCGTCGCACTGGCCCGCTTGGACGTGATCACGGTGGCAGACCTGCCGACGAAAATTCGCGACCATCGGTCCACGGAGCTGTTCGACGTGGGCGCGGCCCCCGCCGACCTCCCGAACATGAGCGTGGTCGAGGAGCGCTACATTCGCAAGGTGCTGGCCGCAGTCGGCGGCAACAAGACTCGCGCCGCCGTCGTGCTGGGCTTCGACCGCCGCACGTTGACCCGAAAGCTCAAGCAGCTCAGCTAGCGTGGACGGCGCGTCAGGAGCCTACCGCGGCGATGCCGTTCAACTCCACCCGAGCGGCACATCCATTGCTTCTTGAACGGCCATGGCTACTCGAAAGAAGGCATCCAAGAAGCGTTATGGTCGGAAGGCGAGCGAAAAGGTCGAACGCGCCATGCACGAAATGAAGCACGGCACGCTGCGCTCGGGCCGCTCCAACAAGAAGGTCACGAACCCCAAGCAAGCCATTGCGATCGGCCTGTCAGAAGCGCGCGCGGCCGGAGGCAAGGTTCCAGCGCCAAAGAAGGCGAGCAAAAAGGCCAGCCGAAGCCGAGCGGCCGCCTAGCTCACGACTTACATCGCTGGCTGGAGCAGGGCACTTCCCCCGTGAGAGCCTGCGACCGTGACGCCGCAAACACCACACCCGAGGCGTTATGGCGCCGGCTCTTGCGGGAACTCACGCCTGGACGCCGAGTTCGCCTTGGCCTGTGCCTTGCAGACTCGAGGCCATGGGCATTCTATTTTTTCTCGTTTTCGGCTTGGTCGTTGGCTTCATTGCGCGCGCCGTGATGCCCGGCTCCCAAAGGATGGGGCTGGTAGCCACCATGCTGCTGGGGGTCGTGGGTTCATTCATCGGCGGCTTCATCGGAGCGCTCATCACGGACAGCCGCGTGCTCGACTTCAACACCGCCGGCCTGATCGGCAGCGTCATTGGGGCTCTGGTGGCTCTGGTGGTGGCGGGCGGATCGTTCGGCCGCGGCGTTCGCGCCTGAAGTCGAACGGCAGCGCGCTGGGGCGGCGCAGACGTGGTTTCTTCCGGTGGGCTCATCCCGCTGCAACTTCGGAGCTCATGCCGACCCGAATGCAATTCGGGTGCCCAAGACCGGTCAGGGGCGCGCGAGCGATCCCAATTTTGGGACACGCCCCAGGCCACCCATTACGGCGGCCACAGCCAATCGAGGGCGGCTCCCATCGTTTGCTCGGGCGTGGGGCCCATGGCGCCATGGCTCGCTTGCGGAATGAGCATGAACGTGGCGCGGACTCCGGCTGCTGATAGTGCGCGTGCACTCGCTTGCATCAAGTCTCGGCGGTCGCGCTCCCCCGCCATCATGACCGCGCCGCGCAAGTGCCGCAGCTGCGCGGCCGTCACGGTGCTGGGCGCCGCCATCGAGACCAAGCGCGTGTACCGTTCAGGGAAGCGCTTCGCCAACTGGACAGCACGGTCCGCGCCCTGCGACATGCCCATGATGGTGATTTCCGCGGCGTCATTCGTGTCGCCGAGCGAGCGAAAAGCCTCCAGGATGCGCGCGTCCAGCGCCGTGATGTCCTGCGACCACTTCGAAAACACGCCGCCGCAGCTGACGTCACCTTGCGGCGCAATCAAGGTGCCCTTTTTGGCGGCGTTCCATTGAAAAGCTTGGGCGTAGCCCAAACCGTGGCCGCACATGCCGTGCAAAAAGACGAGGCGCTCCGGGCCGCGCGGCTCCCCACGCATGACGAACATCGGCGACTTGGCGGCGGCGGCGAGCGCTTCCATACGAATCGGGCCGGCTGGCTCACGACGGACCGAGCTTGTCGTTGTCGTGGCTGCCGCCGTGGCCGTCGCGCCGTCACGCCCTTCCTCGGGCGGCGGTGCCGCGCGCGCCTGACAGCCGGCAAGCCCGAGCCAAGCTAGCGCCAGCCCTGCTTTCATGGCGCCTGCGCCGACGCCTTCGCGATGAGCTCGACGAGCTCGTTGGCGACGATGGGCTTGCTCAGATGGGCGGTAAAGCCGGCCTGCTCGGCGCGCAATTTGTCCTCCGCTCGTGTAAAGGCCGATAGGGCGATCAGCGGCGTCGGCGGTGAGCCCCGGCCGGCTTGATGCGCTCGGATGCGCCGCGCAAAGCTATAGCCATCTTCGTCCGGCATGGCGATGTCGCTCACGACGACGCTCGGTTCCGTGGCCACATAGCTCGCAAAGCCTAGAGCTGCGGATTCTGCGACGCTGACCTGTGCGCCCGCGTCCGTCAGCGCTTCCTCCAGCACCTCGCGTGAGTCGCGATCATCGTCGATGATCAAGACCGTGACGCCGTTCAGCGCGAAACGCTCTCGACGTGAGTCGGGACGCGCGTGCGCAGTTTCACTGACGAGGGCGGCCTCGGGCTCGACCAGCGCGTGGATCGGAAAGATCACGTCGAACGTCGCGCCCCTGCCTTCGCCTGCGCTGTGGGCCGCCACGCTTCCGCCGTGCAGCTCGACGATGTGGCGCACGATGGCCAAGCCTAGCCCGAGTCCGCCGAGGCGCCGCGTCGTGCCTGCCTCTTGTTGCCGAAAACGATCGAAGACGTACGGCAGGAACTCCGGCGCGATGCCGTGGCCGGTGTCCGCGACGCGCAGCACGGCGCGTCCGTCCGCGTTACGCCGCAGCGAGACCCGCACGGCGCCGCCTTCGTCCGTGAATTTGATGGCGTTCGAGAGTAAGTTCCACACCACTTGGTGCAGGCGCTCCGCGTCACCCACGACCTTGGTGTTCGCCTCCTCGTGAACGAAAGCAAAGTCGATGTTCTTGGCTTGAGCGGACGGCTTGACGACGCTCATGGCCTCGCCAATGACCTCGACGAGGTCGATCTTCTGCGCCGAAATGCGCAGCTTGCCGGTGATGATGCGCGACACGTCCAAGATGTCTTCGATGATCCGCGCCTGGGCCCGGGCGTTTCGGCAAATGGCTTCGACGCCGGATTCCAGCGGAGTCCCGGCCAGCCGCTTTTCCAGCACCATGCCCCAACCCAAGATCGCGTTGAGCGGGGTGCGCAGCTCGTGCGACACCGTCGCAAGAAACTCGTCTTTCAGGCGGTTGGATTCTTCGGCGCGCCGCGCCACGACCTCGGCAGCACGCTGGCTCGCCTCTAGCCGATCGCGCGTGTCTTCAGCCACGGCTCGAGCCGCCTGTTCGAGTACGAGCTGTCGCTCCATCGCTTCTGCTTCACGCCGCTCTGTCAGGTCGCGGGTGACCTTCGCGAAGCCTCGAACCTGGCCGTGCGCGTCGAGCAGCGGCGTCAAGACGACGCCGGCCCAAAAGCGCGTGCCATCTTTGCGAACTCGCCAGCCCTCTTCTGCGTATCGCCCCTGGGTGCGAACGATCTCCAAGATTTGCTCGGGCTTGCCGGCGGCGCGATCTTCAGCCGTGTAGAACATCGAGAAATGGGCGCCAATGGCCTCGTCTGCCGAATAGCCCTTGACCCTGCGGGCGCCGACGTTCCAGGTCGCGATCACGCCATCCGCGTCGAGTCGAAAGATCGCGTAGTCAGTGATGGCGTCGACGAGCGCGTGGAAGCTAGCTTCCTCGTCATCGGCGGCAGACTGCGACAACTGACGCACATTCGCCTCAGGCACGTGCGCACCGCTGGGGCGAAACCGCACGCTGTCTGTCAGACATTCTTGAAATCCGCGCACATCGGTCGAACCTGTGCAAGGGCGAGACCAACACCACCCCTCCAAATATAGGGCAATTTGCCCCGGGCAGGATCGGGATGACTTTTCGATGGATCTCGCACAAGCCTAAGAAACCTTGTCCCAGTCGTCGCCGCCTTCGAGCGGCCACCGAAACGTGCCGTCGCGGACCAGCGTGTTGCTTCCGCTTCCAACCCTAGCCGGGCTTGGCGTCGCCATACTCGCGGTGCTGTTCATTGCACTGTTTTCGTTTCGCACGCATCAAGGTCGCACGGTGGCAGCGCAAGGTGTCACCGACTCCTTGAAGGCGATGGAACGGCTACAACTGCTGCTCTCGACCGCGAAGGATGCCGAGACGGGGCAGCGCGGCTACTTGCTGACAGGCGAGCAACGCTACCTCGAGCCCTACGAGCAGTCGCGCGCGCAAGTAAAGCTCCTCTTGGCAGACCTGGCTCGCACGCGCGTAGACGACGAGCATCGACGGCAAGTCGCGGAGATCGAGCAGGTGCTCGGTGCCAAGCTCGCCGAACTGCAACAAACGGTCGACCTACGCTTGCAAGGCAAGCCCGAGGAAGCCCTCGCCATCGTGCGCTCCGACAGGGGCAAGGAGGCGATGGATCGCCTGCGCGCGCTGGTCGCCACGCTACGGGAGCTCGAGACGCGCGAGCTTGAGGTCAAGCAGAAGGCCTGGCAACAGGCAGTCGCCTTTTCCAACGCAGTCAATTGGGGTGGGTCCGCCCTGCTGTTCTTCTGCATCGCTGGGGCGGCGGTCATCATGTCGCGCGACTACCGAGCGCGCGAACGCCGCCAATGGCTGCAGCTGAGCCAGATGGCGCTGGCCGAACGACTGCAAGGAGAACAGCGGCTCGAGCAACTGGGCGAGAATTTGCTCGGCTTCTTGGCGCCGCATCTGCAGGCGGAGCTCGGTAGCGTTTACATAGCCGAGTCCGCCAAATCCTTCCGTCGTTTTGCGGGCTTTGCGTTGCCGCCAGCGGGCGCTGCGTTGGACGAGGTCGTGCGCGGCGGCGAGGGGCTGCTTGGCCAAGTGGCGAAGACACACAAGCTCCAGCACTTGCGCGACGTCCCGAGCGACTTCTTCGAAATTCGCTCCAGCCTGGGCAGCGCACGCCCCCGAGAGTTGGTCCTAGCGCCGGCGCTCGACGAGGGGACGGTGCAGGCGGTGATTGAGCTCGGGTTCTTCCGAAAGGTCGAGGCCGTCGATCTCGAGCTATTGTCGCTCGCTTCGGAGCAGATCGGAATTGCGGTGCGCTCCGCGAAGGATCGCAGTCGCCTAGTGGAGCTACTCGAGGAGACCCAGCGGCAAGCCGAGGAGCTGCAGGCGCAGCAGGAGGAGCTGCGCGTTTCCAACGAAGAGCTCGAAGAGCAGGGCCGCGTGCTCAAAGAGTCCCAGGTGCGGCTCGAGAACCAGCAAGCCGAGCTCGAGCAATCGAACGCGCAGCTCGAGGAGCAAGCGCAAGTCTTGGAGACGCAGAAGGATGACCTTGCCCAGGCGCAGGTCGTGCTCGAAGAGCGGGCCGCCGAGCTACAACGCGCCAACCAGTACAAGAGCGAGTTCTTGGCGAACATGAGCCACGAGCTCAGAACTCCGCTCAATTCTTCGCTGATTCTGGCCAAGCTCCTGGCCGACAACAAAGACGGCAACTTGAGCGCCGAGCAGGTGCGCTTCGCGCAAACCATCAGCGCAGCAGGCAACGACCTGCTGGCCCTGATCAACGACATCTTGGACCTTTCACGCATCGAAGCAGGCAAGATGGACCTGCACGTCACCGAGACGCCGCTCGGCGCCGCGCTCGACCAACAGCTCAAAACCTTGCAGCCGTTGGCTCAGGAAAAGGGTCTGGCGCTCAGCCTGGCCATCGAGAGCGACGTGCCTCAGCGCATCTTGACCGACGCGCAGAGGCTCGGGCAAATCTTGAAGAACCTGCTGTCGAACGCGCTCAAGTTCACCGAGCAGGGCAGCGTTTCTTTGCAGGTCAGGGCCGGCGCCGACGACACCGTCGAGTTTGCCGTCGCCGACACCGGCATCGGCATCGCCGAGCACCAGCACGAAGCCATCTTCGAAGCGTTTCGGCAGGCCGACGGTAGCACTCACCGCAAGTACGGCGGCACGGGCCTCGGGCTGTGCATCTCGCGCGATCTCGCGCGGCGCTTGGGCGGTGACATTCAGCTGCGCAGCGCCCCTGGCGCCGGCAGCACCTTCACGCTGGTCTTGCCGCGCGCGTTCCACGGCTCGCAAGACTCGAGGGTCCCACCACCCGTTGCACCAGCACCGCCGCCCAAACCAGCTGCAGTGAAGGTCCCCATCCTCAAGCCCAAGAGCCTCATCCCCTCGCAGATCGTCGACGATCGCGCGCAGCTGAACGACGCTTCACGCGTGATTTTGCTAATCGAGGACGACCTACGCTTCGCCGAGGTCTTGCGGGATCTCGCGCGAGAGCTGGGCTACCAGTGCGTCGCGACCCACACCGCCGCGGACGGGCTCGCGGCAGCGCGCAGCTACCGCGTTACCGCCATCTTGCTCGACATGAACTTGCCCGACCAATCCGGCCTGGGCGTCTTGGACGAGCTGAAGCGCGACCCGCTGACGCGCCACATACCGGTCCACGTGGCCTCGGTCGACGATCTCTCACAGGAAGCGCGCGCGCTGGGGGCGGTCGGCTATGCCATCAAGCCGGTCAAGCGCCAGGATCTTGTGCAGGCCATCGAAACGCTGCAGCAGAAGTCCTCGCAGAAGCTGCGTCGCGTGCTGGTGCTGGAGGACGACGCGCGCCAGCGCGAGAGCGTTCGGCAGCTGCTGAAGAGCGACGACGTGGAGATCGTCGATGTCGAGTCGGCGAGCCGGGCCCTCGAACACCTCGCGAGCACTACCTTCGATTGCATGGTGATGGACTTGAACTTGCCCGACCTCAGCGGCTACGAGCTGCTGGAGAAGCTGAGCACGCGCGACGACGTCAGCTTCCCTCCGGTCATCGTGTACACCGGGCGGAGCCTGACGGCCGACGAAGAGCAGCGCCTGCGCCGTTATTCTCGCTCGATCATCATCAAAGACGCGCGCTCTCCCGAGCGCTTGCTCGACGAAGTGACGTTGTTTCTTCATCAAATGGAGACCAAACTGCCCCCCGAGCAGCAGCGCATCTTGAAGGAGGTGCGAAAGCGCGAGGCCTCGCTCGATGGCCGCCGCATCTTGGTCGTCGAGGACGACGTGCGCAACGTGTTCGCGCTCACCAGCCTACTCGAGCCCAAGGGCATGAAGGTGGAGATCGCGCGCAACGGCAAGGAGGCGCTCTCGACGCTCGACCGGCTCGGCGCGGCGCCGGGGCAGGGCATCGATCTGGTGCTGATGGACTTGATGATGCCGGAGATGGACGGCCTCACCGCGATGCGTGAAATTCGCAAGAAGGCCAGCTTTCGCAAGCTACCGATCATCGCCCTGACGGCCAAGGCCATGAAGGACGATCAGCGCCAGTGCCTGGAGGCTGGCGCCAACGACTACGTCGCGAAGCCGCTCGACGTCGAGAAGCTGGTATCGCTCATTCGCGTCTGGATGCCCAAGTGACCGCGTCTTCCGAATTCGAGCTCGAGCTCAGGCTCTTCGTCGAGGCCGTGCTTCTCAAATACGACTACGATTTCCGAAACTACGCGCCCGCGTCGCTCAAGCGTCGCCTGCAGTCTGCCATGACGCGCTTCGGCTGCAAGACGCTCAGCCAGCTCCAGGAGCGCCTGCTGCACGAGCCACAGACCTTCCCGCTGCTGCTCGACTTTCTGACCGTGCAGGTCAGCGAGATGTTCCGCGATCCTTCGTATTTTCTGGCTATTCGCCAGCACGTGGTGCCCATCCTGCGCACGTATCCGTCGCTCAAGCTCTGGATCGCCGGCTGCAGCGGCGGCGAAGAAGCGTACTCCTTCGCCATCCTGCTGCGAGAGGAGGGCCTGCTGGAGCGCACGCTGCTGTACGCGACGGACATCAACGGCCTGGCGCTGGAGCGCGCGCGGGCAGGCGTCTACGACCTCGATCGACTGGCGACCTTCAGCGAGAACCACGCCAAGGCAGGCGGCAAGGCTTCACTGTCGGACTACTACACAGCGGCCTACGGCGGGGCATTGTTCGACTCGAGCCTACGCGAGCGCATCGTGTTCTCCGACCACAGCCTCGCCACCGACGCGGTCTTCGCGGAGGTACAGCTGGTTTCGTGCCGCAACGTGCTGATTTATTTCGACCGTGTCTTGCAAGACCGCGCGCTCGGTCTGTTTCACGAGTCGCTCTCTCACAGGGGCTTTCTGGGCATCGGCGCCAAGGAGTCGCTGCGCTTTTCGGCCTATTCACAGGGTTTCGACGAGCTGGTGCGCCAGGACCGCATCTATCGAAAGGTGGCGGCTTGATGGCCGTAGAGTTCGCGCCGCAGCAAGTCGAGGCGGTCGCCATCGGCGCCTCTGCGGGGGGTGTCGAGGCGCTCTCGGCGGTTCTGCCGGCGCTGAATCGGAGCTGCCGTGTGCCCACGTTCGTGGTCGTCCACGTGCCGCGCGAACGACCAAGCCTGCTCTCGCAGCTGTTCGCCAGCAAATGCTCGCTTGCCGTCGTGGAAGCGCTCGACAAGCAGCCCATCGAGCCGGGCGTAATCTATTTTGCCCCGCCGGACTACCACCTGCTGGTCGACGGTGACCACTTGGCGCTCTCGATCGACGACCTGGTGCACTACTGCCGGCCAGCTGTGGACGTCCTGTTTCAGTCGGCGGCTGATCGCTACGGGCCGGGACTTTTGGCGCTGGTGCTCAGCGGCGCAAACCAGGACGGCGCCGCTGGCCTGAAGTACGTCGCTGCGGCTGGCGGCCAGACCCTGGTGCAGAGACCAGACTGTGCCGTGGCCCCGCAGATGCCGCAGGCCGCGCTCGCGGCCGTGCCCGACAGCCTGGCCTTGGACTTGAAAGAACTGGCGGCGACCCTGAGCGCCTTGAATATCGATACAGAAACGAAGGTGCGACCATGAAGTGCTTGCTCGTAGACGACGTGGAAGACAACCTGCGGGTGCTGGTAACGCTGCTGGCCGACCAAGGCGTGGAGCTTTTGTGCGCGCGCTCGGGCAGAGCTGCCCTGGAGCTGCTGCTCGAGCACGAAGTAGCGCTCGCCCTCGTCGACGTACAAATGCCGGAGATGGACGGCTTCGAGCTGGCCGAGCTGATGCGCGGCTCGGTTCGAACTCGCGACGTGCCGATCATCTTCGTGACCGCCGGCAGCCGTGACCAGAGCCGCGTGTTCAAGGGCTACGAGCTGGGCGCCGTCGACTTCTTGTTCAAGCCCATCGAGCCGCACGTACTGCTGAGCAAGACGAGCGTGTTCTTTCAGCTTTACCGCCAGCGCGAGCAGCTAGCGCGCCAACTGCACGAAAAGACAGAGGCCCTACGCACGACCGAGATGTTCATGGCCATCTTGAGCCACGACCTGCGCAATCCGCTGAACGCCGTGCTGGCTTCTGGCCAGCTGCTGCCCCGCCAGACCGATCCTGAAGCAATCCAAAAGATTGCCAGCCGGATCATCTCCAGCGGCAGGCGCATGACCGGCATCATCGAGCAGATGCTCGACGTGGCCCGCGCGCGCCTGGGCGGTGGTATCAAGATCGTTCCAGAAACTCTGCACCTGGGTGAGCTGGTGCGCCGCGTCGCCAGCGAACAGCAGGCGCAGTTGCCCGAGCTGAAGCTCGAGGTTGCAGAAGGCGGCGACCTCGTGGGGACGTGGGATGCAGGCCGTTTGGCGCAGGTCGTTTCGAACCTGCTCGGCAACGCTGTCAAGCATGGCAGCCGGGACGAGGCGATTCAGATTCAGTTGGATGGCGTGGAGAGCGCGAGCGTCAGGCTGGTCGTGTCGAACGCAGGCGGCATCCCCGAATCTTCGCGGGGTCGCTTGTTCGAGCCCTTTCAAGGACGAGAGACGGGCGGCAAGCGCGAGAGTGGCCTCGGGCTCGGCCTCTACATCGTGCAGCAGATCGTCGCCGCTCACGGCGGAAGCGTCGAAGCCTGCTGCGACGAGCCGGAGCGCACGGCGTTCGTGGTCCGCTTGCCGCGCGTGGCGTGACGCTGAGCGGGTTCCTCCTTGATTCATCGCGTCACTCCTGAGGCAAGTGTGCCGCCACACCACGTCAGATGCCTTCTACGTGGGTACAATGACTAGGCGGCCGCGCTCAGGCACATCGCTTGCAGTCAAGGTCGCGCGAGACCCGACCGACTTCCATGAAAGCGCTAACCTCGGCGTTGCCGCCTGCCAAGGCAGGGTATGTCGTCAGCAACCCTGACAAGGTGCTGTATCCCGAGCTAGGGATTACCAAGCAAGAGCTGCTGGACTACTATGCGCTCGTAGCGGACCGGATGCTGCCGCACGTCTCGAACCGCCCGTTGACGCTGCTGCGTTGCCCGGATGGCCGAGAAAGATGCTTCTTTCAGAAGCATCCAAGCGCGGGCAGCCTGCCGGGACTGCGGTCCGTGGCAATCGAAGAAAAAAAGGGGAAGGCCCTGTACAGCGTGCTCGACGACGCCAGCGGTTTGTTCAGCTTGGTTCAGCTCGGGACGCTGGAGGTCCACACCTGGGGCTCGCGAGCTGATGACTACGAGCACCCGGACATCCTGGTTTTGGACTTGGACCCAGCTCCCGGGCTCGACTACGCGGCCGTCGTACAGGGG